>NZ_SJES01000003.1:0-530446 GCF_004762015.1 Halostella pelagica
CGTGGGTCGGCAGTCGGGCGAGCGTCAGAGAGTGGCTTGAACAGTTCGTACACTATTATAACACGCAGCGACCGCACCAGTCACTCAACGGACAGACGCCAGCAGAGGTGCTAAACTAGACAGTGCCGGTGGTAGCATTATACGCTCAGAGCAACTTCTCAAGGCAGAATCCTCACCTCCAGACGTAGTCGGTCGTGAGGCCGAGATCCACGCTATCCGAGATGCAGTCGATCCGCTCACGGAAAGGAAGTCACCGGAGAACCTGCTAGTGTACGGCCCGCCAGGCAGCGGGAAAACCGTGTGTGTAGGCCACGTCTTCGACACACTGGGAAACAAGAATGGTGTGAAAACCGTCCGGATCAACTGCTGGCAGTACCGAACTCGGTCTTCCCTACTAACGGAGATGCTGATCCAGTTAGGCTATCCTGCTCCCAGAAAGGGGAAACCCGTTGATGAACTTCTCCAGATAATCGGGAACTGGCTCGACAAGAACCGGTGTGTCGCGGTCTTTCTCGACGAATTCGACCGGTTCGAAGACAAAGACGAAATCATCTACGACCTCCATATGTTAAACCAGCAGTCCGAGAACAAACTCGGTCTGGTACTAGTTTCGAACCTGCCACCAGGGGAGTTCTTCCTTGATTCACGGAGCACAAGCAGGTTCAACTGTCGAACAGTCGAATTCAAACCCTATACGGCGGAGGAGCTGAAGCAGATCCTTGAAGACCGGGTCGAGAAAGCGTTCCAGCCAGGAGTCGTGCAACCTGAAGTTGTAGAGAGAATTGCTGAGGGGGTGGCCCAATCGAGTGGTGACTGTCGGGACGCGTTAGAACAGCTTCTGCAAGCAGGCCGCCAAGCATCCAAACAGGGGGTCGACAAGATCACACCCCAGTTTCTGGAAAAGGTCGAAGGGTGATACGATATCGACTGGCCATCGAATGATCCGGTTGAGGAGATTGAGAAATACCTACTTGTCTGTGGTCTTGAAAAAGACCAGGTCGGAATTGTGCTTGAACCTTGTATAAATAAGGAAACATTAGAGCCCTGTTTAGAGGTGAACGTCCGCGTTCTCGAAGGTGAGAAAGAAGGAGAATACGCGATTGACGGAGTCTACCCATACAGCCAGGTCTCACCTGAAAAGTACCTTGAACAGATCTATCCGGACCAAATCACCCGGTTTGAGGAAACGTTCGCGGACGCAGAGCTCCAATATTACCAGCCGGATCGTTTGTAACAGGGGTTAAGCGGTACATTCTATGCGGTTAAGCATCAAGCTCACAGACCGGGTCTTTATAAAATACCGGATAGTAGTACGAGTCGAGGAACTCCGGACCGCCAGCGGGAGAGAATGCAAGACGGAGCGGCGATCTGTCGGTGGTCACGTGTGAAAAGATGCTGGAAGTATGATGATTCACCGGGTGGGTGACATGATTTTTCGCACGTGTGACACGATGGCCTTCCCAAGCTCATAGCCCGGGTTCAATTCCCGGCCGGCGCATCCTTCGACGAACGAACCTGAGAGGGTCAGTTCTCGAAGCACCGCTCTATCTCGCCGGTTTCGACGATATCAACGAGCGCCGAGGTCGCCGGTTCGTCGAACCGGAGCGGTCGCCGCCACCACGGACCCTTACCGGAATCCGCCGAGAGGTCGATCACGATTCGGTTCGGGTCCGCACCGGCGGTCCGACTCGACAGCGGGATCGCGCGGTCGAACAGTCGCGATTCGGCGGGGTCGCCCAACAGCAAGACTTCGGCATCGACCGTCTCGCGCTTGACGTGGGCGTTGTTCGCGAACCGCTCTCGGTCGGCCGGGTCGAGTGACTCGTACGCCGTGACGGGGTCGCGGTCAAGGCGGAACGCGCCAATCAGGTACGCGCCCCACTCCGGTGCCGCCCACGTCGGCGGGTCGCCGGCGGTCGAGAGCGTCGCGTAGAAGAAGGCGTAGTCGCCCGCCGCGAGGTCGGAAAGCGGGCCGGCCTTGACAGCGTAGTCGTCCCCGTAGGTGTAGGCCTCGCACTGGGGATACTCGGCGAACTCGGGATCCAGATGGACCTCGGTGTCGCGGACGTCCGGCGGGACATCCATCTCGACGTTCAGGTCGGCGTACGTCGGGAGAGACACCGCCGCGGGTTCGCGTTCCGGGATCGGAACGTACTCGAAGCGTCCGTCGGGGTGAACCGGCGCGCGGAACCCGGGAAGCGTCGTGTTCGCACCGACGTTGACCGCTACACTCCGTGGCATACTGCGAGCTACGGACGCTCGCCGGAAATATGGTTCGCAGGGACGGGTCCGCGGACCGGAGAGCGAGGTTACATTCCCAGGCGCTTGACGCACTCGTAGCAGTAGGTGTACGTCGGATTGCTCTCGTTTATCGTCCCGCAGTGCGGACACCGGCGTCCGTCCATGTCGTCCTGTTCGGACCACCCGGCGTCGTGGAGGTCCTGTGGCGCGTCGCGCCGGTCGCGCGGAACCGGTTTTCTCGGCGAGTAATCGCCGCCGTTCTCGCCGGAAAAGGAGGGGTTCGCCGAGTCGTCCCTCTGTTCACCCCGGAGATAGTAGTAGTAGATAGCCAGGTGTAGGAGAGCGAACGAGACGACGTAGATCAGAGCCCACTGTGGGATGTCCACGTGTACCACTACGTACTGCAAACACTTGTGTATTCGTGGCGGACCGTCAGAGTTAGGCGACAGCCGTTACCACTCGCCAGTATGGACCGTCGGACGCGCGTCGTTGCCCTCTCTGCTGTCGTACTCGTCCTCACCGCGGTGTTCGGCCTGCAGGTCGTACTCACGGATACGACCCAGCAGGGAACGGCCGTGGCCTCGGGGGCCGGCGAACCGTATCCCGGAAACACGCTCATCAGCGTCCAGAGCTACGGCGACGACTTCGACGGAAAGGCGATGGAAGTGACGCCGGACGGCGATCGAGTGTGGGTGTACGACCCGCCGAACTCGCGCGTCTTCGACTCGGAGATGCTCGACAACGGAAACCTGCTCGTCGCCGTTGCGACGAAAGTAAAGCGGGACAACTGTCCGACCGCCCAGATACTCTATCACTCCCAAGAGTGCGTCCACAATCGGATTCTGGAGATAGACGGCGACACGCTGGCGGGTGACGACGAAGAGATAGTCTGGCGCTACACCTGGTACGACGAGTACGTCCTCAACCACGAAGTGCACGACGTCGACCGCCTCGACAGCGGCGAGACGGCCATTGCGGACATGGGCAACGACCGTGCGTTCACCGTCGCCCGAAACGGAACGGTTACGTGGCAGTGGAACGCGACCGACCATCTCGGCGATGGGACGGAGTTCCACGAGGAGTACGGCGGTCCGGAGGGCGAGGGTTCTGAACGCGACTGGACGCACATGAACGACATCGACCACCTCGACAACGGGAACTTCCAGTTATCCGTCCGGAACTTCGACACGGTTATCGAGGTTGACCCCGAGACGAACGAGATCGTCGGTATGGTCGGCGAACCCGGGGATCACGAGACTATGTACGAACAGCACAACCCCCAGCGCCTCGACGAGTGGGGGACGCTACTCGTCTCGGACAGCGAGAACAACCGAGTCATCGAGTACAGCGTCGACAACGGGACGAGCGTGTGGGCGTACGGTGGGAGCGACCTCCTGTTCTGGCCGCGAGACGCCGACCGCCTCCCGAACGGGAACACGCTGATAGTCGACACGTACAACGACCGCGTGGTGGAGGTCGACAGCAACGGAGCCGTCGTCTGGGAGTACCGCGGCGTCGCGATGCCGTACTCCGCGGACCGACTCTCGGTTCCCGAAGAGGGCGGCGAGACGGTGCCTGGATGGCGACTCGGTAGCCGGACGGCGGAGCAGTCCATGGTCGCGGAAACCGCCGCAAAGGCCGAAGCCTGGGCTCGGTTCGTCTTTCCGAACTGGATCCGGCTGTCCCACCTGCTGACGATCTCTGCAGGTGCGCTCGCGTCGCTGCTTATCGTCCTCGATTTCGCCGTTCTCGGGACACGCCGCCTCTGGACAGTGCTTCGGAACGATAGGAGCCGGTGACACATTGCACACTCGACCGCCTGCTATCGGGCTATCACTGTATGAACCGTTTCACTGGCTACTATCGCTAGACGGTGAGAGACTGTCGTACGTCAGTTCGGTAGTTCGCCGACCTCGCGTCGGCGAAGACCGGAATACAGTTACGACGACTCCTATGAGAGGTCCCGGTCGAACTCGTCGAAGACGTCGAGACCGTCGTCGAGTTCGAACTCGATCCGGCGTTGTTCCTGGCGGTTCTCGTTCGCCTGGTCGATAGCGACGGCGACGTCCTCCCATCCGGGTTTGATCTTCACGCTCTCGGCCGGCATCCCGACGGCGATGTGGTGGTCCGGAATGTCGTTCTGGACGACGCCACGGGCACCGACCAGTGCGTTTCGCCCGACTTTGGTACCGGCACGGACCATCGCGTCGTAGGTGACGCGGGCGTCGTCCTCGATGATAGTGTGATAGTTCTGGACCGCGGTCTGGTCGACTACGTCGTGGTCGTGGCTGTACACGTGGACGCCGTCGCTGATCGAGACGCGGTCGCCGACAGTGATCCGTCCGCGGTCGTCTAGGTGCACGTCGTCGTGGACGACTGCGTTGTCGCCGACAGTGATGTTGTGGCCGTACGTGAACGAGATTCCCTTGAAAAAGCGGCAGTTGTCGCCGCACTCGTCGAACAGGTGTTTGGCGAGCATCCGCCGAAAGCGGAGCGCGAACTCGACGTTGTCGGCCATCGGCGTGGCGTCGAACTGACGCCAGAGCCACTGGAGATGCTTCGAGCGCTGAAACCGTTCCTCGTCTTTTTCGGCGTAGTACTCCGATTCGACTGTCGCGTTGCAGGGGTCGTACCCCTGGAGTCGAACTCGCGTCGCGTTGGAAACGGGCTTGCCGGCCTGCCACCGTTCGAACGCCTCTCGGTCCCCGTACAGGTCGACGAGAACGTCCTGAACGACGGAACAGGTGTCCTCGTCGCCGGACAGCCGACTATCCACCTCCTCGATGAACGCCGTCACACCGTCGTCCGCCTCTTCGGGGAGTGAGACGTGTCGCTTCGTCATTGTCACCCGTAACGCGGGCCGCGTTGAAATGGATTCGGATGACCGAAGATAGCGTTAGAGCGGTGGGTTCGGGGCGCTACGACCGTGCTACTGGCCTCTGTGAAAAGATCCACAATACACATATATTTGTTATATCATGTAGATGTATGGAACTGAAGAGACGGGCTGTACTCGGTACTGCTGGACTAACGCTCGTAGGCTCCGCTGGCTGTATCAGTACGGCTCTGGACGCCGTCTCCGGAACTTCGTTCGACACGCTGACGGTGACCGTCTCCACGACGGCCGCCTTCAGCGGCCAGATCGAGTTCGACGACGGAAACACGACGAACAAGATCCCGGTCTCCGGCCTCGGAGAACAGGAGTTCGTCATCCCGGACGACATGAAAGAGAGCGACCAAGAAGCGGTCGACAACATCGAACCGCCGATTTCGGCGTCCGTGTTTCCGCGGGGCGGAGGGCCTGACGAGGCGGTATCGCTGGATCTGACCGTCGAAGCGGACAGCGAAGAACTCGGCACCGACACGGCGACGGGCGACGAGACGGCGACGGTCAAACACGACCCCTGACGTCGAGCGAACCGGACCCGATAAGTGCGTTGCATCCCAACGCGCACCCATGCAGCACCGCGAACTCGGAAGCTCCGGCGTCGAGGTCAGCGAAGTGGGGTTCGGCGCGTGGGTAGTCGGCACTGACTGGTGGGGCGACCGCGCCGAAAGCCAGGCGGTCGACATGATCCAGCACGCGCTCGACCGGGGAATCACCTTCTTCGACACCGGCGACGTGTACGGCCACGGCGACAGCGAAGAACTGGTCGGCCGCGCCCTCGCTGATGTCCGCGACGAGGTGACGGTGAGTACGAAAGTCGGCTACGACTTCTACAACAACCCACAGGCCGGCCACGGCGAACTGCCAAAGCGGATCGACGGCGAGTGGATCGAGACGGCGGTCGACCGCAGTCTCGACCGACTGGACATGGACTACGTCGACGTGCTGATGCTCCACAACGCGAACGTCGACGAGGTCGACCGCGACGTACTGGAGACGCTCGACGACCTTCGCGAGGCCGGCACCGTCGATGCCGTCGGATGGGCGCTCGGACCCTCCATCGGGTGGCTCGCCGAGGGCGACCGCGCCATCGAGGAAGGGTTCGACGCCGTCCAGGTCGTGTTTAACGTCCTCGAACAGGCACCCGGCGGGCATTTCCTCGACACTATCGAAGAACTCGACGCCGACACTAGCCTCCTTCCCCGAGTCCCACACTCCTCGGGCCTGCTGAACGAACAGGTCACTCCCGACACTGAACTCGACGAGGGCGACCATCGCGCGTACCGCCCCGACGAGTGGTACGAGACGGGGTGGGAGAAGGTCGACGCGCTTCGGTTCCTAGAGCAGGATGGGGAGCGCACAATGGGACAGGCGGCCATCCAGTGGCTGCTCGCCCACGACGCCGTCGCCTCCGTGACGCCGACGTTCCGCACCGCAGCGGACATCGACGAGTGGGCCGTCGCTCCCGACACGCCGCCGCTCAGCGACGAGGAGGTCGACCGCGTTGCGGAGCTTCACGCTGACAACTTCGGCATCGACCGCGACGACGGCATGGACAGCCTCCGCTCGTCGGTCGACGGCGAAGACATCGAATCGGCCGGAATCGAGAAGATGAGTGCGGGAGATTAACCGGGCGAGCGTTTTACCGCGAGTCAGTGATCTCGCGCGCTTTTGTGCGGGCGACTGATCGGGTGAGAACCTCGGCGCGAGATAGCAGTCACCCGCGTTTTTGTGCCGCGGGCCGAGCGGTCGAGCGTTTCACCGGAGACTGCGCTCGGCGGCACGTTTGATCCGGGTCCGAACCCCCTCGCTTCCGCTCGAAACCACTAGACTGCACGGCGGGAGACAGCGGTATTTTTACTTTCACCCTACAGTGGAGGCGACCGGTCGTTGCGCTGTCGGTCGAAGCGTCCGCCGACCAGTAGCGGATACAGTCCGTTCGGGGCCAACCGTTAACCCCTCGCTGGTGGTACGTCGTTCCATGGCAGACGACACCGTCAAGATCACGGCGACGCTGGAGATCGAAGTCGACGAGGACGAACTCGAACTGACCGCCGAGGGGGACGGTCTGATGACGGCGGACCTCGTCGCACCGGGTGTTGACGGTGTCTTGCGGGCAGACGCCATCACGTTCGCGTCCAGCCAGGGCACCGAAATGGATACACAGACGCCGCCGAGTCGCCCGGGAGAGCCGCCCGCGGAGTTAGACGAGGCTGTCGAGCACGCCGACATGGCGGGACACGTCGAACCCGCCGAAACCGGCGAGTCGGTGAGCGAGGCGGAGATCGCCGAGGCGCTCCCGGACGACCCCCTCGGCGACGAACAGCCGACGTTCGAGACGGCTAAGGCGCGGTTCCAGCTGTTCCGCGACAAGGCGGGCGACTGGCGCTGGCGGCTCCGCCACGACAACGGGAACATCATCGCCGACAGCGGCGAGGGCTACTCCTCGAAGCAGAAGGCCGAGCAGGGCCTCCAGAGCGTGAAGGCGAACGCGCCGGGGGCGGAGGTGGAGTTAGCGCCCGGGAAAGAGTAGGAACGGGAGTGCGGTGAGAAGCGGACGCGACAAAGTTCCGAACGACAGCGCGAGAGGTCGCGTTAGGCGAGGAAGACGTGTCGCGGCCGGTCCGCAAGGACCTCCCGCCCGAAGTCGACCGTGTCGGCGAAGGCGTCGCTGCGGAAGAACTCCATGCAGTCGTCCTTCGAGTCCCAGCGGCTAGTGATGAACATGTCCGTGTCGTCTTCGACGTTGGCGTAGAGGTGCGTCTCGCGGTGACCGTCCATGTCCGCGAGGAGGCCGCCGACGGTGTCGAACCGCTCGACGAACTCCTCGCGCGAGTCGGGCTTGACGGTGTAGAACATACCCATCGTGCCGAACGCTGAGGTGCCGTCGTCACCTTCCTGTCGGACGATATCGGGCAGGTCCGAGAGGTAGTCGCTGGCGGTGTCGGCGGCGTCCGCCGTCTCCCAGATGGAGACCACAGCGGGGTTGGAGCCGTCAGCCTCGTAGACGGCCGTCTTGACGTGAGTGTCGTAACGGTCGAACCCGTCGCTCAGGTCGTCGACCTCGTCTCGAAGGACGTCGACGTCCGCTTCGGAGTAAAGCACCAGCGAGAACACGTCCTCGCCGTGTGGCTGGCCGGCGTAGATGCCGAGGTCGTCGAGTTCATCGCGGATGTGCGTCGCGTCGCCGCCGTCGCCGGTATGGTCACCGTCGTCGCCCACAACTGTCGTCTCCCCGCCGCCGAGCGCCCCGGCGTGTGTCTCCGTCACGCCCGGCAGGCCTTCGAGAAAGCCCTGTGCGGTGTCGGCCGCGCTCTCGGTTTCCCAAACGGAGACGATAGCCGTGCCGTCGTCGGTTTCGTGTACCTCCGTCAACACGTGCGTGTCGTAGTGTTCGAAGTTGCCGCGGAGGCCGTCGACCTCCTCGCGGACGGTCTCGACGTCAGCGTCCGAACGGAGAACGAGGCCGTGAGACCCCTCCGGGGCGTCGACATCGACGCCGACCGCGGCGAGTTCGTCGCCGATGTCGGCCGCGTCCGCGGCGGTAGGATCGCTCTCGCCGTCGCCGGCGAGCGCCTCGGCACCCGCGTCAGTCGGCACCTCGTCGCCGGCGAGCAGTGCGTCCAGGTCCTCGGGCGGGAACCGCCGGCCGACGTAGAACTGGCCGAACTCGGCGAACTTCGACGACGAGGGGTCGAAGCGCATCTCGTACAGCAGGTCCTTGATGTCCGTCGGGTCGTCGGCGAACAGCGTGACTCCCCACTCCCAGTCGTCGAAGCCGACGCTGCCGCTGATTATCTGGGACACCTTCCCGGCGTAGTCGCGGCCGATGTCGCCGTGACTCGCCATGTGTTCGGTGCGTTCCTCCATCGGGAGGTCGTACCAGTTGTACTCCGGATCACGGCGCTTGCTCATCGGGTAGAAGCTGACGTACCCGTCGTCGGGTATCTCCGGGTGGAGGCGAGACCGGATGTACTGTGCGAGTCCCGAGTCGTCGGCAACCTCGTCCTCGAAGTACTCGCGGGCCCGCTCGCTGTAGCCCGACGCTTCGGTGACGGAGACGTAGGAACTCGACCGCTCCGTGAACTCGGCGAGGGCGGTCCCCTCGAACTGCCGCTGGAGGGCGTCGAGAGCCGCCATCGTCGGGCGCAGGTGGACGATCATGATGTCGGCCTTGTGACCGACGACGCTGTAGACGGCGGACCCGCCGTCGTCGGGGTCGACGCTCTCGACGTCGCGGAGGTACTCGACGCCGGCCTCGATAGCGTGTTCGCGGTCCCGTTCGGCCGCCGCCCGCCAGGCGTCCCAGTCGACGGTTCGGAGGTCGTGGAGCGCGTACCAGCCTTCTTCCGTCGGCGGGGGATCTCGTCTGTCCATACTCCAACGTTAGGACGGATCGAGTAAGGGCCTTACCGTTTCGTTCGGGGTCGCCGCGGAACTATCGTCTGGCTGTCGGACGCAAAGAACCGACCAGTCGCGAAACGTGGGAGTAATAAGACTGATATCTATCGGCTCTGATCAGTCGCTCGATGCCGCCCTCTCCACCCTTCATCGACTCGGCCACCGGCGAGTTAGACACGGACCGCCTCCTGTACGAGGCGATACCGATCGCGAAGCTGATCGCCGCGGTCGGTGCGATAGCAGTGGTCCCGTTCGGAATCGCGTTCCTGTTCGGCTTCTCGATTTTCGCTGGGCTCCTCGTCCTCGTCGGCCAGTTCGTCGTCGCAGTCGGGACCGGTCTCGTCCTCCTGTACGTCGCTCTCCGGGCGCTGCAACTCGCGAACGCGGACGACGGACAGATCGACGAATAATTACGCACGCCCACGAGGAGCCGCGAACTTCCAGCGGACGCCGGGAACCGGCGGGCGCTCGGCCGGAGTATCACCCGACCGGAGACGACCGAAACCCTTTCACAGTCACCACGGAAAGTGCCTCCCAATGCGGAAGAGCGGCCCACCGAAAGGCCTGATCTCGTACGTCGTGCTCGAACTACTCGACGAGAAACCCCGGTACGGATACGAGATACTCAAGGAGATAGAGGACATCAGTGGCGGTCACTGGGAGCCGTCGTACGGGTCCGTCTACCCCATTCTCTACAAGTTCGAGGAGAAAGGCTGGGCGGAGCGGATCGAACGCGAGGACGAGCCCGACCGGAAGTACTTCGAACTCACCGACGACGGCCGCGACGAACTGGCCGAAAAGCGCGAGGAGAGCGCGGAAAAAGCGAAGGAGTTCGCGGACGTCATCCTCGGGTTCTATCACGTCTACGTCGGCTTCACCACCGACGACCGCTTCGAGTTCCCGACGGTCGAGAACTCCTGGCGGTTTGACGAGGAGTTCAGCGCCTGGATCGTCGAACAGATGATCCGCCACCACGAACACTACTTCGACGAGTTCGACCGGATCGAGGAGACGCCCGAGGAGTTCAACGAGCGCCACGGACTCGACGAGAACTGACTCCAGGCCCCGGGTCGGACCCTGATACTGTCGGACGGAAGCCCGCGAAGACTGTCGACACGCCGGGACGTCGAATCTCGTCACGGCGGTCCGTCCGACGGTATGAACTCCGCCCGGCGACGAACCTGTTTCTCGCTACCCGAGGAGTTGCGGTCCGAACACCAGCAACAGGAAACTCACGAACATCGTCAGGCCGACCGTCGTCGTCACCGTCCGGGTGAGTTCGTGCGTGGTGTCGATCGGGAGCCGCGAAACGACCGCTTCCGTGCTCGTCCGGAGGATCCGTCCGCCGTCGAGCGGGAACGCCGGGATACAGTTGAAGAAGCCGAACTGGACGTTGATCCACCCCGTCCAGAACAGCACGTTCGCGAGGGTGAACACGCCGCCGCCGAGGAACGCGAGCGGGCCGTCGACGACGTAGAAGTTCGTCATCGGGCCGGTGAATCCGGCGAAGGGGAACGCGAATCCCGCGAGCGCTCCGAGCGGGAGAAACAGCGTGATCAGTATCTTGCCGAAGAAAGAGCCGACCGGACCGGGCAGGTCCGGACCGCTTCCCGCGCCGCCGTCTCCGCCGAGCAGCGTGAGATACTGATCGGAGGGGTACGTCTGAATACCGAAGTCGCTGACCGTGAGTCCGGACATCCCCTCCGCCTGCCGCGTGACGCCGATGAAGCCGATGTCGTCCCGCGGATGCTCCCCGAGAGTGACGTTGTACGTCACCCGTTGGCCGTCTTTATAGGCGACCATCGACACGTCGTCGCCGGGCGAGGAGTTGTCGGCCCAGTCGTGGAGGTCCGACAGCGATGTGACCCGACGGTCGTTCATCCGGACGATCACGACGCCGTCGCCCGCGGACGCCTCGGAATCGGAGAGCGGGCCGTCGTCAGCGACGTGGACGTACGCGCCCACTGGGAACGTCGCCTCTCCGGTCGACCCGTTCTTCTGGACGGTCGCCGCTATCACTTCGCGGTCCTCGACGGCGTTTTTGAACGCCTGTTCGGTGTACACTTCAGTACCGTTGACCGCCCTGATAGTAGATCCGCGCTCGACGTTTACCGGACCGTCCGGCGTCACGCCGGTGACGAGTAGCGAGCGGTTGACCGTTTCAGTGTTCTCCCCGTTTATCTCCACTTCCACCTCCCGGTCGTCCTCGCTCTCGAGCAGAGCCGTGAGGTCGTCGTTCGTCTCGACCTCTTGTCCGTTGACCGCGGTGATGCGGTCACCGTAGCCGATCCCGGACTCGTTGGCGGGTGACCCCGGGAGACTCCCGCCGACGGCAGCGCCGGAGGCGAGGCCGATAGAGCCCGCGACGGGGCCGAACAGCAACGCGAACGCGACGACCGTAATCGCGAAGTTGTTGGTGACGCCGGCCGCGAGCATCCGCGTCTTCGCGCCGCGGTCGGCCGCCGCTTGACTCTCCTCGTCGGGTTCGACGAACGCGCCGACCGGGATGATCGTGAAAAAGGCTAGTCCCATCGAATCGATGTCGATCCCCTCGACGCGGGAGAGCAGGCCGTGCCCGCCCTCGTGGACGATGAGGCCGAGCGCGAGGCCGGTAATTATCTCGGGCGCGACCGAAAGCGGGAGGAAATCGTTGACGCCGGGGATGACGAGGACGTTTCGCGGCTGATTGACTGCCGTCGACTCAGTCTGCTGGAGCGCGGCGAACGCGCCGAACAGGAGGAAGACGAACGAGCCGACCATCAGGACGATGGAGATGCCGATGCCGAAGTTCGCCCAGGCGCGCCAGAGGCGTTTCGGGGCCGAGAGCCAGTCCAGGAACTCGCGGCCGCGCTTCGTGTGGAGGGTCATGATCGGCCCCTGGGTGCCGATGTAGTCGGGTAGCAGGCCCTGCCGCCGCAACAGCAAGACTACGAACCAGTAGACGACGATGCCGGCAAGCACCCACATCAGCGTACTCATTGTTTCACCGTGGGGGCGGGCAGGTCAAATGGGTTTGGTTCCGCGGACCGTCTGTCAACGCTCGCGCCGGAGTCGCGCTACGACGAACGTCTCGTCCAGTTTCGCCAAGAACGGACCGAGTTTCGGTCCCTGCTCCTCGTCGAAAAAGAGGCGGTAGCCGACCGAGAAGAAGTCACCGACGGGGATATCGTGGCGCTTCGCCGTCTCGTATATCTCTCCCTGGATAGCCTCGGGATCGTCCTCGCGTTCGACGAAGTCGGCGAGTTCGTCGAGCGCCGCTTCGGTGTTTTCGTCGAGTTCCACGCCGGGCATCTCTCGGCGCTTGAGTTCGTAGTTGAACTCGTTGTCCGTGCGGCGCGCCCACTCGCGGGCGCGTTCGACGCGGGCGAGCGCCTCCTCGACGGCCCAGTCGGGCGCGTCGGCCGGGATGTGGCCCTCGCGCCGGGCGATCTCCTCGCGCAGGTCCTCGTCCTCAGTCATCCCGAGAACGGCGGCGAACGTGTACGGCAGGCGGACGCGCTCCTCGCGGGCCTCCCGTACTGCGATCGGATACGCGCGCTCAGCGAGTTCGCGCTCTCGCTCGTCACCCTCGCGTTCGCCGAAGTACACCGCTTCGAAGTTGTCGAACTCGTCGACTAGCTGGTCTAGCCGGGAGATGTCGAAGTCCCGCGCCCTGCTGGGGTCTTTCGTGAAGAAGTACCGGAGCACCTCGGGTTCGAGCATCTCCAGTACGTCCGAGACGAGAACGACGTTCCCCTCGGAGGACGAAAAGGGCTCGCCGTTCAGCGTGAACCACTCGTACACCATCGGCACCGGCGGGTCGAACTCGAACACGTTGCGCGCGATGTCCTCGCCGCTCGGCCAGGAACCCTCGGCGTGGTCCTTGCCGAACGGCTCGAAGTCGACGCCGAGCGAGCGCCACTGCGCGGGCCACTCGAAGCGCCAGGGGAGTTTGCCCTCGCGCAGAGTAGCGGTGCCCTCGTGGCCGCAGCCTTCGATGGTGCGGTCGCCGGCCTCCATATCGGTACAGACGTAGTCGACGGTGCCGGCCTCGACATCGACGGCTGTCACCGTCTCCGTGATCTTGCCGCAGCTCTCACAGACCGGATTGAACGGGACGTACTCCGCGTCGATCTTGTCCTGGTATTCGGCGAGCACCTCTCGGGCGCGGTCGGCGTTGGTAAGCAGATAGCGGGTCGCGTCCTCGAACTCGCCGCTCTCGTACATCTCGGTGTTCGAGACCACGTCGAGAGAAACGTCCAGTAGGGCCGCGCTCTCGGCGATGAGACTGGAGAAATGTTCGCCGTAAGAGTCACAGCAGCCGAACGGGTCCGGGATGTCGGTGTACGGCTTGCCGAGGTTTCGCCCGAGCGCGCCGGCGTCGACGTCGCCGAGGTCCACGAGGTTCCCGTCGAGGTCCGCGAGTTTCCGCGGGAGTTTTCGGAGCGGGTCGCGGTCGTCAGTGGTGAACACCTGTCGGACTTCGTGACCGCGGTCGCGGAGGCGCTCCGCGACCACGTACCCCCGCATGATCTCGTTGACGTTTCCCAGATGCGGGACGCCGGACGGCGAGATACCGCCCTTGACGACTATCGGCTCGTCGGGGTCCCGGTCGAGGACTCGGTCGGCGACTTCGTCGGCCCAGAAGGCACGGTGTTCGTCGTCCTCTCGCAGCGTGTACGGGTCGCTCTCGGCGGTCATCTCTCGGCCCAGTAGGTCGGTTCGTCACCCGCGGTTTCCGGGATGACGTCGGTTCCGTCGTGTTCGCCGTCGCGAACGGCGTCGGCGATCCGCTGCGGGTTCGTGCCGTCGAGAACGATGGTTCGCACGCCCGAGCGTTCGATGATCTTCGCCGCGAGCAGGTCGACCGGGGCGGAGCTACCGGCGGTCATATCGATGTCGGCGATCACGTCGACGAGTTCGCCCGCGGAGAGGCGGTCGAACGGTTCGGCACCGTCGTCCTCGTTGGGGTCCGCGTTGAACACGCCGGGGACGCTCGTCGCGTAGACGAGCAGGTCGGCGTTGACGTACTCCGCGACCGCCGCGCTGACCGCGTCGGTCGTCTGCGCAGGCGTGACGCCGCCCATCACACAGATGTCGCCGCGGCGCATCGCTTCCCCCGCCTCCTCGTAGTCTTCGGCAGGTGCCGGGACGGCGTCTTCGCCGAGCGCCGCGATGAGCAGGCGCGCGTTCAGGCGCGTCACGTCGATGCCGATCTGGTCCAACTCGATCTCGTTCGCGCCGAGGTCTCGCGCTGTCCCGATGTACTCCCGGGCGACGCCGCCGCCGCCGACAACTGCCCCGACGGAACAGCCGTCGTCAGCGAGTGCCTCGATGACGGCCGCGTGCTCGCTGACCCGCTCCGACCCGAGGTCGGGCGCGAGAACGCTCCCGCCGATAGAAACGACCACTTTCATGCTACCGCCGAGTAACCCTGTCGCGCTCTTAAGGGTTGCCAACTCTCTACCGTTTCGACTGTCGCGCCCGAACGGCCGCGCCGAACGCCGCGGACATCCAATCTCGCGGAGAGGTAAAGGCGCGGTTTCTCCCGCGTAGCTGGGCTTGGGCCCGTCATTACAAACCCCTCAGGGGTGGTCGTTTCCCGTCACCCTATGCGCCGCCCTATCGTACTCGTCTGCCTGTGCGTTCTGCTCGTCTGCGTCGCCGCGGGCAACGCGGCGGCCGCAGGCGCTACCGGCGACGCGGCGACCGTTGTCGACGGCCTCGAGAACGTGCAGGAGGACGACGCGGATCCTGACGACGCCCACGGCGACGACCAAAACGATGCGGATGACGCGGACGACGGCGACGACCGAAACGATGCGGATGACGCGGACGACGGCGACGAGGCGACCGATTCGGACTCCGACGACGACAGCTCTAACGGGGAGGGACGCGCGGTCGAGGTAGCAACAGACGACGGCGACAGAGAAGTCGGGATAGAGTTCGAAACCGACGAGCGCGACGTGGAGATAGCGTTCGAGGGCGAGGAGGGGGTTGTGACGGTCGAAACCGAGGACGGAGAGCGCGAGGTTCCAGTCGAAGACGGGCGGCGGGAGACGCTGTTCGAAGACGGCGAGCGCGAAATCGTGCTCGATACCGAGGGCAGCGAACACGAGATAGTGATCGAAGGCGATGACCCCCGCGAGATACCGCTCGGCACCGCGGACGCCGAACAGCGAGAGAGCAACGCGTCGGGACCGGGTATCGACAGCGACGAGGACAATTCGGATGCGGCTGACGACGGGGCGACAGGCAACGAGAGCGAACGAACTGGAGACACCCTCGCGGCCGGGCAGGAAAACGGCTCACAAGGGAACGAGACGGTGTCGGACGACGGAGCGGAAGACGGAGCGGAAGACGACGGAGCGGAAGACGACGGTCCCCGGACAGTCGGCGTGACGAACGTAACCGCGAACCGCACCGAGGTTTCGACGGGAGAGTCGGTAGCCATCCGGGCGGTAGTCGTCAACGAGGGCGACACCGAGACGACGACGAACGTCACGCTTCGTCTCTTCGACGAGCGGGTCGGAACTGAGACCGTCACCCTGGAACCCGGCGAAACGCAGACCGTCGAATTCGTCCGCGAGATCGAAACAGCGGGAACGTATCAGGCGTCAGTGAACGGCCAGACGGTGACGATCAGGGTCATCGACGGCGAAACCACGATGGCCGAGGAGGAAACGAACGGCGGGGGACTCGACGGGTTCGGGATACCGGCAGCCGTCGCCGCGCTTGCGGTCGGAGCGCTTCGGTGGCAGCGACAGTGACGACACCGCGGGCGAAGGCTACAAGCCCCGGCGAATCGAAGTGGTGATATGAAAGTACTCGGCGTCGTGGGACCGTCGGACAGCGGAAAGACTACCCTCGTCGAGCGGTTCGCCGAGCGGTTCGACGGCCACGGGACCGTGGCGACGGTGAAGCATCTCACGCACGCACCGGCGGTCGATACGGACGGGAAAGACACCGCGCGACACAGGGCCGCAGGCGCGGACCGGACGTACGGTATCACCGACGACGGCGAGTGGTTCGGAACCGGCGACTCCCGAACGCTCTCGGAGACGCTGGACGATCTCTCACCGCAGTACGACTATGCGGTCGTCGAGGGGTTCAGCGGCGCTGACATGCCACAGGTCGTCCTCGGCAACCGTGACCACCGAGGCGAGGCCATCGCGACCGGCGAAACGGCAACGGACATAGACGTGGGCGACGTGGTCGACTCCCTACGAGAGACGGAACCGTACGAAACGCTCGGGTCCCTCGTCGCCCGCGCGAAACGCTCTCCGGCGGCGGAGAAAGCGGGCGCGGTAGCCACGTTCACTGGACGGGTCCGTGCGAAAGACCACGACGATGACGAGGCGACCGAGTTCCTGGAGTTCGAGAAGTACGAAGGCGTCGCCGAGGACCGACTCGACGCCCTTCGTGCGGAACTGGCAGACCGTGACGGTGTGTACGAGGTACTGCTGCACCACCGAACGGGCGTTGTCGAGTACGGCGAGGATATCGTCTTCGTCGTCGTCCTCGCAGGACACAGGAAGGAGGCGTTTCGTACGGTCGAAGACGGGATCGACCGTCTCAAAGAAGACGTGCCGATTTTCAAGAAGGAAGTGACGGTCGAGGACGAGTTCTGGGTTCACGAGCAGTGACGAGATGTAGAAGTTGGAAAACCAACACATACCCGGGATAATAATAAATATCCCGAATACAGAGTTAGATGCGATTATAAAACGTCTCGTCCCCTCTAGTCCGTTTATTAAGGGTAAACTAAATAACATGAAACGGAGTAAAAACCGTAGATTGGGCTAAAAGCGCTCGAAACTGGCCGAAGCATCCTTCCTTTATAACATATCCCCGGTATTACGGGAGAACGAGGCGACAACAAATGAGCGCAACCTCGCAGCCCTCCACTGAAGACCCGACTACAGAGAACAAGGAAGATCGACTCAAGCAGTTCCTCCGGCAGAAAGCGACGGACGGGGAACTGTACTTCAAGAGTAAGTTCATCGCGGACGAAGTCGACCTCTCCCCCAAGGAGATCGGCGCACTGATGGTGAAACTGAGCGATTCCGCGAGCGAGCTAGAAGTCGAGAAGTGGTCGTACACGAGCGCGACGACGTGGCGCGTCGAACCGGCCTGATCCCCCGCAGTCCCCCGCCCCACAACCCCGCTGTCAGTGGGTTTATCACGCTACGCCCGCTAAAAACGCCACGATGGCGAACAGAGATGGCCCCGACGTGGGCCCCCCCGCCGATTCGTTCGCTTCTTCATTTCGAGTGTACGAGGTGCGGACCGACGGTGACCAGTTACTGTACTACGGCGACCCGCTCGTCCCGCCGGAGCAGCTGATGGAACACATCTGGCCGCGCTTTCGTGCCGACGGGTACGAAGTCCGATTGACTCGCCGGACTGGCGAGTACGTCCTCGTCGCAGAACCCGTCGACGTCGGCGTCGACGGGATCCCGTGGACGAACGTTATCCTCGCGGTGGCGACAGTGTTTTCGACGCTGTTTGCCGGGACGGTGTGGTACGGCTACGACCCGATAGCGAATCCGGAGACACTCCTTGGCGCGTGGCCGTTCACCGTCGCGATCATGGGCGTTCTCGGGGTGCACGAACTCGGACACTACGTCATGAGCCGATACCACGGCGTCGACGCCACGCTCCCGTACTTCCTCCCGCTTCCGACGCTGATCGGGACGATGGGCGCGGTGATCAAGATGAAAGGGCAGATGCCGGACCGCAAAGCCCTGTTCGACATCGGTGCGGCCGGTCCGCTCGCTGGGCTGGTCGCTACCGTCGTCGTGACGGCGGTCGGTCTGTCGCTCCCCCCGGTCGACGTGCCGCCGGGAACGCTCCCGTTCGAACTCGGCTACCCACCGCTGCTGGTACTCATTGCGGACCTGACCGGGCAGCAGTTGTACTACCCGCCGGGGGAATCGATCCATCCGGTCGTCGTCGGCGGCTGGGTCGGCATGTTCGTCACCTTTCTGAACCTGCTACCGGTCGGTCAGCTAGACGGCGGCCACATCGTCCGGGCGATGGCCGGCGACCGCCAAGAGACGGTCGCTGCGCTGGTCCCGGCCGTCCTGTTCGGTCTGGCCGGATACCTCCACTACGTCCGGAACGTCGCCGGTAACGCCATCTTCCTCTGGGTTTTCTGGGGACTGTTCGCGTCGGCTATCGCCTTCGCCGGACCGGCGACGCCGGTGTACGACGAATCGCTCGATACCCCGCGGATGGCGCTGGGAGCGCTCACCTTCCTGCTCGGTGCGCTCTGTTTCACGCCGGTGCCTATCGCCTACGGCGGATGAACTGAAGCTGACGGCACCCACCCTCGGCGTCACTCACCGTGCGTGAATCCGCGGTCCGGCAGTGCGTCCCCATCTATCGTCACGCCGCTTTCGGTGACATCGCCGACCACGGTTATCCGCGTCGGCGAGGCGTCCCTGACCGCATCGACGGCGTCTTCGGAAACGGTAAAGACGAGCTCGAAGTCCTCGCCGAAGAACAGCCCCATCTCGCGGTGTTCGTCGGCAGTATCGGCCGCCGAGTCGACGCTGTCGTCGACCGGTACCGCCGCTTCCTCGACGGCGAACCCGCAGCCGCTCGCTTCGGATAGCTGATGGAGCGAGCGCGCGAAACCGTCACTGGAATCCATCATCGCCGTCGCGTGCGGGGCAATAGCTCGCCCCGCTGCGACGCGCGGTTCGAACCGGAAGAGGTCGTTCGCCCGCTCCGTCTTCCCTCGCCGAAACAGCCGTAACGCGGCCGCGCTCCGGCCGAACGTTCCGGTAACGCACAGGCGATCACCGGGCACTGCGCCACGGCGGCGGACGGGGGCTGTCGTCTCTCCCAGCGCCGTCGTCGCGACGGTGAACTCGTCGTGTTCGTCCAGGTCTCCACCGACGTATTCGGCGTCTACGCGCTCACAGACGGCCGTCGCTCCCTCGACGAAGGCGGCGAGTTCCGCCTCGCCGAACGACGGCGCGGCGTACGCGGCGACCGCAGCAGTCGCGTCGGCACCCATCGCAGCGACGTCCGACAGCGACGCGCCGACGGACCGCCAGCCGGCGGTGTACCGGGTCGTCCCGTCCGGGAAGTCCGTCGTCTCGTGGAGCATGTCGGTCGTGAGCACCTGGTCGTCGACGACGGCGGCGTCGTCGCCGGCCGCGCCGACGGACTCGCCCAGCAGCGCCAGGGCAGTCCGTTCGTTCATAGTCGACCATCCCACCGGGGGCCGAAAAACCGACCGGTTAGCCGCCACTGAATCCGGATACCGCAGACCCGGTGGTTTCAACTGCCGGACGGTCGTCAGTACGCCGCATGGTCAACGGGAGCACCCGGGCGAAAATAGCCGGATTCCTCGGGGCGCTGGCGATACTCGCCGGTCTGTTCTGGGTCGCGGGCGTCGACGAGATACTGGCAGCGCTCGGGCGCGCGCGACCCGTCGTCGTCGCTGCCGTCGTCGTGGCGGCGCTCGGGTGGCTTCTCGCGTGGGGGCTCGCGCTCAGGACCGTTCTCGACGCACTGGGAATTTCACTGTCCGTGCCGCGGTCGTTTCTCGTTTTCGCCGGCGCGATGTTCTCGAACAACGTGACGCCGTTCGGCCAGGCCGGCGGGGAGCCGTTTACGGCCCTGCTCATCTCGCGAACGACCGACAGCGAGTACGAGACGTCGCTCGCCGCGATAGCGAGCGTGGACGCGCTGAACTTCGTCCCCTCTATCGGGTTCGCGCTACTCGGCGTCGCCTACATGGCGACCGAAGTGACGTTCAACGCACGTCTGGAATACGCCGCCGCGTCGGTCGGGGCGCTCGCCGTTGCACTCCCGGTTGCCGCGTATCTGGGCTGGCAGCACCGCTATCGAGTCGAGCGATCGGCGGTTCGAGTCGTGACGCCGCTCGTTCGCTGGCTGACGAAGCTCATTCCACGGAAGTCGCCGCCGACCGCCGCCGACATCGAGCACCGCATCGAGGGGTTTTTCCACACCATCGAGCGGGTCGGAACGGACCGACGGACGCTCCTTCTGGCGCTCGGGTTCTCGGCGCTCGGGTGGCTGGGTCAGATGTGTTCGCTGTGGCTCTCCCTGTACGCGCTCGGCCATCCCGTCTCCTTCGGCGCGGTGATGGTCGCGATCCCGCTGGGGAGCGTCGCGGGAGTGACCCCGCTTCCGGGCGGACTCGGCGGAGTCGAAGCGGTTCTCGTCGCCCTGCTGGTACCCACGACGGGCCTGATGCTGTCGACGGCGAGCGCCGCCGTCGTTATCCACCGAACAGCGACGTACTGGCTGTCGACGGGGATCGGCGGCGTCGCAGCGTCGATGTTCGGGGTGACCGATAGCGGGTGATAACGACCGGCGCGGGCCCGTGGGAATACGATGGCCTTAAATGCCGCGCGAGGGAAGGCGATGGTATGACAACGCTGTACGACGTTCCGGCGGACGCGCTCATTGACGCGCTCGCCGACGAACTCGAGGACCAGATCGACGAACCGCAGTGGGCGAAGTTCGCAAAGACCGGTGCCGGTCGCGAGCTACCCCCCGAACAGGAGGATTTCTTCGCCGTCCGCGCCGCGAGTCTGCTTCGCAAGGTCGCGACGAACGGCCCGATCGGGATCGAACGGCTCTCCACCCATTACGGCAGTGCCAAGCGGGGGTCCAACCGCTACCGCGTCGCCCCCGCGAAGCGAAGCGACGGGAGCAAGAACGTCATCCGCACTATCCTTCAGGACCTCGAAGAGGAGGACCTCGTCGAGACCGCCGACGGCGAAGGCCGCCGCATCACCGCTGAGGGCCGCAGCCTGCTCGACGAGACCGCCGGTGACGTTCTCGAAGACCTCGACCGCCCCGAACTCGAACGCTACGCCTAGAGACACCAACTTTCATACTCGCTGTCGCTAAAATAGCATTCATGAGCGACAGCCCCGCGATCCGGACCGACGCCCTCTCCAAACGCTACGACGACACGCTCGCCGTCGACGACCTCTCACTCTCCATCGAACGCGGTACCGTTTACGGGTTTCTCGGGCCGAACGGAGCCGGAAAGACGACGACGATGCGGATACTGGCGACGCTCACCCGCCCGACCTCGGGGACCGCCCACGTCGCCGGAAACGACATCCGCGACCGCGAGTCCGTCACACCACACATCGGCTACCTGCCCGAGGAGCCGCCGCTGTACGACGAACTCACGGGTCGGGAGCAACTGGAGTACATCGCTGGCCTCCGGGACATTCCCGAGCAGGAGGCGACGGAACGGATCGACCGCCTGCTAGAGCGGTTCGACCTGGCCGAGGACGCGGACAAGCGGATCAACGCCTACTCCAAGGGGATGCGACAGAAGACCGGCGTCATCCAGGCTGTCCTCCACCGCCCCGCAGTCGCCTTCCTCGACGAGCCGACGAGCGGTCTCGACCCCCGCGCCGCGCGGACGATGCGCGAGACCATCTCTGATCTGGCCGAGCGGGAGATGACCGTCTTCCTCTCGACGCATATCCTCCCCGTCGTGGACGAACTGGCCGACACGGTCGGCGTGCTTCACGACGGCCGACTCGTCGCCGAGGGACCGCCCGAAGAACTCAAGCGCCAGGCGGAGTCCGGGGGAAGCCGGAGCCTCGAAGACGCCTTCCTCGAAGTGACCGACACGCCGGCGACGGCGGACTGAACGCCCGAGAGGAACCGACAGATCACGTTACGGGCCGGTCGGCTCAGTCGACGGATCAGTCGTACGGGTGACACCGCGCCAGCGCCTCGTGGACGGCGTCTTTCCGACCGAGGAACGTGATGTGGTCGCCCTGCTGGAGCGTGAAGTCGCCCTCGGGGACTTCGTTGTTGCCGTCCCGACCGACCAGCGCGATGAGGACGCCGTTGGGGAGTTCGTCGTCTAAGTCGTCGATCGTCCTGCCGACGAGGTCCTCGGCAGTGACTTCGATCTCCTGAACGTCGCCGGAGCGCCCGAGTTCGGTCATCCAGTTCGACAGCGCCGGACGCTCGATGACGTTGTCGAGCGCCCACGCAGTCGCCATCGAGGCGGAGATGGTCCTGACGCCCAGGTCCTCGAAGGCGTCGACGTTGTCCGGATTGTTCGCCCGGGCGATCACGGTTTCGACGTCGAACTTCGAACTCGCTAGCTGAGCGACGAGCAGGTTGGCGTCGTCGTCTCCGGTCGCGGCGGCGACGATCTTGGCGTTTTCCGCGCCCGCAGAGCGTAACACCTCGGTGTCGGTGCCGTTGCCCTTGTGGACGGTGAATCCCTCGTTCCGAGCGCGTTCGACGATCTCTTCGTCGTGCTCGATGAGGACGACGTTCTCTCCGCGGTCTTCGAGGCGCTCGGCGAGCGAACGGCCCACCTTCCCGCCTCCGACTATTAGTACGCGCATAGGTATCACATCAAGGTACTCCGCTATCTTTCTGGCGAGACCGCCCTCGAACACGACGGTCGCCAGGATGACGAGGAACACGGTGCCGACGAGAATGTTCGCCTGCGTGGCGACGAGTTCCGCCTGTGCGATCTCGCCGGCCGCCCGTAGCTCGTCGGCGTGAGACTGGAGTTCGAGTGCGAACAGCGTCGCAACGGACGCGGGGATGATCCCCCGCGGTCCGACGAAACTGACGAACAGCTTCTCCCCCTTCGTGAACTGTGCGCCGCTCGTCGAGAGGAACACGAGCAACGGGCGCAACACGAGCGCGACAGCCAGCACGACGATTATCCCACCGACGCCGAGTTCGAGCAGGCGGTCGAAGTTCAACAGCGCCGCCAACGCGATGAACACGAACGAGAGGACGATGAGCGTCACGTCGCCTTTGAACTCCTCGATGTTCTCCTCGTACGGCAGATCGGCGTTTCCGAGGATGATCCCGGCGGCAGCGACGGCGGCCACGCCGGACTCGGTCGCGATCGTGTCCGCGGCACCGTAGGCGACGATGGCACCGGCGAGGGTGAGTAGACGGGCGTTCTGTGGCGCATTGCCGGGAGAGAGGTCGACGTTCCCGAGCACGTACCAGATGACCGCCGCGACGACGAGTCCGACGAGGAGGCCGACCCCGAGACGCTGAGCGAACTCGGGGGCAAGCGAGTACGGGTCGGATGCGCCGGGCTGGAGCGCGTCGAAGATGACGACAGCGGCGATCGCGGCAGTCACGTCGTTGACGATCCCCTCCGTCTCCAGCGCGGCGGCGACACGGTCACGGACGGGGACGACACCGAGAATCGGCGTGATAACCGTCGGGCCGGTGGCGACGAGCAGTGCGCCGACGAGCAGGGAGGTTCCCCACGTCGCACCATCTATCGCGAAGCGGACGGCCACGGCAGTGCCGATCAGTGCGATAGCAGCGCCGATAGTGACGAGCCGAAACGCCGCGGAAGGCGCTTCCTTCAGCTTCTCCACTTTCAGGTGGAACGCACCCTCGAAAACGATGATCGCGACGCTCAGACCGACGATCACCGACAGTGAATCGCCGAAGGACTGGCGGGTGACGAACCCGGCACCCTCCGGGCCGACGGCGATACCGGCAATGATGAGAAAGAGGACGCTAGGGACCTGAAAGCGGTCGGCGAGTACCTGCGAAATGACGCCCAAAGCGACGATAAACGCAACCAGCGGTAGGAGGTTGCCCGCGCTCACGCGAGACACCCTCCGCTCGGAAGAAGGGAGAGTTGCCGACTGCTATCCGCGAACCTGAAGCTCACCCGTCGTGTGTCCGCTCTGCGCATGTTACCCGCCATCAGACGGGTCAACGAAGTCCGCCCGTAAAAAACGCCGACCTTTCCTCCCGCGTTGCCGATTGTCGGCTGTGACCCCGTTTAGATACCGTTCCGGGATAGAGAACGCGTTCGACTCGGTACTGTGGAACGCACCCTGTATGCAAGTTGATCATTCGTGCGACTGGGTTGACCGCGAGGTGGACTCGTATATATCGGATATCAGACTTCCGTATCGGTCCAGAATATTGCGGCGCTTTTTCTTCATCGTCGGCGTGAGCAGATCGTTTTCCTCCGTGAACTCGTCGGGAACGAGGCGGAACTGCTTGATCCGCTCGTGGGATTCGAACCGCTCGTTCACCTCGTCTACTTCCGCCCGGACGAACTCGTGGACGCGGTCGTCCTCGTACATCGCCGCGCGGTCGTCGGGGAGGTCGATCCCCGTCTCCGCGGCCCACTCCCGGACCGTGTCGTCGTTCGGAACGATGAGCGCGCCGACGAACTTCTCGCCGTCGCCGACCACCATACACTGTTCGACGACCTCGCTCGACGCGAAAGCGTCCTCGATGGGGCCCGGCGCGACGTTTTTCCCGGTCGACAGGACGAGCAACTGCTTGAGTCGCTCCTCGAACACGATGTAGTCGTCCGGGCGCTGCCGGACGATGTCGCCCGTGCGGAACCAGCGGTCGTCCGCGTCCCCGTCGTCTTCGGCGTTCCCGGCGTTGCTGTCGCCGGGCAGTCGGGAGAACGCCGCCTCGGTCTCGCCCGGCCGGTTCCAGTAGCCGTCGGTGACGTTCGGCCCGCGAACGAGGAGTTCACCGACCTCGCCGTTGGCGTCTTCGAACTCCCCCGGCGGTAGTACGCTGTCGTCGAGATAGACGTCCACGTCGGCGACCGGCGGTCCGATAGTACCGACTTTCGGTTCGTCCGGCGGATTGACCGAGACGACGGGGGAGGTTTCGGTGAGTCCGTACCCCTCGTAGATCGGCAGTCCCATGCCGTGATAGAGCGCACAGAGGTCCGCCGAGAGGCTTCCGCCGCCGCTGATGAGCAGTTCTATCTCGCCGCCGAGCGCGTCCGTCACCTGGTCGAAGACGAGTTTCTCGGCGACGGCCTGTTTCGCTCGCAGCGAGAGCCCCGGCGAGTCCGCCTCGTGGTAGGCCCGCCCCACGTCAGTCGCCCACTCGAAGATGCGTTGTTTCAGGCCTGACTCGCTGGCCTGTTCCCTGATGGCGTCGTATATCTTCTCGTACACCCGGGGGACGCTCGTCGCCGACGTGGGCCGGACGGCCTGGAAGTCCTCCTGGATCGTGTCCGAACTCTCCGCGTACGCGACGCAGGCACCGCAGGCGAACATCACGAAGTGGCCCGCGGTGCGCTCGAAAACGTGGGCAAGCGGAAGGAAAGAGACGGTCCTGGTCTCCTCGTCGATAGTCAGATCGCCGTCGCGGTCCGGTCGGAGAGCTAACCGCTTGCGGATCTGGTTGACGTTCGACCGGAAGTTGCGGTGCGTGAGTTTCACGCCTTTGGGCCGGCCGGTCGTTCCGGACGTGTAGATGAGACTCGCCAGGTCGTCGACGGAGCGGTCGCTCAGCCACTGTTCGTACTCGTCGGGGTCGTACTGTTCCGCTCCGCGTTCGTGGACGGTTGCCAGCGAATACACGTCGTCGCGGTCGGACTCGACGGCGTCCATCGTCACGATACAGTCGAGGTCGAGGTCGTCCTCGACGGCAAGCACCGTGTCGAGTTCGTTCCTTCCCTCGACGACGACGGCGGTCGCGTCAGGGTCGTCGAGCAGGTAGTGCGCTTGCGATTCGGACGACCCCCTGTAGACTGTCGTTACGACGCCGCCCGCCGCGAGCAGGGCGAAATCGCACTGCGCCCACTCAATTCGAGTGCTCGCGTAGAGACCGACCCGGTCGCCGTCCCCGATCCCGAGGTCGCGGAAGCCGGCCGCCAGGCTCCGCACGATGTCGCGCACGTCGGCGTACGACAGCGCCCTGTACTCCCCGTCCGGTGCCGCCTGAACGACGGTCCCGGCGAGCGAGCGGTCGTAGACGCCGCCTTTGTACTGCTGGGCGGGACGGTGCTCGTTTCGCGCCGCGCTGTCTTCGAACATGCGCGGCAGCGTCGTCATCTCGATGACGTCGTCCGTGTACTCGGATTCGGCCTCCCGCCAGGTCATACCGTATGATAACTAACCACGATGGTATAAAAGATGAGGAACGATAGACCCGTGTCAAGCGGTTGTTTCTGCCCATGCGAGTCTCACTCCCCGCGGTCGAGATACGTCAGGACGCCTCTGACGTTCATTGCGGTCTCCCCGCGGGCCTTCCGCTCGCCCCACACGTGCCCCATGTCCGTGTTCTCGACGAAGTGATCGATCACCGCCTCGTCGTCTCCCAGTTCCTCGCGCTTCCGTTCGACCGCCTGCACCCAGTCGGTCAACACGTCCGTGTACTCCGCAAGGACGCCGTCAGCGTCCTTCGGGCCGAAGTGCGCGAACAGGAGCGTCTCCGGGTCCATGGCGACGAGCATCTCGGCGTCGGCGAGCGTCCCCTCCAAGTCGAACTGCGGCGGCGGCGACGTTTCCGTTATCTGGGAGATCGACGGTACCCAGATCCCCGCCGCGTCGGCGGTGAAGACGGCGTCGTTCGCGGGGTCCTCGAACACGACCTGGTGGGGTGCGTGCCCCGGAGCGTGGTGGACGACGAGTTCGTGGTCGCCGAGGTCTATCGTGTCGCCGTCTTCGAGTTCCGTGATCCGAGAGTCGGGGACCGGTTCCGGTTCGGTGTAGAACTCGATCTGGTCGCCGACGGCGCTTTTCGTCCCTTTCCAGAGGCGCGAGGGGTCGGCGAGGTGGCGTGCGCCGCTCTCGTGGACGTACACCTCGGCGTTCGGGCAGGCATCGGCGATGAACCCAGCGCCGCCGGCGTGGTCGAGGTGGACGTGCGTTATCGCGATAACTTCCAGGTCGTCCCGCTCTATCCCCGCCTCGTCCAGCGCGGCCAAGATGCGCTCGTAGTTCGTGCCGATGCCCGTGTCGATGATAGCGGGTCGCTCGGCGTCGAGAACGTAGACCGACCCGTACTCCGCGGTGTCGTACATGCCCGTATCGACGTAGTATAGGTCCGTACACTCGCCCGACGTCACCGTCCGAACGTCTCCGGGTTCCATGTGAAATAACCCGCCCCCCGGCGAGAAAATCCTTGTGCTGCGGATCGGTAGGGCGGTCCGTCAGCGCTGGCGACGCCTGAGACCCAGCGCCCCGAGCAGGCCGGCGGCCGCCGCGAGGACGCCGAATCCGGGTTGCCCGCCGCCGTCACTTCCGTCGTCGGACGCGGTCGTCTGCGGGTCCGTTCCGTCGGTGGCGGCGGTGTCGGCTGTCGTCTCGTCGTCGGTCGATTCCGTGGCCGTTTCATCGTCGATCGTTTCCGTGGCTGTCCCGTCGTCAGTCGTGGGAGTTCCCTGCGTTGTCGTCTCCGTCGGCGGGTCGCCGAAACTGATGTCGCCTTGCATCGACGACGGGTGGATCCCGCAGCGGTAACTCACCAGGTCCTCGCTCGCGGTGAACGATATCGACCGGGTCGCTCCCTCCTCACCTACCGTCTCGGTCCTGGCGACCGACTCGTCGTTCTCGTCGCGGAGGACGAGGTTGTGGCCGACGCCGTCTGCGTTCTCCCAGACCAGTTCGTACTCCTCGCCCGCCGTCAGATACAGGGTCGGATTCTCTTCGCCCTCGATCCGGTCGGGGGAAACGCCTCGCCAGCCCTGGATGTCACTCGCCAGTCGGATGGTCGTCTGCTGGTCGAGGTCGCGACTGCCGCCCGCGGCCGTCACTGCCGGAACGGCGACTGCCGTTGCGGTGGCCGCTGTCAGGAACCGACGCCGGGAGGTGGATGAGGACGGAGCCATGTCAAGTAGCGAGTACCGGCGGCGGATAAATATGGGGGCGGTTGGGCGTGGTGTGAGCCGTTCCCGTAGTTCCGACACGGTTTTGCCTCGGCGCGGGAAACCAGCGGACAGGAATGCTCGACCGGACGTACCTACGCGAGAACCCCGACGAGGTGCGGGACGCCGTCGACCGCAAGGGCGTCGACGGCGTGGACGTCGACGCGATTCTCGCACTCGACGAGGAGTGGCGCGAACTGAAAGCCCGCGGCGACGACCTGCGACACGAGCGCAACGAAGTCTCCAGCCAGATCGGCCAACTGAAACAAGACGGTAAGGAAGAGGAGGCCCAGGAGGCCATCGACCGCTCACAGGAACTCAAAGCGGAACTGGAGGACGTGGAGGAGCGCGCGGACGAACTGGCGGAGCGACTCGAACGCGACCTGCTCCGCCTGCCGAACGTTCCCCACGAGAGCGTCCCGGTCGGAGACGACGAAAGCGACAACGTCGAACGCTACCGCGAAGGGTTCGACGACCTGCGGGAGATGCCCGACGACGTGACTCCCCACTACGACCTGGGCGAGGAACTCGACGTCCTCGACTTCGAGCGGGGCGCGAAGGTCAGCGGTGGCGGCTTCCAGTTCGTCAAAGGCGGCGGGGCTCGCCTCGAACACGCGCTCGTCCAGTTCATGCTCGACGTCCACCGGGAACAGGAGTACGTCGACGTTCTGCCGCCGATCCCGGTCAACAGCGAATCGATGGAGGGAACCGGCCAACTGCCGAAGTTCGCCGAGGACGCGTATCGCGTCGGCGCGCGGCAGGACGACGAGTACGAAGACGACGACCTCTGGCTGCTGCCGACCGCGGAGGTGCCCGTCACCAACATGTACCGCGACGAGATCCTGCTTGACGACGACCTCCCCGTCAAACATCAGGCGTTTTCGCCGAACTTCCGCCGCGAGGCCGGCGAGCACGGCACGGAGACGCGAGGCTACGTCCGCGTCCACCAGTTCCACAAGGTCGAACTCGTCAACTTCGTCCGACCGGAGGAGAGCTACGACCGGTTAGAGGGCCTGTTAGACGAGGCCGAGGAAGTCCTGCGCCGCCTCGAACTCCCCTACCGCGTGCTTGACATGTGTACCGGCGACATGGGCTTTACCCAGGCCAAGAAGTACGACATCGAGGTGTGGGCCCCCGGCGACGACATGGAGGACGGCCCCGCGGAAGGCGGCCGCTGGCTCGAAGTCTCCAGCGTGTCGAACTTCGAGGACTTCCAGGCCCGCCGCGCCGGCCTGCGCTACCGGCCGGAGCGCCACGAGGGCGCGGAGTACCTCCACACGCTGAACGGGTCGGGCGTCGCCGTTCCGCGCGTGATGGTCGCCATTATGGAGTACTACCAGAACGAGGACGGCACCGTCACCGTCCCCGAAGCGCTCCGCCCGTACATGGGCGGTCAGGAAGTCATCGAGGGCCACGACCGGGTCGGCGAGAGCGCGCTGGGTGCCGGCGAACGCGACTGACGGAAGCAGGTCGGGCGCGCCAGTCGAACTCGACGAACGCGCAGCCACCGAACCAGTGAGTGACCCCTTCCAGTCTCACGCCGCCCCCGCACGAACCGCGAGAACTGTTCTGACTGCGAATACCCGTCCACACGAGCGCGTGTAGACCGGTCTCTCCCGCAACCGGGCGGCCGTCCGGAAAGCGGACGACACTGACGGTGAGAACGACGGGTAGCGCTACCAGTCCGTGGAAACCCGCGAGCGTCTCGCCGGGGCCCGAATTCACGTATCCCAGCGTACCGCTGGCGGCGATCCCCGCACCGAGCGCCGCGGACAGCGCGTCGGCGTCCGGAAGCGGCGGGACGGAACCACGCCAGAAATCGAATAATGATCCCGGAGACGAAGACGGCGAGCGATAGCCGGAGGTGCGCTGCGGAACGGGGAGAGAGCGATCGACGGTTCCCAGCGGACATATTCTCAAGAACTCACAAGGGGAAAAAGCCACTTGAGGCCGATCTGGACCAATAGTCCGCCGCCGGAGGCGGCCTATCGCCGCCGCTCGTGAGACAGGGCTCTCACGCAGACGAGACCGGGCGATATCACTGCGTGAACGTGTCGAGTCGTTCGATCCGTCCGTCGTCGGCGAAACGGTGAACGTCGACGAACTGAAAGAGCACTTCGGTGTCGGCGTCCTGTCGAGTCTGCGAAGCGGGGTTCGATGCACTCCGCTCGGCCGCAGTTTCGAGGCGGCCGCGCGCGGCCACTTCCCGCTCGCCGTCCGCGACGAAGACGGTTCGGAGTTCGTGGACGGTGTCGGTCATCGGGCGGTCGTCGCGCATGAACGAGACGAACGCGTCTCGGCCCTCGAAGGTGCGGTCGGGGCGGCGCTGGACGAACTCGGGGGAAAGCAGGGCTTCGAGGTCGTCGTACGCGCCGTCGTCGAGGGCGGCGTAGAACGAGCGGACCGTCTCCTCGGCGTCTGTCATGCCCGTAGGTGCGCGGGCCGCGGCCGAAAAGCCACCGGTCACTGCGCCCGTCGCCGCGCGCTTACTCCGAAAGCGGGTAGAGGTCCGAAATATCCCCGTCGTCCGGGGAGGAGTGCAGCGCTTCGATGGCGTCGTCTCGGTATTCGTCGCCCCATTCCGGAGCGTCGTCGGCGTAGTACTCGGCCGACTCGGCGTACCACTTCGCTGCTCGACGGTACGCGTCCGCCGTCTCGGCGGCCGACGCTGCGCGGTGGGCAACCGGGTCCGAGCCGAACCGTCTGGCGGACTCGAAGGCGGCCGCCGCCTCGTCGAAGTAGCCGAGGGCTTCCCCGAACGTGGCGTCGGCAGTCGACCAGTCTTCGCGCTCGAACGCCGTTCGAGCGGTTTCGAACTCCGACCGTCCGAACCGAAAGTGGTTGCACGCGGTGCGATAGCGTTCGATCGCCGTTCCGTCGTCCTGAACCGCTTCGACGGCGTCGCGGACGGCTTCGAGGTCCGGGAGGTCGACCGGCGACTCCCCGCACCAGGCGTACTCGACGGTCAGGTTCGCGTCCAGAACGAACACCGACCGCTTCGGGACGCGCTCGTGGCCCTCGAACTCCGACTGGAGGACGCCGTACTGCTCCGCGACGTTGCCGACGCTGTCGGAGAGTAACGGGAACCCTAGGTTGTACTCCGTTGCGAACGCGCGGTGACTGTACACGCTGTCGGGTGAGATGCCGAAGATCGTCACGTCCCGTTGCATGGCGAAGAGCTCGAGGTCCTGTAACGCGCACAACTCGTCCGTACAGGCAGGACTGAAATCAGCGGGGTAGAATGCGAGAACGACGATCGATTCGCCGTCGTAATCGTCGAGGGCATACTCGCCGATCTCTCCGTCGTCCACGCCGGGCAACTGGAACGACGGGGCGTCCGAACCGACAGCTATCATGAGCGACACGTACACCTCCGCCACCTTAGTTCCTCTCACATAACGGACAGTACTTCGTCGCCGTTCCGCGCGCCGCTCCGAGGGTGACGCGGGAACCCGGAGCTACCGCTGCCGCGGTACACGCGCGGCGGGACCACCGCGGTACACGCCCTCTATCACTCCCTCGGGCGCATCTCGAAGCTCTCGCGCTCGACGAGTTCGTGCGATCCACACTCCGGACACGCGGTCGGGTCACCGTCCACTTTCGCCCCGCAGTCAGCGCATTCCAGCCTGACTCCTTTCTCCGTGCGCGGCACGAGCATGTCCTTTAGTTTATCCACGATGCTCATAAGCGTCGATCCGGCCCGGAAACCGAAGTGTGTTAGCATCCACCAATATCGAGAGGAATCAGTAGCAGTGGCATCCGAGAGTTCCGTTGAACGAGGCTGTCGTTCGCCCGAGCGGTATGAAAGGTGTAAATTCTTATCTCTGGAACGTTCAGAATCGACAACACATGTTCGACATGAAATCAAAGGCGGTGTTTCTGACCACCCTGCTCATCATAAACATCGTGTCGTTTCTCTTCGGTGGAGTGCTCGGCTTCGTCGTTTTCGTCCCGTCTATCGGGTTCGCGCTCCACGTCCTGCGGCGATAACGACGTGTCGTCGGCTCCGTGCAGTCCCGCCGATAACGACAGTCCGAGCGCTTTTTGCCGGATCCGAACCTACGTATCTGCGTGGAACTGCACGTCCGGTACGAGGGCGACGACGACCCGAAGAAATGTACCGCCCGGAAACTCGAACGGTTTGACCTGGCGGCACTGCATCGCTCGGCGAGAGCAACGCCGTACGGCGTCGTGTTGAACCCCCACGCCGAGCAAGCGCTTTCGCCGGCAGATGCGGACGCTAACAGACTCGTCGCGCTGGACTGCTCGTGGGAGACGGCCGGCGAGGCGATGTTCGACCTCCCGGGCGAACACCGGGCGCTCCCCTTTCTCGTCGCCGCGAACCCCGTCAACTACGGGCGGCCATTCCGCCTGACGACGGTCGAGGCACTCGCCGCCGGGCTTGTCATTCTGGGCGAGCGCGACCACGCCGAGCGGATCCTCGCGAAGTTCACCTGGGGCGAAACGTTTCTCGAACTCAACGCGGAACCGCTCAGGCGCTACGCCGACTGCGAGGACTCGACCGAGATCGTCGCCGTTCAGGACGAATACCTCGCCGAGGAGTGATAGGGTCGGGTGTGCGTCATTTCGGCATTTCGCTGACGCGGGGTCGGCGACTACCGGTACACAGTTACAACCAACCCGATGACGCGTCCACTCGGAAACCCTTTTATTCGGTGGCGGGCAACTGGGGGGTATGGCTACGTTCGACAAAGCGGAGGGACGCATCCTCGACAAGATGATCTGCATGCGCTGTAACGCCCGCAACCCCAAACGCGCCGACAACTGCCGCAAATGCGGCTACAAGAACCTTCGACCGAAGGCAAAGGAATCCCGCAGCGCCTGATCCATCGCTCGTTTTTGCAACTGACAGACGCTACTCGCCGGGGTATTTCGGTTCTCGCTGTTTCGCCCGCGATAGCGCAGTCTCGATCACGTCGGTCACTTCCCCGTGGAACTCTCCGCCGTGACCGGCGTACATGTGTTCGACGGAGTCCGGCATTCGCGATAGGATCCGCTCGATGCTCTCGATGAGTTCCTCGCGGGACCGGCCGGGTCGGTCCGTCCGACCGAAACTGCCGTAGTCGAACGCGCCGTCGTCGTGGACGACGACATCGCCACAGAATATCGTCGATCCGCTGACCAGAGCGACGTGGTCGTCCGCGTGGCCGGGCGAATACACCACCTCGAACGTCTCGTCGCCGACAGTCACCTCGTCGCCGTCGTCGACCGCCGTAGTTCGGTTCGGATGATCGCCGTAAGCGTACACGTCCGGGTCGAACGCGTCGATCACGGCGTCGAGTTCGGCGACGTGGTCGCCGTGCTGGTGCGTAAGTACGACGGCGTCCAGTTCGTCCGTCTCCTCCCGTATTCGGTCGACGATACCGGGCCACGCACCCGCGTCGACCAGAGTCGGTCGGCCGTCCAGTGCGAGGTAGGCGTTGCAGGTGAAGGTGTCCGCGTCGGCGGTGACGTTGATGACGTCCATACGCTCACTGGACCGCACGGCGGCAAAACAGTGGTGGGCTAAGCGCGAGCGCCGGGAGTAAAGCGGCGGGCGAGAAACGGACAGTGCATAGCGGCGGACTTCCAGCGTGTACGGTCTGAGAAACGGCAACGCATCGGCGACGCCCAGCGAACCGCGGCGCTCCGCCCGGGAAATTTTTTAGGAATAAATCACTATTTTCAGTCGTAGCATGGGTTTCGGGAGCTACGACGAGTCGGAACAAGATACTCAGAACATCGATGCTGATATCGACGCAGACGACGGCGTCACCACCGACGAAACCGACCACGACGGCGATATCGAGTACGAGATCGGGGCATCGAACGACGAACTGATCGACCGCCTACAGGACATCAAAGACGGCGAAGCGAACTGATGAAACCCGGGACACGGGCGCTCGGCGTCGCCGAGTCGTTCCGCGACGAGACGAGCACGCTCGCCGGCGTCGTCACTCGTGCGTCCCGGACCGTCGACGGCTTCGCTTTCTCTTCGTGTACGGTCGGTGGCGACGACGCGACCGACGCTATCATCGACCTCTACCGGCAACTGGACCGCGAGGACGTCCGGTACGTTGTCGTCGGTGGGGTCGCGCTCGCCTGGTACAACATCTTGGACCTGAACCGGGTTCACCGGGCGACGGACCGACCGATTTTATCTGTCACGTTCGAGGAGAGCGAGGGCCTCGAACCGTCGCTCCGTGCCGAATTCGACGGCGACGCGCTGGACTGGCGACTCGATGCCTACGAGGCGCTGCCGCCGCGGCGTCCGGTCGGCGTCGGCGACGAAACGGTGTTCGTCCGGAACGTCGGCATCGCCGACGCCGAGGCGGACCGCGTCATCGGGGCGTTTACGCCCGAGGGCGGGCGGCCCGAACCGGTCCGCGTCGCGCGGCTGGCGGCGCGGGCGTGCGACGAGATCCGAAGAGAGTAGTACGAGCCGACGAACGGGGGCGTATGGACGAGATGGAGGGACTCGCCGTCACCGACTGCGAGCGCTGTCCCGCCCTCTGCGAGTCGCGAAACCGAATCGTCAACGGCGTCGGGCCGGCCGACGCTGACGTGCAGTTTATCGGCGAGGCCCCCGGTGCCAACGAGGACGAACGGGGAGAGCCGTTCGTGGGCCGGAGCGGCGACGTGCTGGACGACGCCCTGCTCGCCGCCGGACTCGAACGTGAGGCGATCCGGATCAGCAACTGCGTGCGCTGTCGGCCGCCGGACAACCGCGACCCGACGACGGAGGAACTAGCGAACTGCCGCGGCTATCTGGAGTCGGAGATAGCGGCGGTCGACGCGGAGGTCATCGTCACCCTCGGCAAAGTCCCGAGCGAACACCTGCTCGAACGGGACGTCGCCGTCACGAACGAGGCCGGGTCGTTAGTCGACGTGCGCATCGGCGGCGAGCCGCGGCGCGTGCTGATCTGCGTCCACCCCGCCGCGACGCTGTACGACCGGAGCCAGGAGGAGACGTTCGAGGAGACGCTGGCGACGGCGGCCGACCTCGCCGGCGTCGAGACCGGGAGTGGTGGGCAGTCCAGGCTCGGCGAGTTCTAAGAAAGCCCTTGCAGCGGCCTGATGGCCGGTACTACGCCCTTTCACTGTCTACCGGAGTGGCTTCGGGAACGGCTTCCCGGTCCGAGTCGTCGCTCGCTCTGCTCGTGGACGGCACCGGATGTCGCGACCGCTTCGAGTGCCTGCCCGTCCCCGTCCGCTGACCGCGATCTCCGCTCGCGCCGGTCAGCGCGGCCGCAGTGTTGTCGTCCTCCTGTCCGGACCCGTTGGCGAGCGCAAGCGCAGGATTAGTAGTGTCAGCTGTAATTCCTTGAGGAATATCGGACCCCGGGGGTCCGACTATCCTTCCGAAGTTACAGCCAACAGTATAACTCGGTGGGGTCGTTAGAGTTCGACAAGATGGACAAGGCGTCCCTTCGGTACGACGCGGTGCTTTTCGACAACGACGGCGTGATCGTCGAGCGGACGAGCAACGGTGTGATGGAACCCGCAGTCCGCGGGGCCTTTCGGGAACTGGGCGTCGACGAACCCGACCCCCACCACGTCGAATACCTGATCCGGGGTCCGATGGACGAACTGGGTGATATCTGCAGAGCGTACGGCATCGACCCCGAACGACTCTGGGACGAGCGCGAGGCGCGCGCCGCCGCGGGCCAGAAAGAATCGATCCGGAACGGCGGGAAGCCGCTGTACGACGACGTTGCCGTCGTCGCCGACCTGTCGCTCCCGCTCGGCATCGTCAGCAACAACCAGTCCGAGACGATCGACTTCGTCGTCGACCACTACGACCTCGACTGGTTGGACTTCGCCAGCGGTCGCGAGATGAGCCTGGCGGGCGTCGACCGGAAGAAGCCCGAACCGTTCTACCTCGAACGCGCGCTCGACGCACTCGGCGCGGAGTCGGCGCTGTACGTCGGCGACAGCGCGGTCGACGTGGCCGCCGCGGACGCCGCCGGCATCGACTCCGCGTTCGTCCGCCGTCCCCACCGCGCCGACTACGACCTGCCCCACGAACCCACCTACGAGATAGACGGCCTCGACGAGATACCCGACCTGGTTCGCGGCGCGACGGTTCCGGAGTAGTAAGGAACTTGACCGCGACGCTCCTACGGTTTCGCATGAGCCAACAGACCGCGGCGGCGACCGAAAGCGACGGGGCGACGGCCTCGGTCGTCGTCGTCGACTACGGCCTCGGGAACCTCCGCAGCGTCACGCGCGGTCTCGAACGCGCGGGCGCAGAAGTGACGGTGACCGACGACGTCTCTACGTTTCCTGACGCCGACGGCATCGTCCTCCCCGGGGTCGGCGCGTTCCGCGAAGGGATGGAAAACGCCGGTCCGTACCGCGACGCCTTACTCGACGCCGCCGAGCGCGGCCAGCCAGTCTTCGGCATCTGTCTCGGGATGCAGATGCTCCTGACCAGCAGCGAAGAGGCCGAGCGCGCTGGTCAGGGCGACGTGCAGGGTCTCGACCTGATCCCCGGCCGCAACGTCCGCTTCGCGCAGGGCCAGAAGGTGCCGCACATGGGCTGGAACGAACTGAACGTCGAGCGCGACCACCCGTTAGTCGACGGCGTCGACACCGTTGCGTCGGAGACGCAACGAGCAAACGGATCCGCCGACGGCGGATCCGTTGACGGGGAGTACGCCTACTTCGTCCACTCCTACTACGCCGAACCGGACAGCGACGACGCCGTGGTCACCACGACCGACTACGAGGTCGAGTTCCCCAGCATCGTCGCGAACGAGGCGGGCACCGTCTTCGGCACGCAGTTCCACCCCGAGAAAAGCGGCGAGACGGGACTGCAGATCCTGCGGAACTTCGTCGACATCTGCGCCGAGGAATAGGACGCCGGCGTTTTCTCAGCGTTTCCGGATCGAACGTATCAGTCGAGCACAGGTGTGCGAGCGGGAGCGAGCGCGTTGCGGCGTCTTGCCGAACGAAGTGAGGCAAGGCTCGGAGGATGCTCCGCGTCCTCCGGCGGACAGTGAAAGGGCGCAGCGCGCCGCGCCAGCGGCGCGCAAGGGCTTTCTATAGGAACTCCTTGACTTCCGAGTACCACATGTCGTGATGGTCCACGGCGTCGATTCGCTGGGCGATGTCGACGGCGAGCGAGTGCCAACAGCGCTCCGTCGGGTCCTCGGGGTCCAGGTTGTACTCGCTGTCCTTGCAGGTACAGCCGCCGTCCTCGACGACGTACTCCTCGCGGTGGCCGACGACGACGATGAAATCACGGTACTCTTTCACACGGCCTTCGGAGACGGACTCGATTGCGCGTGCCCCCCGGTCGCCGTGGACCGACGTGATCCGATCGACAGCGTCGGGTGTGAGTTCGCCGGCGTCTTCCAGCGCGGCTTTCCACTCTTCGACCCGCGTCACGGGTGCCACCCCGTTCGCACGGCGTCGGTCCTGATCACTGTCATCCAGTAAACAGTCCCCCGACAAAACAGGTTCGGTGTGTAGGGTGCGTGAACGTTAGTGTGCGACCCGAGAACGTGGGTACAGCATTCGTTATCGGTGACGACTTCGAAACTGTTGCAGCGCCGGTAGATACATCGTCAGGAACCCCAGACCCCGCCTCCGATCCACACGCTTACGGCGTCCCGGGGGCGAAAACGGGTATGCACGTCCGGGAAGGTGGGGTCGAAATCGAGGTACCCGAACAGGAAAGCGAGGGTATCGACGACGCCGTGTTCTTCAATCCCGTCCAGGAGTTGAATCGCGACCTCACCGTCGCCGTCCTCCGCGCGTTCGGCGACCGGGAGGAGCGAGCGGAGACGTACCTCGACGCGATGGCCGCAAGCGGCATCCGCGGCGTCCGCGCGGCGGCCGAGGGGTGGGACGCAACGCTGTGTGACGTCGACGCGGACGCTATCGACCTGTGCGAGCAGAACCTGGCGGCGAACGACCTAGACGGCACTGTCGTCCAGCGCGGCGCGAACGCACTGATGCACGACGACGTGTTCGACGTGGTCGACATCGACCCGTTCGGGACGCCGATGCCGTTCGCGGACGCCGCGTTCGCCAACACGCGTGACCTGGTTTGTGTGACGGCGACCGACACCGCGCCGCTGTGTGGCGCGCACTTCGACAGCGGCGTCAGGAGCTACAGCGCCGTCCCGCGAAACACCGAGTACCACGCCGAGATGGGGCTCCGAGTGTTGCTGTCGGCGCTCACCCGGACCGCCGCGCGGTACGACACGGGTGTCGTGCCGCTTTTTTCCCACGCGACGAATCACTACGTTCGGACGTACCTCGAACTGGAACACCGCGCGACGGACGCAAACGCCGCTATCGACGAACTCGGCCACGTCTACCACTGCGAGGACTGCCTCTACCGCGAGACCGAGCGCGGCCTGATCGCGGACCCGCTGGACGACTGTCCGAACTGCGGGGGCGAGCGCGTCGTCACCGCGGGACCGATCTGGCTCGGCAGCGTTCGGGACCGTGAGTTCGTCGCGGATGTCCGCAACGCGGTCAGCGGCGACATGGGCACCGCCGAGAACGCGCGCGACCTGCTGGAGACGGTCGAACACGAACTCGACCAACCCACACACTACGACCAGCATCGCCTCTGCAAGGAGTGGGGTCGCCCGGCGGCGGCGATGGACGACTTCCTCGGGAAACTCCGGACTGCCGGCTACGAGGCGTCCCGTGCCCACTACAGCGGGACGGCGTTCAAGACGGATGCGGACGTGGCGGCCGTCCGAGAAGTCACCGAACACGAGTAGTTTCAGCAAACAGTTAGTGTTTCCGCGCCGAAGAATCGGACGTGCGCCAGCGACTCCAGCGGTCGGTCGGGTTCGGAAAGAGCGTGGCCGCCGTCGTCCAGAACCGGCAGGTCACCTTTCTGGCGGCCGGCATCGCGTACTACGCGTTCGTCTCGCTCGTCCCTCTCTTGTTGCTGGCGCTCGTCGTCGCGAGCGTGTTCGGGGGCGAGGCGCTCGCCGAGCGGGTCGTGCGCGCCGCCGGCGAGATACTCACCCCATCGGGTGCCGACCTGGTCCGCGATGCGCTGACGAGCGAGAGCGGCCGGGGCGGCGCGACCGTCGTCGGTATCGCCGGCCTGCTCTGGGGCGGTCTGAAAGTGTTCCGCGGTCTCGACTACGCGTTCTCGGCGGTGTACGGCACGACCGGTGAGGAGTCGCTTCTCGGAAGTGTGCGCGACGGCCTGATCGTTCTGTCGGCCATCGGCCTCGGCGTCGTCGTCGTCGCCCTCATCAACGCGCTGGTCGGAACGTTCGCCGGCCCGCTAGCCGGCGAAATCGCGTCGGTCCTTTCGCTGGTCACCCTCTCAGTCGTGTTTTTCCCGCTGTACTACGTGTTCCCGAACGTCGCGCTCGGCGCCCGCGGGGCGCTCCCCGGCACCGTGTTCGCCGCCACCGGCTGGACGGCCCTCAGCGCCGTGTTCCGGGTCTACGCCGCGAATGCGGACGCCTACGCGGCGTACGGCGTTCTCGGCGGCGTCCTGTTGCTCGTCACCTGGCTGTACGTCGGCGCGATGGTCGTCATGCTGGGTGCCGTCGTCAACGCGGTACTCGCCGGCTACGCGGAGGACCGGCAGTTACAACACGACAGACATAGACAGACACGAGCAACGCGAGCGATGACCGACGATATAGCCACTGACGGGGACGCTGGGTCGGACGAAGACGACGGACTCACCGCCGACGATTTCGAGGCAGACGGGACCACGGACGAGCGGCACTCGTCGAGCCCACACTCATCAGGCGGCGAGGACCCCGACAGAGCCGACCTCGAAGCAGAGATAGAGCGCCTCCGCGAGGAAGTCGAGGACTTCGAGGAGGAGATCGAACAGCGGACGGTCCACCGGGACGACATCGAGAGCGACCTCAAACGCTACGTCCGCAAGCGCGTCAGGCGGGGCCACGCTCGGGGGTGGGGACCGTACCTCGTCCTCCTGTACGGTACCGCGATGACCATCGGCGCGTTCTACCTCCTCAACGGCGGATGGGCGATACTCGCGATGATCGTCGTCTGGCTGTCGACGCTCGGCCTGTACGTGCTGATGGTACTGTTCGGTGCCGGCCTGTCCCTGCTCGGCGCGCCCGGGCGGATACGTGACGCTATCGGTTCCTGGCGCTCATGAGCCGCGGGGTCGGAGCCGTCGAGATACTCCGTGACATCTTTCCCGAACCGGTCACGGCCGCGTTCGCCTTGCTGACACAACTCGGCGACGTCTGGTTGTACGTCGTCATCCTGACGCTCCTGTACTGGTACGGGAACCGAGAGCGCGCGATGCGAATCGTCGGCGTTGCGATCGGTGCTATCGCGCTGACGCTCGCGCTGAAGTACGCGTTCGCCCTCCCTCGCCCGCCCGCCGACCCGCCGGCGCTCCCCGGGAGCGTTCCGGCCGTGCTGGAACCGCTGTACGAGGAAACCGTCAGCGCTGACGGATACGGGTTCCCCAGCGGGCACGCCGTTGGGAGCGCTGCCGTCTGGGGCGCGCTCGCGCTTTGGACCGACATCGGCACCCGCCGACAGCGGTTCCTCGCGGCGGCGGCGCTCGTGGCCGTCATCTCAGTGTCTCGTCTCGTCCTAGGAGTTCACTATCTCGTCGACGTGGTGGCGGGCGTCGCGGTCGGCGGTGCGTACCTCGCCGCAGTGGCCGTCGCCGTCTCGCGGGCAACGGACGGACCCACGGTCGCGCTCGGGGCCGCGGCCGCCGTTGCGGCGCTCGGTATCGCCGTGAGCGGTGCGAATCAGGAACTCCTCGCAGCGTTCGGGGCCGCCGTCGGTGCGCTGGTCGCCTGGCGACTCGCCGACGTACCGGCCGAACCGTGGCCACGGACGACCGTCGGCCTGGGGTACGCGCTGGGATGTGTCATCGCGCTTGAACTGCTCGTACTCGCCTGGCTGCTCGTTCCTCTCCCCGACTCGGCGGTCGTCGTACTGTCGTCGCTATCGCTCGGTAGCGTCGTCGCCGCACCGGCCGGGGTGCGCCGCGTGAAAGAACGAAACGCGAGGACGGCACAACAGTAGGTGGTAAGACAGTCTGTTTATTTGTTTGAGTGTTTGGAACTTATCCGAGTGGTTCGGTAGGTAAGTTTGATCCCGGAACAGGTTTGTCGGGAAAAACAGTACAGTGAGACGATGGCTACTGTAAAACGTCTCTACAACCGCAGTGACGAGTGGCTGAAGGGCCTCTCTCGTGGACCGTATGCCGTCTTCTTGGGGATATCGGGAGGTGTTGGCGTCCTCATAGCCGGACTACTGGTAAGTAAGGATCTTCTCCTCGTTCAGGCGCTCACGATAGCGCTCGTCATGTTCAGCTTGGAGTACGCGTTTGGTCTCCACCAGACGACTGACGAGTGACTGGAACGACTACCGGCCTATTTCCACATCACGCACTCTCACTGACGGAACAAACTGCCGGAGCAGTCTGATACGGGTCAGGTGACCCGTGAGACTCCCGCTTTCCTCGTTAGAACTTCTCCAGATACTTCTCTTCCTCCCAGCTGCTGACGTGAGTCTTGTAATCGGCGTAATCGGCGTTTTTCGCCTGAGCGAACTTCTCGCCGACGTGTTCGCCGAGCGCCTCGGTGACTACCTCGTCGTCCTGGAGCGCGTCGACGGCAGCGCCGAGGTTCGGCGGAAGCGTCTCGATGCCGTACTCTTCGCGTTTCTCGTCGTCGAACTCGTAGATGTCCTCGCGGACCGGTTCGCCGGGGTCGGCGTCGTTCTCGATGCCGTGCAGACCGGCGGCGATGACGCTCGCAAGCGCGAGGTAGGGATTGCACGACGGGTCTGGACTGCGGATCTCGAAGCGGGCGCTTGCGCCGGCCGCGTCGGGGACGCGGATGAGCGCCGAGCGGTTGACGCCCGACCACGCGATGTACACCGGCGCTTCGTAGCCGGGGACCAGGCGTTTGTAGGAGTTCACGGTCGGGTTCGTGATAGCCGTAAACGCCTCGGCGTGGTTCAGGACGCCGCCCATGAAGCTGTAGGCGGTGTCGGAGAGATTGAACTCGTCGCTTTCGTCGGCGAAGGCGTTCCCGTCCTCGTCGAACAGCGAGATGTGGCTGTGCATGCCGGAGCCGTTGATCTCACCGATCGGCTTCGGCATGAACGTCGCGTGGAGGTCGTTCTGTTCGGCGACGGCGCGGACGACCGCGCGGAAAGTCGCGATGTTGTCGGCCGCAGTGAGCGCGTCGTCGTACTTGAAGTTGATCTCGTGTTGCCCCTCGGCGACCTCGTGGTGACTGGCCTCGACCTCGAAGCCCATGTCCTCCAGCGTGAAGATGATCTCCCGGCGCACGTCGCTCGCGAGGTCCTTGGGCGCGAGGTCGAAGTAGCCGCCGTTGTCGTGTGGGTTCGTCGTCGCGTTGCCGTTTTCGTCCTTCTCGAAGAGGAAGAACTCCGGCTCCGGACCGATAGAGACCTGGTAGCCCATGTTCTCGGCGCGGTCGAGAACCCGTCTGAGAACCTGGCGCGGGCCGCCGGCGAACGGCGTGCCGTCAGTGTTAGCAACGTCACAGATCAGGCGAGCGCTCGCCGCATCGCCGTTGGAGCGCCACGGGAGGATGGCGAACGTCTCGGGGTCGGGTTCGAGGCGCATGTCGGACTCCTGGATCCGAACGAACCCCTCGATAGACGACCCGTCGAACCAGATCCCCTCGTCGAACGCTTTCTCGACCTGTCCCGCGGGTATGGAAACGTTCTTGACCGTCCCGGTGATGTCGGTGAACTGTAGCCGGACGAATTTGACGTTCTCTTCCTCGATTTTCTCCAGTACTGCTTCCTCCTCCTGGGTGAGGCCCTCAGCCTCGTCTGCAAGATTTCCGGTTGTCATTTTTCTCGTCAGTGCATACGAACATCCCAACCACTAAAACGCTATCCTTCTGCGCAAATCTTCCGACTGCGGCCATAAATTGGATATTCGTAAAATTATAATGTGTGGGGTGAGTGAGTACCTATAATGACGTACGAAAATCTCGACGCAGAACTAGTAAATGCACTTCTGAACGACGGTCGCGCCAGCCTGCGAAGCCTGGGCGAGGAACTGGACGTATCCGTGACGACCGTCTCGAACCACCTCTCCGACCTCGAAGAGAACGGCGTCATCGACGGCTACACCCCCGTCGTCGACTACGGGGCGCTCGGCTACGACGTGACCGCGATCATCCAGCTCAAAGTCGAAGGGAACGCGCTGCCCGATATCACGGACCGACTCGAAGGCCACAATCAGATGATCAGCGTGTACGAGGTGACCGGCAACTACGACATCATCGCCATCGGGAAGTTCATGGACACGGACGGGATGAACGAGCAGATCAAGACGCTGCTGACCGACCCCGACATCAACGAGAGCAACACGAGCGTCGTGCTGGACGCCGCCAGCGAGAACGACCAGTTCACCCTGGACATCGAGGAGTAACGTTTTACCCGCGTCCGTTCGACCGATCGTCGTCCGATGACTGAGAGGCTCTCTATCAGACGGTACGACTCAGACGACCAGCAGCGCGTCCGCGAACTCCACGAAGCGGCCCTGCGAAGCGTCGACTCGTACGTCGAGGGAGTTCCGGATCCGGACATCGACGATATCTCCGGGACGTACCTCACAGACTGCGGCGAGTTTCTCGTCGGTGAAATCGACGACCGGATAGTGGCGATGGGCGCGCTCCGCCGCGAAGACGAGGCCACGGCGGAGGTGACGCGGATGCGCGTCGACCCCGACTACCACCGACAGGGGTTCGGCACCGCGATGCTCGCGGCACTGGAAGACCGTGCCGCGGAACTCGGCTACGAGACGCTCGCCCTCGACACGCTCGACCGACAGACGGGGGCGAAGCGACTGTACGAATCGTTCGGCTACGAACGGACGGGACGGGAACCGCGGGGCGAATACGTGCGACTGTTCTACCGAAAAAACGTATAACGACGGCCGGGTAAGCGGTGAGGCCCTCGTTCGGGCCGAATCGCCCGCCACGCGGACGGGCCGTCTAGAGTGGAGTGAGGCCGCAAGCGCCGTCAGGCGCGAGCGACGTGTTTGGCTGGATCTGTCCGGCGAGCGGTCCGCAAAGCGGAGTAGAGATAAACAGTGGCCTGTCTACATCGCGCCGCCCATGCCACCCATGCCGCCCATGCCGCCAGCACCGCCGGGGCCGCCTTCGTCGCCGCCCTTGTCGGTCGACAGGTCGCCGGCGGAGATGATGTCGTCGATCTTCAGCACGAGGTTCGCGGCCTCGGTAGCGCTGGAGAGCGCCTGCTCCTTGGAGTGTGCGGGTTCGACGACGCCGGCGTCGAACGTGTCCTCGACGCTGGAGGAGAACACGTTCAGGCCGGCGCGGACGTCGCCCGCTTCGTGGTCGGCGCGGAGGTCCACGAGCGTGTCGATGGAGTCGAGACCGGCGTTCTCGGCGAGAACGCGGGGGACGAGCTCCAGCGAGTCGGCGAAGGCTTCGACTGCGAGCTGCTCGCGGCCCTCGACGCTGTCGGCGAAGTCGCGCAGACGGCTGGCGACCTCGACCTCGATAGCGCCGCCGCCCGCGACGACGCGGCCGTCGGAGACGGTCTGGGAGACGACGTCGAGGGCGTCCGTGAGGCCGCGTTCGAGTTCGTCGACGACGTGGTCGGTCGACCCGCGCAGGATGAGGGTCACGCCGTGGTTGTCGTCGCCGGTGACGTAGAACATCTCGTCCTCGTCGTCGCGGGTAACGTCGCCGTAGCCGAGGTTGTCGGCGGTGACGCTGGAGAGGTCGGAGACGATGTCGGCGCCGACGACTTCGCGGAGGAACTCGATGTCGGACTTCTTGGCGCGGCGGACGGCGAGGATGCCTTCCTTCGCGAGGTAGTGCTGCGCCAGGTCGTCGATACCTTTCTGACAGAAGACGACGTCAGCACCGCTGTCGGCGATCTGCTGGACCTTCTGTTTGAGCTGTTCTTCCTCCTGGTCGAGGAACTGCTGAAGCTGGTCCGGGTCCGTGACGGAAACCTCGGTGTCGACGTTGGTTTCCTCGACTTCGACAGCCTGGTCGAGGAGCAGGATGTTCGCGTCCTCGACGCTCTTGGGCATGTCGTCGTGGACTGGGTCCTTGTCGACGGTGCCGCCGTTGATCAGTTCGGACTCGCCCGCGGAGCGGCCGGTCTGCGTCTCGATGTTGAGGAATTCGAGGTCGACCGTCCCGTCGACCGTGACGGCGCTGACGGCGTCGATGATGAGCTGGGAGAGGTGCTCCTTGTTCAGCTCCGCGCCCTTGCCGGTCATGGATGTCTCGGCGACCGAACGGAGGAGGTCCTCGTCGTCGGCCTCGACTTCCTCGGCGACGTTGCCGATCTCGTCGCGGGCCTGCTCGCTGGCGAGGTGGAAGCCACGGATGATCGCCGTCGGGTGGATGTCCTGTTCGAGGAGGTCCTCGGCGTTCTTGAGGAGTTCACCGGCGATTGCGACGGCCGTCGTGGTACCGTCTCCGGCCTCGTCCTCCTGCGTTTCGGCGACCTCGATGATCATCTCGGCCGTCGGGTTGTCGATGTCCATCTCCTTGAGGATGGTCACGCCGTCGTTCGTGATGGTAACGTCGCCCATCGAATCGACGAGCATCTTGTCCATCCCTTTCGGGCCGAGTGTCGAGCGAACGGCCTCTGAGACCGCACGCGCAGCGGAAATATTGTAGTTCTGCGCGTCCTGGTCTTTGACTCGCTGAGACTCCTCGCTCATTACGATCATCGGCTGACCGCCCTGTTGCATTCGCTGGCTCATAGTCAACTGAAGGTATGAATGTGATTCTATATAAAGGTTTATTATTTGTACGAGGGCGGCGCAGTCGAGTTCGCGCAGTGTGTCGCCCGAAACCCCCATACTGCGGTGGTATTGGCGTCATATCATGCCAAATGATACCACGATTAAAGGAGGGGTGAGAGAGGTGTGATCTCCCCGTTTATATGCATTCCAGTGCGGTCAGTCGGAGCCGACTCCGCACAGTCCGGCAGACCTCTCCGCACGAGGAGTACGCGGCAGGCGGCGAGTGTTGCTACGGCTCCGAGTCGAGCGGTTCGGCGACGGCCGGCGCATCGTTCGTCGGGTCGTTGACCGCCGGGGAGACGGGATAGGCCCGCATCTCGTCCGCTGGATACGGGTCGAGCAGTTCCCCGGCGTCGGCAGGGTCTGCCGTCAGCCACTCTCGCTGTTCGGCCTCGTCTAAAATGACCGCCATCCGGTGGTGCAGATCCGCGATCAGGTCGTTCGGTTCCGTCGTGACGACGGTGAACGTCAGCATGCGTCTCGTTTCAGTCGACGCCGCACCGTCGGCGAACGCGTCGAGACCGACCTGTTCGATTTCGGTCTCCCAGGTCGACCAGAGGCCCGCCATCGCGAACGGGCGGTCGTCCGACCGCGTGACGCGGTACGGTTGCGTCCCCCCGCTCTCGTCGACCCACTCGTAGAAGCCGTCAGCGGGGACTAAACATCGCCCCGCCTGCGGCCCGCCGGTTTCGTGGGACTGCTCGAACGCGTCGCGGAAACTCGGCTTCTCGGCGACCGTCTCCGCACGCGCGTTGATCAGACCGTCGCTATCGTCGTCGGCCCAGTGGGGAACGAGTCCCCAGTTGTGGAACTCGATCCGGTCGGAAGCCGCGTCCCGGACGACGGGCAACTCCTCGCCCGGTGCCATGTTGTACCGCGGTTCGAGATCCCTCTCCGGGGTAGCATCTAACAGGTCGATTACGGCGTCCTGAGGCGCGAACAGACTGTACCGGCCACACATTGTCGGCTCTACGTTCCCCGGTACCAAAACGCCGCTGACTCCGACGATGACCAGTAGTCACCGCCTTCGGCCGCGAAACGGCCGTTATTCGGCGTGTACTGAAGGGGGAATCGGTCGAAGCTGTTCGTAGGTGACGGGCCAGGTCACCTGGTGGGTATGAACGACAACTGTGAAGCCGTCGTTTGTGAAAGCGGGTGGTACGAGATCCGTGATCCGGGTCGGGTAGGCCACTGGATCGCGGTCGAGAATCCGGTCGAAGTCCGTCCGTGAGACGGGGACTTGCTCGGGACCCGTCCCGGTCGCGACTCTCGCGGCGCGTACTGACGACCGTCAGTATCAGAAGCTGAATCGCCTCTACTCCGTCTTCACCGCCGCTCCGGCCTCGACGACGCCGTCGCCCGCTCCGTTCCCTGGACCCGGCCCGTCGCCGCTCGGCCTGTCACCGCAGACCGGCAACCGCCGGACGCTCCATTTTTTTGCAGAGAGCAGTCGTAGAGAGCGCCGATGCTCCTCGCGAGTGGAAGTGCATGAAAACGCCAGGACAGGGATTTGAACCCTGAATCCCGAAAGGGAACACGCTTTCCAGGCGTGCGCCTTGCCATTCGGCCATCCTGGCTCACTCGGGAGTAGTCGGGTGTTCCGTTTAAACCCTTTTGTTCCGTCTCGCCAGCCAGCCCTCACCGAGATACGAGAGGGCGGTCGCACCGATCCCGACCGCGACCGCGATGCCGACCACTGCCGGTACCGGGACGCCTGCTCCGCCGGCGAGCAGATACCCCTGGTACAGGACCAGGAACGCGAGCACGCCGACGACCCCCCAGAGGAGGCTGGACCTGACGCGAGACCTCACTCCGACGAAGCGACGGCCTCTATCTCGACGCCGGCACCTTTCGGCAGCTCGGACACCTCGACGGCGCTTCGCGCCGGTGGGTTGTCGAGGAAGTACTCCTTGTAAGCCTCGTTCATCTCGTCGAAGCTGTCGATGTCGTCGAGGTAGACGGTGACTTTCAGGACGTCTTCCGTGTTCAGGCCCTCCTCTTCGAGTATGGCCGAGACGTTTTCGAGAGATTGGCGCGTCTGGACGGTGATCGACTCGTCGTCTAACAGTTCACCGTCGGCCGTCATGGGGAGTTGACCGGCGGTGAACACGATCGAGCCGTCAGTCGTCGCCTGGCTGTACGCCCCGACGGCGGCGGGGGCGTCCGGAGTGTCGATAATGTGTTTCACGCCCGAACTGTCGGGAGCGGGGGACTTAAAACTCAGTAGCTCTCTCCCGCCTCGACCGGCCCCGCAAAAGCGGAGTACAGCACGGCGAAGTAGGTGATCACCAGCGGGATCAACAGAGCGGACGCTATCGTCATCAGGTTCAGCGCGAGCGTCGAGACGGCCGCGTCTGCGACCGAGAGTTCCGAGGACGGATCGATAGACGGGTACAGGAGAACGGCCACCAGCGCGACGAAGCCGTACGTGAGCGCGCCGGCGACGCCGAGCGCGAGATGGTACCGTTCCTCGCGCATCGCGCGGACGTATCCACCGACAAGCGCGACCGATAGCGCGACGAGCGCCGCCGGTACGGGAGCCAGGAGACCGCCGCCCACGTTCGGCGCGGTAAGCGCGAGCGTTACGAGCGACGCGACGACGAGCGCTAGGTAGCCGGTCACTGCCCGGACGCCGTACGCGGTCGTCTCTGACTGTACGACTCCGCGAGTTTTGATCCCCAGGAACGCGGCACCCGAAACGACGGTGAGAGCAACGAGCGCTAGACCGACGAGCGGACCTGCGAGGGTGAGACTTCCCTCGGAGCCGGTTAGCCACGCCGTCGCAAACATCCCGAGCAAGAACGGTGCGCTGACGCTGCCCACGACGAAGGCAACACCCCAGATCCGCCGCCACCGCTCGTCGTGGCGCTGCTCGTAGAACTCCGGAGCCAACCCGCGGAGGATGAGTGCGGCGAGGAACGCGAACAACAGGATGTAGTGACGGCTGAACAGCCCCGCGTACGCGGCCGGGAACGCCGCGAACAGCGCCCCGCCGAACACGACGAGCCACACCTCGTTTCCGTCCCAGAACGGCCCGATAGCAGCCAGGAGCTGTTCCTGCTCCGACTCGTCGTCGCGGGTGGCAAACAGCGCACCGACGCCGAAGTCGAACCCATCGAGAAAGAGGAAGGTCCCCAGAAACGCGAAGACAATCCCGAACCACAGTTCCGGCAGGGAGAGACCGAGTACCGGCCCGCTCGACAGCGACAGGGGGTCAGTCATCGACTGTCACCTCCTCGGGCGGTGCGGGCGCTTCCGAAGTCGTCACGTCTGCCGCGTCCGGCGGCCCACTCCGGAGCAGTCGAAAGATGACTCCCGAGTAAAGCGCCAACAGGAGCGCGTATCCGCCGGCGAACCCGACGAGCGTCACAGTTGCCTCCGTGCCAGTCAACCCGGGCGAGACGCCGTCGGTAGTCCGCATGACGCCCTGTATCACCCACGGCTGACGGCCGACTTCGGTGACGATCCAGCCGAGTTCGACCGTGAGTATTCCGAGTAGTGACGACCAAGTGAGCGCCCGGAGCAGGCGCTCGCTCTCGAACAGTCGCCCCTGATACCATCGGTACCCTCCCCAGAGCGCGAGGCCGATGAACCAGAAGCCGAAACCGACCATCGCGCGGAACGACCAGAAGACGAAAGCGACGGGAGGAGAGCCGTCGAACTCGTTTAGACCGTCGACGACCGCGGACGGGTCGCCACCGCTGGCGAGCGCCGAGGCGAGACTGGGAATGCTCACCGTGAACAGGGTTTCAGCGCGTGGGTCGGTGAACCCGTCGAGGCTGGTGGGAACGGCGAGGAGGTGGAGGTCGGCGTGAGGACCGGTCTCGTACTGCGCCTCCATCGCGGCGAACTTCTGGGGCTGAGTCTCGGCGACGTGGCGGGCGTAGCTGTCGCCGTGAAGCACCTGAAACGGCGCGGTGACGAGCAGGGCGACCAGCGCCACCTTCAGCGTCATACGCCAGAAGCGGTCGTCGCCGCCCGTTCGGACGTAGTAGGCCGCCACACCGGCGAGAAACAGCGCGACCGACAGCACGGCAGCGCTCTGCATGTGGACGAACATCCACGGGAACCGCGGGTTCGCGTACGCGGCGACGGGGTCGACGAGCGTCACGACCGGCTGACCCCCCTCCCGGGCGAGTTCGAACCCGCGAGGCGTCTGCATCCAGGAGTTGGCCACGAGTATCCACACTGCTGAGAGCCACGTTCCGAGACCGACGAAGACGCTCGACAGGAAGTAGAGGCGGTCGGACACCCGGTCGCGGCCGAAGACGAACACGCCGAGAAACGTCGCTTCGAGGAAAAACGCCATCATCCCCTCGACGGCTAACGGCCCCCCGAACAGTTCGCCGGCCGTGGTCGCAAAGGCCGCGAAGTTCGTCCCGAACTCGAACTCCAAGACGATACCGGTGACGGTGCCGACGACGAACGAGATGGCGAACACCGACGTCCAGAACGACCGGAGTCGCGGGTACACGGGGTCGTCCGTGCGAACCTCCTTCCACGTGAAATAGACGAGGAACGGAGCCAGCCCCATGCTCATCACGGGGAAGATGATGTGAACGATCGTGGTGAGGGCGAACTGAAGTCTACTGGCGAGGACTGGGTCGATCATGGCTGGGCGAGGGTAACAGCCGAGAGTTAAACGAAGAGGCGAATAGATTCGCCGTCGATAGCCACTCGCCGGGAACGGGAGAAAAGAATAGGTGACTCCGGTAGAAACGTCTACAGTTACACTAACACGTCCACTTCGTAGCCGCGGTCCCGAAGTTCCGCCAGCAGTCGGTCGACGTGGTCGTGGCCGCGCGTTTCGAGATCCAGTTCGACTTCGGTGTCGCTCATGCCGATGTCCCGCGACGTGCGGTCGTGCTGGATGGCGTAGATGTTCGCGCGCATGTCGGCGATCACTTTCAGCAGGTCTTCGAGAGCACCGGGCCGGTCTTTGAGAACCGTTCGGACCTTCAGGTATCGGCCGGTTTCGACCAGTCCGCGCATCACGACGGTCGTGAGCATGTTGAGGTCGATGTTCCCGCCACACAGCGCCGGAACGATGACCTCTTCCTCCTCGTAGTCGAGGTGTCCCTCCAACAGCGCGGCAAGGGGAACGGCACCCGCACCCTCGACCATCGTTTTCGACCGTTCCAGCAGGTTCGTGATGGCCATGGCGATGTCCGCGTCGGGGACGGTTACGACCTCGTCGACCCGTTTCTGGATCACCTCGAACGGGAGTTCGCCGACGCTACGGGTCGCGATACCGTCCGCTATCGTGTCGACGCCGTCGAGTTCGTGTATCTCACCTTTCTGCAGGGAGGTCGCGACTGAGGAGGCCCCCTCCGCCTGGACACCCACGACGCGCGTCTCAGGGTCGTGGGCTTTGACCGCCGTTGCGATGCCGCTTATCAGACCGCCGCCGCCGATAGGGACGACGACGGTGTCGAGTTCGGGGAGTTCCTCGACGATCTCCAGACCGATCGTCCCCTGTCCGGCCATCACCATCTCGTCGTCGAAGGCGTGGACGTACGTGCGGTTCTCCTCGCGTTCGATCTCGTGGGCGCGTTCGGCGGCATCGTTGTAGTCGTCGCCGTGGAGGACGACCTCGGCCCCGTAGTTCCGGGTTGCCCCGACTTTCGAGATGGGGGCGTTCGTCGGCATGACTATCTTCGAATCGACGCCGACCCGCGAGGCGGCGAGCGCCACGCCCTGTGCGTGGTTGCCGGCGCTCGCGGTGACGACACCCGCGTTTTTCTCGGCTTCCGAGAGGGTTTTGATGCGGTTGGTCGCCCCGCGGATCTTGAACGACCCGGTCCGCTGGAAGTTCTCCAGTTTCAGGTACACCTCCGCGCCGGTCATCTTGGAGTAGGTGTGCGAGTAGTCCAGTGGCGTGTGTCGGGCGGTTGCTGAGACCCGTTCTCGCGCCTCGCGTACGTCCGCGAGTTCGATCATGGATCAACATACTCTGCCACCTTGGTAATGATTTATGATGTTCCGACTGCCGTCGACCTGAGAAGGGATACGGGTAGTACCCGAAAGGGGATGCGGGTACTACCCAAAGGGGAATGCACGGTGCGTGTGTCGTGCGTCTTTCCGTGGCGGGTCCGATAGTATAAACCCCACGCGTGCGGGGTGAAAGTGGAACCGCCCGAATGCGCCGCCGTGAAAAGAACGTCGCACGGCCGTCAGACAACTGTCATTCGTCACTGTGTACCACGATGTTATCGCGGTCCAGATACGTTCGGACTCGGCTCTCGAAGGGGCCGAATCCCGGCCATTCGACGGACGAATCGACACCGAGACGGGCGGGCGTTCCCACGTACGTGGCGACACTGTCGCCGTCCGCGGTCGGCACCGTCACTCGGACGTACAGACCGTCGTCGACGTTTTCGTAGGCGTCCAGCGAGCCAACGTCGCCCGTTTGCAGGATCCGTCCGTCCGCCGTCCCGCCGGGCGCAAGCGTCGGATACTCTCCGTCCACTTGATGGAGGCCGTCCAGACGCGCCGCCCCGTGATACGAGTACTCGTCGAGTACCGCGTCGGCCCGGGCCTCGTCGGTCAGCGTCCCGTAGACGAACACGTCCATAGTTGTGTCTCCGTTGCATCTCGCTCGCTGTCTGCGTTGCGGTTCGTGTCTTATTCCATCACACAAAGAATTTAATTACTCACCATATGCATTTAGTGTGAAACGGGAACAGATACTGATAGGTGCCACAGTCGCCGTCGTGGCGACCGCGGTGCTTCTCGCCGCCCTGTCTCCCGCGGCCCTCGCCCCACCGGACGAGGAACTGCAGACCGAGGGAGACAGTCGGTTAGGCATCGAAGAGGTTCGGATCGCTCCCGGCGACGTATCGAGCGGCACCGCGACGCTTACCGTCGAGACGCGACTGCGACACCGCGGGTCGGCGGCGGAGAACGTCACCGTCCTGTTGCGGGCGGTCGACACCGAGAGAGGCATCGTGAAGACGACCCGGGAATTCGACGTCGGCACGGTTTCCGGCGACCGGGAAACCGCAATCGAGGGCGGCGTTACCGTGCCCCGGAGCGGTAACTACCGTATCGAGACGGTCGTCTTCGCTGACGGTCAGCGCGTCTCCGAGGGACACACGGACGTCGGGGGCGTGGGGTCACTCCATCCGGTCGTATTCCAGGAATTCGACGACGCCGGAATGGCAGCCCTGCCGTCGGTCGAGTACTCGGTCAGCGACGCCGGCGAGAACCGGACATCGCTCGATGTCGCGGCCTACGTGACGAACTCCGACACCGAACGGGCAGAGAGCGTCGACGTGGTTCTGGTCGCTCGACAGGCGGAATCGAACATCGTCGCCGACAGGGAAACGGTCAAGGTTGGGTCCATCGCCTCCGGCCGCACCGTGACGCCGAACGCGTCCCTGACGGTTCCCGACGGCTACAACTACTACCTCGACGCGATGATCTTCCGCGACGATGTCCTCATCACGTCGACGCGAGCGCCGGCGACGCTCGCACCCGGGCAGAACTTCTCCGCCCCCATCGACGAGGGCGGTGACGAACTCGAAGTCGGGGAGTTCGAAGCGGACGACGGAACGACAACGGAAGAGACGACCCCTCACGACGGCGACTCGCCGAGGTCAGGGGGTGACGGCCAACCGGGATTCGGCGTTGCGGCCGCGTTGGTCGCGGTCGTCTGTGCGGCACTGCTGATACGGAGAGAACGATGACGAAGGAGACAACCGCTACGGAACCGAGGCGAACCGACGGTCCCGACAGAGACACCATCCGGCAGTATCTCCAGTGGGGCGTACTCGTCGCGTTACTGTTGCTTGCGGCGGTGTCGCTCCTCGGGTTTTACACAAATGCGACGGATGCGATAGCGCTGTGGGTGGCAGCCAAGTACGAACCACTGTTTCTGGCCGGGTTCAACCTCGCCGTTCTGCTGACCTCGGCTGTCGGCGTTTCATACGTCCTGCGGTCGCTGTAGCGACGGCGGCGTCCCCTATCGCCGCCGTCACCGCACCGTGCGAAGGTCGACGAACGTGCGTTCGGTCGCCGTGATCCAGGCTGACATCCGTTCGAACCCGGACGCCCCCCGCGGATAGAGGGTACACTCGTCCGGTTCGCCGTCCCGTTCGACAGTGACGGCGTGCAGTTCCGCGTCGGGTGTCACTGAATCGTCTGCCGATGTGTTGCCGTACATGGTGTGTGGCGTTCGCGACCCGGAATCCTTCCCCATCTCCCCATGTCACCCAAGTCACGTCACAGACTTGGTTATACGCCGGCTAGCGACGCCGAAGTGTGCACTCGGTGAAAGCCGAGTTCCAGGGACCAGCCGGAGACGTTCTGAGAAGTCGAGTAAACGGCTTTTACGCCGATAACTGGCGGTACAGAGGCATGTGACGGGTTCTAAAAAAAGCAGTAGTGAGTGTGTAAACCGCGGATATTAGCACCAGAACGGGCGGTCGTATTGTTTTGTTGAGGATATTCGCCGCGGTCCGATTCGCTCGCGGTTGACGAGGCTCACTCGACTCGAAAGGCGGTGCGGTCGGGTCGCCGCTGCTCCCTCACCGTTCGTCGATAGGGACGAACTCCTCGTCCTTGGAACCGACGTACCGGGCGCGCGGCCGGATGAGGCGGTTGTCCTCGAACTGTTCGAGGACGTGGGCGATCCATCCGCCGGCGCGGCTCATGGCGAAGATGGGCGTGTAGATGTCGATGGGGATACCCATCTGATAGTACGTCGACGCGGAGTAGAAGTCGACGTTCGGCGCGATGCCTTTGTTCTCGGCCATGTACTCCTCGATGGCGACGCTCATCTCGTACCAGCGCGTGTCGCCGGCCGCCTCGCCGAGCGCCTCCGACTTCTCGCCTAAGATCTTCGCGCGGGGGTCTTTGACGTTGTAGACGCGGTGACCGAACCCGGGCACGCGACGGCCTTCTTCGAGAGCGTTCTCGACCCAGCCGACGGGGTCGCGGTCGCTCTCGTCGACCTCCTCTAGCATCCGCATGACGTTCTGGTTCGCGCCGCCGTGGAGACCGCCCGACAGCGTGCCGATAGCGGACGTGACTGCGCTGTGGAGGTCGGCGAGGGTGCTAGAGGTAACCATCGCCGAGAACGTCGAGGCGTTCAGTCCGTGGTCGGCGTGTAGCACCAGCGCCATGTCGAACGTCTCGGCGAGTACCTCGTCCGGTTCCTCGTCGTTGAGCATGTAGAGGAAGTTCGCCGCGTGGCTCAGGTCCTCGCGGGGTTCGACGACTTCCTGTCCGTTTCGGAGGCGGTTGTACGCGGCGAGAACGGTCGGTATCTTGGCCGTGATCCGGCGGCCCTTCCGGAGATTGGCCTCGCGGTCGTCCGGTTCGTGCTCGGAGTCGTCGGGGTCGTACGCCGACAGCATGGAGACGGCGCTCCGGAGCGCGGCCATGGGGTTTTCGTCCTGGTCCGCGAGTTCGGCGACTGCATCCATCACGCCGTCGTCCACGTCCCGCTCGGCCACCATCTCCGCGGTGAACTCGTCGAGTTCCGCCCGGTCCGGCAGGTGACCGTGCCAGAGCAGGTACAGCACTTCCTCGTAACTGGCTTCCCTGGCAAGGTCTTCGATGGTGTACCCCCGGTAGATGAGACGACCCTCGTCGCCGTCGATGTGGCTCAGACCGGATTCCGCGACAAGCACACCCTCGAGCCCTTTCTTCAACTCGTCAGACATACCGTGCCAATTGCTTACCTGCCGGGAAAAGCATTATCGTTTGCCCGTAAACGGGAAGAACCGGTATACAAACGATCACTTCAGAAACGCTCGTACCGCCTCGGTGTAGGCATCCGTCCGATCCTTGGAGATCCAATGATACGCGTTTTCCAGCGCCTCGACCGCTGGTGCCGGGCTATCCCCGTCCGGTCGATCCGCGTAGTTGGGCGGCTGGAAGTCGTCGGTCACGCCCTTCAGCAGGCGCGTCCCGTCGGACCAGGGGATCTTCATTCACGCGTCGGCGAGTGTCTTCGTCGCCGCTCGGACATCGGCGAACACGCCCGGACCGTAACACGTTCGATAGTTTCGCTCGGCCTCACCGCCGCGAGACGGCCGGAGCGGCAACGTTTTTCTCGGGAGGCGTACAACTCGAAACCATGGACGCGCCCGTAGAGGTCGAGTACGAACCCGCGAGCGTCAAGGAACTGCTCGCGGAGATGAAAGACACCGCAGAGTTGCTCATCGACCTCTCGTACTCGGCCGTCCTTCTCGGCAGCGACGAGGTAGCCGAGGAGGTGCTGGCGCTCGAAGAGCGGATGGACGTGTTGCAGCTCCGGGCAAGAATGAGTCTGTTGATGGCCTCCAGAAGTACCGACGACGCCGAACAGCTCGCACCCGTCCTCGGCGTCGTCGGCGCGGCGGAGAAGATAAGCGACGCCGCCGGCGACATCGCGAAGGTCGTCATCGAGGAGATCGGTCTCCCGGACGCGATGCGGACGGCGCTGCCCGACGCCGTCGAAACGCTGGTCCGCGCGACCGTCCACGACGACAGCGAGTACGTCGACCGGACGCTGGGAGACATCAACCTCGAAACGGAGACCGGAGTCCGGATCATCGCGATCCGACGCGGCGGCGACTGGCTGATGAACCCCGACCGAGAGACTCGGATCCGCGCTGACGACGTGCTCCTCTTGCGCGGGCCGAACGACGGCATCTCCACCGTCTACGCGACGGCCACCCGCGAAGCGTACGACCGGACGGAACCGGTAGAGGCCGGCATCGACGACCTCGAACGCGCCGTCGACTCCATCGTCCTGATGAAAAACATGAGCGAACTCGCCGTCGACCTGGCGTACGGGTCGGTGCTGTTCGACAGCGAAGACGTCGCCGCCGAAGTGGCCGAACTCGAAGCGGAGGTCGACGCGCTGCAGTCGCGGTTCGAGGCGTGGACGCTCCGCGCCGCCGCCCGTGTCGACGACCCGGTCTCGTTGCGGGGTCTGGTACAACTCGGCGCGAGCACGGAGGAGATAAGCGACGCCGCCCTCGAGATATCGGAGGGCGTGCTCCGCGGCCTCGGCACCCACCCGGTCGTCGCGGAGGCGGTTCTGGAGAGCGACGAGGTGATAGTCAGGTTCACCGTCGAACCGAACAGCGAACTCGACGGCGTCAGCCTCGGCGCGCGGGAAGTCAAAACCGAGACCGGCATGCGCGTCATCGCCGTCCGGAGACCGAGCGGAGAGACGGGCGACGACTGGGTCATCTCGCCCGGCCCCGAGACGGAACTCCGCGGCGGCGACGTGATCCTCGCGAAGGGGACTCGGACCGGGGCGGAACGGCTAGAAGCGCTCGTGAGTTAGTAGACCGGCGGCGATTGCCGTTACTCTCGCATAGCGAGTCTGACCGCCGACACCACCGTCAGTGCGGTCGTGAGCAACATCGCCGACGTGACGGCGGCAACGAACGCGAGTGCGAGATACAGGAACGGCGAGCGGCCGCGGAACGTCGCGCCGGGGAGGACAGCCGGGACGACGACAAAAAACCCGTAGAGGACGACGGCGAACCCGACGCCAGCGGCGGCGCTCACTTTCGCGTGGCGGGGCACGTTCAGCGCCCGCATGAACTGGACCATCGGCGGCCGGTCGGGGGCGTCCTCGGACACGTCCGAGCGTGTGAACTCTACGACCAAAGCCGCATCGTTCCGCCGCGAACGGATACGAAACCGACCGTCGGGTCGAACGACCGGAAGTCCGAACCCCTAAGGCGTATCACATCCACGATCCGTCAATGACGACGCTGGGCACAGCGAGCGCGGGCCCCGGAGAGATGGACACGGGGCGACTTCGTGTCGGCGAGACCCGTGACGGGAGTCCGGCGGAACTGCCGGTCGCGGTGATAAACGGGGCCGAACCCGGTCGGACGCTGTACGTTCAGGCCGCGAGCGACGGCGACGAACTCAACGGCGTCGGCGTGATCCAGCGGTTCGTCCCGCAGGTCGACCCCGGGGAACTGGCCGGCGAGATACTCATCGTCGGGATCGTGAACTACCACGCCTTCCAGGTCGCGGAACACCGGAACCCGATCGACGACACGAAGATGAACCGGGCGTATCCGGGCGACGAAAACGGCACGTCGAGCGAGCGGATCGCCGCGGCGACGTTCGAGACCGCGACGCGCGCGGACCTGATCCTCGACCTCCACCAGGGGTCGACGAGTCAGATGTTGAACGAAGTGCGGGTTCGCTGCGGAAGCCGTCACCGCCTGCACTCGAAGTGCCTGGAACTGGCGAAGGCGTTCGGCTGCGGCTACGTCCTCGACCAGAAGGGTCCGGACGGTCAGCTAGCGCGTGCCGCCCCCGACGAGGGGGTCCCGACCATCGACCCGGAACTCGGCGGGTCGGTCGGCTGGGACGAGGAGAGCATCTCGATAGGCGTCGAGGGAGTGTTCAACGTACTCAGACACTACGACTTTCTCGACGGCGACGCGGCGCTTAACAACCAGACCCGCGCCGGCGGGTTCGATCAGTTCGGGTCGCCGGTCGGCGGACTCGTCCGGTTCCGGCGCGAACTCGGCGACCGCGTGTCCCGCGGGGACACCATCTTCGAAGTGACCGACGCGTTCGGACAGGAGAAGGCCACGGTGACCGCGGACGGGAGCGGGATATTCTGGCGGGCCCGCCGCCTTCCCCAGGTCGCGACCGGGGAGTACGTCTGTTCGGTCGCCACCGATATCGACGAGTACTGACGCGGACGACCACCGAAACCGACTACGACAGATGCCCACTGACCTTCATTGCCGCGCTTGCGGCAACGAGTACGACGCCGGACCGGACGAACCGTGGCGCTGTGACTGCGGTCACGCGCTCGATTTCGCGAACGAACCGCTCCCCGAGGGGAGCCCGCCCCCGTTCGAGAAACTAGATACCCGCCGGGGGCTCTGGACGTTCTTCGAGTTCCTGCCCGTGAGTCAGCAGGTGAGTCTCGGCGAGGGGTTCACCCCGCTCGTCGACGCCCCGGACTGGGACGCCCAGTTCAAACTGGAGTACGTGTTCCCGTCCGGGAGCTTCAAGGACCGCGGGGCGACGGTGACGCTCTCGCGGGCGGTCGAACTCGGCGTCGACACCGTCATCGAGGACTCCTCGGGCAACGCCGGGGCCGCCATCGCGACCTATGCCGCCCGGGCCGGTCTCGACGCCGAGATATACGTTCCGGCGGACATCAAGCAGTCCAAGCTCGTCGCCATCCAGCGCGCCGGTGCGCGGCCTGTCCGCGTCGAAGGCGGGCGCGAGGCTGTCACCGAAGCGTGTCTCGACGCAGTGCGCACCGGTGACGGCTGGTACGCCAGCCACGCCTGGAACCCCGCGTTCTACGCCGGGACGATGACGTTCGCCCTCGAAGTCGCCGCCCAGCGCGAGTGGACGGTGCCGGACGCCGTCGTCCTGCCGCTCGGCCACGGAACCCTCTTTCTTGGCGCTTACCGCGGCTTCAGGGCACTTCGGGAGGCCGGCATCACCGACGACGTTCCCCGCCTGCTGGGCGCACAGGGGACCGGCTACGCGCCGTTCGCGGCGGAGCTACAGGACAACCGCCCCGAGCGCGAAGAGCCGGGCGCGGAACTGACCGCCGCTCTGGACCGGGACGACGAACCGGAGGCGATAAACGAGATAGTCGACGGCATCCACATCCGCGACCCGGCGCGGAGAGAGCAGGTCGAAGACGCCATCCGGGAGACGGACGGGGACGCCATCGCACTGGGCGCAGACGCCGTCGAAGGGACGCTCGACCGCCTCCATCGTGCCGGGTTTTACGTCGAACCCACGAGCGCCGTCGCGCCGGCGGCGCTCGGCGAGTACCGCCGCGAAGGTGTTCTGGACGAGGACGACGACGTCGTCGTCCCGCTGACCGGAAGCGGGATGAAGACGTTATAGCCGTACTACTCATAAATGATACCTATAGAGAAGTTGCCAATACGGATCAAACTAGCCTCGATCGTATAATTTAGAGGTCATAACAAGTTCGCGCGCTCTACAGAATCGGGAGAATCCGGGATATCTTCGTGACGGAGTCTGACAGCCGTCAATGTGTACAGAGACACTATTGAATCAGACCGCGTGATTGTTAATTAACGAATGATCAACTGGGGGCTTATATAGTCGTACTTTGCCAAATATGCCCGCAATAGTATGTTGGTATACTGTATAATTAATAAGTATATCTAGCTATAGCAAGACTTAAGTTCTGATCGTCGGACCCTCGTATGTTCCCATGAAAGACCGCCGAAGCTTTCTCAAGAGTGTGGGCGCAGCGGGCGGCGTAGCATTCACAGCGGGATGTATCGGACAGTTCGGAAGCCAGCCGTACGGTGACGGTACACTTACGTTCGTCATGTCGCCGACGGAACCGCAGGAGTTTATGGAGTCGCAGTACGCGCCGGTACGGGACTATCTGGACGAGGAGACCGAGGACGACGTCGAGGTCGAACTCCAGTATGCGAACAACTACTCGGCGGTGCTTCGTGCGCTCGGCGAGGGTAACGCCGAAATCGCCGAGACCGGGCCGTTCGCCGCCGCGCTCGGCGTTCGCGGCGATCAGTGTGACGTGGTCCTCCAGCGGTACGCATACGGTTCGTGGGACTACCACTCCGTACTTATCACCAACGAGGACAGCGACATCGAGGAACCCGCCGACCTCGAAGGACGCGACATCGGCTTCGCCGCCACGACCAGCGCCAGCGGATCGCTGTACCCGCTGTACATGCTCAAGCAGGCGGGTCTGGACATCGGCGACGCCCCGATGAGCGACGACGGCGCGGACTTCAACGCCTCCTGGTCCGGTCACGCGCAGGCGTTCGAGGCGCTCCAGAGCGGACAGATCGACGCGGCAGGCGTCGGTCGATTCATCACCTGGGACTACGGAAACGAGGACTACGTCGAGGGCATCCGCGAGGTCGACAGCGTCTCCGGCATCCCGCGTGCGCCCATCATCGTTAGCCCCGAACTCGACGACGAGAAAAAGGAGAAGTTCACCGACGCCTTCCTCGACGCACCCGAGGATATCTACCTGGGCGAGGACGGCGAGGAGGACGCGGAAGACGAGGAGAACCCGGACGACCTCTGGTTCAGCGACGTACGCGAGGCCGACGTCGACACGTACCAGCCGGTCGTCGATGTCGCTAACGAGCTTGGCATCGAGTCCGACCTCCTCGACGAAGGTACCGAGTAACCGTCACAGAGTCATAATTTCTTCAAGTGGAATCTACTCCAATGCCCGCTGTCTCCGTTCAGGACCTTACCAAGACGTACGGCGAGGGCACGACGGCCCTCGAAGACGTATCTTTCGAGATAGAGAAAGGCGAGTTCGTCGTCGTCCTCGGCCCCTCCGGCGCGGGGAAATCGACGCTGCTGCGCATCCTCAACGGTCTGACGACGCCTACGGACGGGTCCGTCGTCATCAACGGCGAGGAAGTCCAGGGCCGTCGAAGCGACGTGGCGATGGTGTTCCAGTTGCACTACGTCATCGAGAGCATGAGCGCGTATCGCAACGCGCTGACGGGCGCGCTCTCGCGGACGGGCCTCCTCAGTAGCATCTTCACGTGGTACGACGACGAGGACAAACAGGCCGCGCTCGACGCGCTAGACACCGTCGGCCTCCTCGACGAGGCCGAACAGCGCGCGGGGTCGATGTCCGGCGGCCAGCAACAGCGCGTCGGCATCGCCCGAGCGCTCGTCCAGAACCCGGCCCTACTTTTGGCCGACGAACCCGTCGCCAGTCTCGACCCGAAGGCGGCAACCGAGGTGATGGGGTACATGCGCTCGGCCGCCAAGGAGCGGAACCTCACCACTATCGCATCGCTCCACCAGGTGAACATCGCCCGCGAGTTCGGCGACCGGTTCATCGGCATCCGCGACGGCGAAGTGGTGTTCGACGGCGGCGAGGACGCACTGACGATGGAGGCCGTCGATGACATCTACTACGGGGAGGGCGGCGACGACCCGATGGAGGTGCTCGGCCAATGAGCGACGACACGAGCAGTGATTCGCCCGGCGACGTGGTCGAAGACGGCGGAACGCCCGAAGACCGTACGCGAACCCTCGACGAGACGCTCGCGCGGATCGAGCGGAACCAGCGCATCCGCCGCTTCGCACTCGGCGTCGGGCTGGTCGTCCTCGGCGGCATCACTGCTGCGGGCCTCATCTTCATCGGTTTCAACCTCGCCGACCTGACGCGGACGTTCCCCGGCTTCCTCGAGTCGCTGTTGGACTTCATGCCGCCAGACTTCGTCGACTTCACGACCTACACGTCCGAGAACGACATCCGCGGCCCGCAAGCGGTGTACGAGAGCCTGATTCGGCCCGGAACGCTCGTCGAGAGCCTCGCCGAGCAGGACGGCCTCGTCGGCCTGTCGGTCATCACCATCGCTATCGGGTTCTGCGGGACAGTGCTCGGGTTCCCGCTCGCACTGACGTTCGGCGTACTCGGCAGCGAACGCGTGGTCCCGTTCCCGTTCAACTTCATCTTCCGCGGAACGATGTCGACCATCCGGGCTATCCCGGCGCTCGTGTGGGTGCTCATCTACATCCCGCTGGCCGGACTCGGACCGGTCGGCGCGCTACTGGCCGTGGCGACCGACACCGTCGGAAACCTCGGCCGCCTGTTCACGGACGAACTCGAGGAGATCGACGACGGCCCGATCGAGGCTATCGGCTCCACCGGGGCGTCCGACTCCCAGCGCGTCGCCTTCGGTATGCTCAGCCAGGTGTTCACGTCGTTCATCGCCTGGACGCTGTACATCTTCGAGATCAACGTCCGAGTCGCCGTCTCGCTCGGCGTCGTGGGCGCGGGCGGCATCGGGATGTACATCCAGCAGCGGTTCTTCGGCTTCCTTGAGTTCGGAAAAGGGATGGCCGCGATCATCATGGTTATCGCCATCGTCCTCTCCGTCGAGATGATCTCCTCCCGTCTGCGCGCACGGCTGCGGCCGAGCGAACACGAGAGCAAGAGCTTCCTCGACGCGCTCGGCGAACTCTCCGACTCCGACAAGTGGCTCGGCAGCCGGTCGAAGGAGTAAACCGACCGGTTCCGGCCGTCGAATCGCACACCACGTTTCTCCCGCGGTCCGTTGAGGGGTCAGCCGCGCTGCGCTTCCGCGTCCCGCGCCGTCGAAAGCACCGCGTCGTGGACCGCGCCGTTCGAGACGACGAGGCCCCTGCTGTCGTGGTGCCAGCGGTTTCCTTCTAGATCCGTTGCCTCACCCCCCGCACACCGGACGAGGTGAACGCCGGCGACGGTGTCCCAGGGGTTCCCGCGGAGGTTCGAAAACACGCCGTCCAGCGCGCCCATCGCGACGTATCCCAGGGATATCTGTGCGGACCCGTACCGCCGGAGATCCGCGAACCGCTCGACGATGCCCTCCGCGGCGGCCGCGTACTCGTCTCGACTGTCGAAGTCCCACCAGAGCGTCGGCGAGACCGTCGCCGTCTCCGGGCCGTCTCGCCGGCTGACCGACAGTTCGTCGCCGTTCAGCCGCGCCGTCGTATCGTCCGCGAGGAACTCGTCGCCGACAGCAGGCGCGACCGTCGCGGCCGCGACCGGTTCGCCGTCGGCGACGGCGGCGACGCTCGTACACCAGAACGGGACGCCGCGAACGAAGTTGTTCGTCCCGTCGATAGGGTCGACGACGAAGGCCGACCCCTCGTCGGGCACCGTCGTCGGCGCGTCGTTCTCCTCGCCGACGATCGTGACGTCCGGGTAGTCCGCCCGGATCGTCTCGATGACGCGCTCCTGAGCCTCTCGGTCGGCCCGCGTCACCACGTCCGTGTCGCCGTCTTTCGTCTCGACGGCGAGGTCCGTCCTGAAGTAGTCCGCGGCGACGGCCGCCCCCTCGCGGGCGGCGCGGGTCGTGACGGCCGCTCGCTCGCTCTCGCTGTCTGCCATGTCGTGATTCGCGCCGGCGAGAAGGATATGGGCACCGGTTTCGCGGCCGCCGGTTGATGCGCAAAGCGTTAGTTCGGGCCGGAAACATCACGGAGTATGCGATACCCGGGAGAGAGACAAGTGCTTTCGGCGGCTGAGGTGTCCTGATGGTCCAGCGCGTGCCGAACTACTGTCCGCAGTGCGGGACTGCGGTCGAATCGCGGACGTTCGAGGGACGGGAGCGCCGCTACTGTCCCTCGTGCGAACGGTTCGTCTTCCGGAACGCCGCGCCCTGCGGCGGCGTCGCCGTGGTCGACGGCCACACCGACGCGGTTCTGCTCGTCGAACGGGCGGTTCCACCCGGCAAAGGTGAGTGGACGTTCCCCGGCGGCCACCTCGAAGCTGACGAACCGCCGGCGGCCGGCGCGGCCAGGGAACTCGAAGAAGAAACCGGCATCACCGTCGACCCGGATGACCTGCTGCTCGCGGACGTCCGCCAACTCGATCCGTTCGACGGGAAGTACGTCGTCTCGATCCGCTACGCCGTCGCGCGGTCGGCGACAACGGGCGTACCCGAGGCCGGGTCGGACGCGGAAACTGCCGAGTTCGTCCCGGTCGAGGAGACACGGGACGAAGCGCGACCGTTACGCCCCCACGTTCGACCGCAGTTAGACGATGTACTCGACGCGCTGGGCGACTGATAGGGGCTTTGTAACTGTGTTCCGCTATTCACCGACCCAGTGTCGGCAAAATGCCGAACTGGCTTGTGACAGTCCCTATGAATGGCTCTCGCAGTTGGCTGTCGGATGTCATCGAATTGTTCGGACATTCCCGTCGTCGTTCGGCAACTGCTCAGTACAGGCGAAAACGTTACCGGAGCCGCTATCCACCTCTCCGGTAGCTGTCAGAGATGGCGTGTTAACCGCAGAAAACGAGCGTCGCAAATGCACTACGGTTTCAGCGGGAGACTCGTCCTACCGTTCGACCGCATGACTTCTCTGTTGCGGTCGGGCCACGCCAGTAACCGATCACGTAACAACTCCCCGTCGACGGTCTTCGGATCATAGCCAACGGTTTTGGCAGTGATCGTCAAAACAATCCAGCCACCGTATCCCAGAATAACCGTCACGCCAGTCAGTACGACTACTGAGACGCATACCCTCACAAGACGCTTTCCGAACCGCACGTCTGCGTTATTCGATTCTTCTAATTCTGTCATACATACAACCACTATATATGGTGTCAAAAAGATAGTGGCACTTCTCTTGCTTACACAGTGTTGCGTTTGCGCCTGTATTCAGCACGACTTGCCGGACAACATCTAAAACCGGTAAGTGCCTCAACGGTCAGTTCGCAAACCACCACACCGACTGGTTCGCCAGAACACGGGAGAAAGTACCTCCCGAGAGTATCCCGATACCACCTGTACCCGGTGCGGAGAACCAGCCTGCTAGGCTCATTTCTCAGGATGCGTCGGCGCGTCGAACCCGCCCCGAACTAGCGGTTTCGCAATATGGCGGCGCGCGCAGGGCGGAACCTCGTACCACCCGCGTTCCAACTCGCGGTCGACGGGACGGTCGACCTTCCCCGCCGCGGCGGTTCCGCAGTCCCGACAGCGGTAGCCCTGGTTCCGGCCCGCGCTCTTCATCGAGCGCCCGCACTCGGGACAGTCGGGCGTGACCAGTTCCGTCCCGTTCAGGTCGCGGACGGCGAACTTCTCCAGTTTGAGCGTGCCGTCGGCGACCTCGCCGCAGGCGGTGATCCGGTCGCCGGCGCGGAGCGCGCGGACGCGGTCGCGGAACCGCTTTGTGGGTTCGAAGGCGGCGCAGTCGAGGGCGGCGTCGCCGTCTTTGAGCGTCAGGAAGACGTGGCCGCCCTCGCGGGTCTCGGGCGGGTCGGCGACCGTCGCGTCGACGCGGTAGGAGCGGCCGTCGCGCGCGTCGGCGAGGGCGGCGTCGCGGAGGTGCGCGTCGGTGCCCTGGTTCGTCCGGAACAGGGCGGTCGATTCGACTGGCTCGCTCTCGATGCGCTCGGCGACTTCGCGGACCGTCTCGGGGTCGTCGCCGCGGATGCCGTGGAGGATCGGGCCGGGCGTGCGCGGGACGCAGACGGCCTGTCCCTCGCCGCGGTCGACGGTGTCCCAGGCGGCGGGGTAGGCCTCGTCGGCGGCCGCGAACACCGAGTCGTAGTCCACGTCGCGGGGCGTCCCGCGGGCGTCGGGGTAGCGGTAGGAGATGTATTCGTAGGTCCACTCCGGGACGGCGCGCCAGGCACCGACGGCGGCCAGCGCGCCGATCGTTCCGCGAGCGTTCTTCCATCCGGCGCGGTGGTAGCCGTGCGCGTCTGCGAGTTCGGTCGCATCGTCGATGGCGTGGTGGTCCCGCATCGCGTCGCGGGCGAAGGCGGCGACGTCGTCCGGCGCGTCCTCGGGCGCGTGGGGCGCGACGACCAGTCCCGGATTCGTGTTCTCGTCGTCGGTTTCGGCCGCCGCGGCGAGGACATCGTGAGCCACGTCGAACGCGGCTTCGGGATCGATATCCGCGTGGACCGCGAGCGCGGCGTTCCCCCGTGTTTTGTAGGGAACTGCGGGGTTCAGGCGAACGAGTAGCAGTCGCTCAACCTCCCCGCCCGCGTCGCGGATCCCGTCGGCGACGGTGCGAGCAACGTAGGTCGTACACATCCCGCGTTCGCGGGAATCGGTGTCGTCGATCCCGAGGACTACCGGCATCGTCGTCCCGTAGACGCCGCGTCGGTGTAACCCCTTTCGTCTCACCTGACTGTATAAGAAAGTACCGCTGTCTAGCAGGTAAAACCGCCTGACGCCGTTCGGACACCGGCGACACAACGCATATATGCGATGAAAGGCTTACCTATGGGTATGACTCGGTCTGCACTGGTCGGCAACGTCACCGCGATGCTCGAAGACGCGGGCTTTACGGTGAGCGACCGGTGTGCGATCAGGCCCAAAAGCTTCGACATCGCGGCCCGCCGCGGCGACGAACTCGTGTTACTGAAGATCCTGGCGAACATCGACGCCTTCGACGGCGAAACGGGTGCCGAAATGCGCCGTCTCGGCACCTATCTTGACGGGACGCCGATGGTGATCGGGCTTCGCACCCGGGACGAGGAACTCAAGCCCGACGTGGTGTACTTCCGGCACGGCGTCCCCGTATTAAGTCCGGACACGGCGATGAACCTCTTCGTCGAGGAAGTGCCGCCGCTCATCTACGCCGCGCCGGGCGGTCTCTACGTCAACATCGACGGCGACATTCTGGCCGACAAGCGCGAGGAGAAGGGGTGGAGTCTCGGTCAACTCGCCTCCGAACTCGGCGTTTCCCGGCGCACCGTCTCGAAGTACGAGGACGGGATGAACGCCTCCGTCGAAGTGGCACAGGACCTAGAGAACATGTTCGAAGCGCCGCTGACGAGCCCTGTCGACGTGTTAGACGGAACGGAAGAGGTCCACGACGCGGACCCCACGCCGGAAGACCCCGAGGCGGACCCCGACGACGAGCGTATCGTCGCCGTCATGACGCGAGCCGGGTTCGACGTCCATCCCACGCTCCGGTCGCCGTTCAAGGCGGTCAGCGAGGACGGTGAATCCGGTGAAGGGACGGTGCTGACGGGCCACTCCAAGTTCACCCGAACCGCCGAGAAGCGCGCCCGCATCATGGGCTCTATCGGACGCGTCACCCACACCCACTCCGTCTACTTCGTCGACAGCGCCAAGCGCGACTCCGTCGAGGGGACCGCCATCATCGAGCGAGAGGAGGCCGAATCGGCCCACGACGCCGAAGAACTCCGCGACCTGATCCGTGAACGCAGCGATGGGGAGCCCGCCTGAACGTTCGCGCCGTTGCGGCGGTCGACGAACAGGAATCCGTAGCCGCGGCTCCTGAAAGCATTTACCGGAGTCGCCGGAAGCTTCCGCCATGCGCCGCCGCAGCTACGTCCTCGCGCTCGCCGGTCTCGCCGGTTGTGGAACCCCTGATAGCCGCGAAGGCACGACAGCACAGTACACCGCCAGCGTATCGGTCCGCGCCTCGGACGCGGTCACCGCTCGCGTCGTCGTTGCCGACGACGACACTGGCGACTGGGTGTACGACGAGCGACACGACCTCGAACCGCTGGACCGGTTAGACCTCTCTGACGCGTTCGACCCGGGGCGCGGCTACGTGGTTCGCGTCCTGATCGACGGCGAGGTCGAATTCGAACGGACGGTGTACGCGTACGAGGAGTACGTTCTCCGGATCGCGAACGGCGACGTGACCGTCGAAGCGCACGGCGAACGCTGACCGCTGGGCCGTTAAGAATTGTCGTAACTGCGTCCCGGCGTTCGCCGACCCCGCGTCAGTGAATCACCGAACTGACTGACAACAGCCCCTATCAGGCCGCGCCGTCGCCGTACGTCTTTTCGAGGTACTCGACGATGTCGTCGCTCTCGGGCATCCCGTCGACGCCGTGTTCCTCGTCGACGAGGACGGGGACCCCGGTCTGGCCGCTGACTTCCTCGACCTCCGTGCGCTCGCTGTGTGAACTCGGGACCATGTGAGACTCGTACTCTAAGCCCAGCTCTTCGAGTTTGTTGACGACTTTCGCGCAGTACGGACAGCCTTCGAGTTCGTACAGTTCCAGATTCGCCATGTCGCTTCGTAGTCCTCCCGGACAAAAAAGAGGACCGAAGGTGTGTGCTCCGCACGCATTTCCCCGAAAGCGAAAGCGGACGCCGGCCTACAGCTGACCGGTGAGGATGCCGCTCGTTCGGACGAAGAAGTAGACGACGAACGCGCCGGCCAGCGCCCACTGCCCGATGGAGACGTCTCTCGCCTCGCCGGTCGCTGCCTTGACCACGGGATAGCTGATGATCCCGGCGGCGATACCGTAGGCGATGGAGAACGTCAGCGGCATGATGATGATAGTCATCCCGGCGGGTACCGCGTGCGTGACATCCTCCCACTGGATGTCGGTGACGTTACCGAGCATGATGATGGCGACGACGACCAGTGCGATGTGCGAGGCGTACTGTGGAATGGCCGCGGCCAGCGGCACGACGGCCAGTGAAAGCAGGAAGAGGACGCCGATGACCAGCGCGGTCATGCCGGTCCGGCCGCCCTCCTCGACGCCGGTCGCGGATTCGATGTACGTCGTCACTGTGGACGTGCCGAGCATACCGCCGACGGTGGTGCCGACAGCGTCGGCCATCAGCGGCTTGTCGATGTCGGGGAGGTTCCCGCGCTCGTCGAGGAAGTCGCCCGCCTGACCGACGCCGACCAGCGTCCCCGCCGTATCGAAGAAGTCGACGAAGAAGAACGTGAACACGACGAGCGCGAAGCTGAACGCCTCCACGTTCTGGAAGCCTTCGATGAACGCCCCCGCCAGAGGCGTGATGTCGTACTGGGCGTCAGGGAGTTGCGCCGGCGCGAGAACGCCCTCGCCGACGACACCGCCGAGCGTCAGCCCCCATCCCGCGACCGCCGTCAGGAGGATGCCGAGGATGATCGACCCACGAATGCCGTTGGCGTACAGCGCCAGCGTCAAGAACAGGCCGACGACGGACAGCACGGCGACGGGGTCGGACGCGAGGTCGCCGAGCGCGAGGATGGTTCCGGCCTGGTCTGCTCCGACGACCACCTGCATCGCTTCCAGCCCGATCAACGCCAGGAAGAGGCCAATACCGGTCCCGACCGCGAACTTCACGGGTTCCGGGAAGAGTTTGATGACGTACTCCCGGGCACCGATCGCCGTCAGGACGATGAACAGCACACCTTCGGTGACGACGGCGGCGAGCGCCGTCTGCCAGGGAATGCCCATCGCGCCGACGACGGTAAACGCGAAAAACGCGTTGAGCCCCAGACCCGGAGCCTGACCGAACGGGCGGTTCGCGTAGAACGCCATGACCAAAATCGCCGCCGCGGAGGCGAGTATCGTCACGACGGCAAGCATCTGGATCACCTCGACATCGCTGTATCCGTCGATGGCGATGCCCGGCGACGTTATCTCTCCCGCCTCGTTCGTGGTCTGGGCCATGATCACGGGATTGACGACGATGATGTACGACATCGTGAGAAACGTCGTGACCCCCGCCAGTATTTCGGTCCCCAGATCCGTCCCGTGCCCCTCGAAGTCGAAGTAGTCTGCTAGTGTGTCACTGATCGCCATATCTCACTATCTATAAACAAGTCAATCCTACTTAATGATTACCGTGATCCGGCCCGTTACGCCGCAGAGACGTGACACCGCGCCTTCGTCAGACCGCGCGCAAGTTTAAATACGACGGCGGCGGATCCGTAGACGAATGCACGTGGGGGACCTCCCCCTGCCCCCGGAGTTCGTCGACCACTTCCGGGAGGAAGGGATCGAGTCGCTGTATCCGCCACAGGTCGCCGCCGTCGAGGCCGGCGTCCTCGCGAGCGGAGCGAGTGATAGCTCGTCGGAGGGTTCCGACGGCATAGCTACCGACGAGTCCGTCGTCGCCGCGATTCCGACAGCCAGCGGCAAGACGTTCGTCGCGGAACTCGCGATGCTGACCAGCGAGGGTCCCTCGCTGTTTATCGTGCCGCTACGGGCGCTCGCGACCGAGAAGTACGAGACGTTTCAGGAGTTACCGGGCGTGAGCGTCGGTATCGCGACGGGCGATTTCGACGCCAGCGACGAGGAACTCGGCGACCACGACATCGTCGTCGCGACGAGCGAGAAAGTCGACTCCGCCATCCGCAACGGCGCGGGGTGGGTCGAAGACATCGGGTGCGCCGTCGTCGACGAGATCCACCTGCTCGACTCGCGGAGTCGCGGGCCGACGCTGGAGGTCACCATCGCGAACCTGCAGCGTCTCACGCCGGACCTGCAGATAGTCGGCCTGAGCGCCACCGTCGACAACGCCGACGAGGTGGCCGACTGGCTTGACGCCGAACTCGTTACCGCGGAGTGGCGGCCGGTCGACCTCCGGACCGGCGTGTACGCCGACGGCGCGATCACGTTCGAGGGCGGCGACACCCGCGCCGTGCCCGCGGACGGTGACGCCCCGACGGAGGCGCTCGTCCGCGACGCCGTCGCCGAGGGCGGCCAGTGCCTGGTGTTCGTCAACTCCCGCGGGGCGGCCCACGACCTCGCACGAGATCTAGCTGACGAGGGCGTCGTCAGCGACGCCACGAGTGAGGGAGAAACGGCGGCCAACGGCGGCGTTCGGGGCGACCCTGCCGCCGTCGCCGAGGAGATACGGTCGACGGCGACCACCGGCACCGGGACTGCACTCGCCGAGTACGCCGAAACGGGCGTCGCGTTCCACCACGCCGGCCTGCGATCGGAACACAGGTCGAACGTCGAGGCGGCGTTTCGCGACCGTGTGCTCTCCGTCATCTGTGCGACGCCGACGCTCGCCGCCGGGGTGAACGTCCCCGCGCGGCGGGTGGTCGTCCGCGACCACCACCGCTACACGGACGACGGCGTCGAATCGCTCCCCGTGCTGGAGGTCCACCAGATGTTCGGCCGCGCCGGGCGGCCCGGACTGGACCCGTACGGCGAAGCGGTACTTGTCGGCGACGGAGACGACGCCGCCGACCTCCGCGAGCGGTACATCGGCGCTGACCCCGAAGCCGTCACGTCGAAACTCGCAAACGACGACGCCCTCCGCACGCACGTCCTCGCCACCGTCGCGAGCGGGTTCGCCGACTCCCGCGAGGACCTACTGGAGGTGTTCGGGTCGACGTTCTACGCCCATCAGGACCCGGATGCCGACCTCACCGGCATCACGGACGATGCCATCGCCTACCTCGAAGAGGCCGGGATGATCGCCGACGGTGGCGACCTCTCCGCGACGGAACTGGGCGAACTCGTCTCGCAGGTGTACGTCGACCCGCTGACGGGCGCAGACGTGTTGGCGGCGCTCGACCGTGCCACCGAACTCGACCGCGTCGAATCGCTGACCGTTCTCGAACTGGTCTGTGACACGCCGGACATGCGCGGGTCATACGTCCGCAACAGCGAGGCAGGCCGTCTCACGCAGTTCGCGATGAACAACGAGGCCGTTCTCGCGAAGTCCGTCAGCGATTTCGACGGCGACTTCCAGGCGTGGCTGGAGTCGCTGAAAACCGCTCGCCTGTTGGACGACTGGATCCACGGCGAGGACGCCGCGGCACTGGCGGAGCGGTACGGCGTCGGTCCGGGCGACATTCGCCGGACGGCCGAGCGCGCGGAGTGGCTTCTCAACGCGACGGAGTCGCTCGCCGAACAGGTCGAAAACGAGGGCGGTATCACGGAGACGATCCGGGAGACGCGGGAGGCACTGGGGCGGCGACAGCCCTGACGCGCCGGATAGCCGTCATCCCGGGAAAGTCAGAACTGCGTCAGCGATCCGACCGGGGCGTCGGTCCGCTCTCTGGCGCGGGCGACTCCTTCGTCGCCGACCGCGATGAGCGCGAACACGCCCGCCACCGTGGCGTCGGCGTGCTGTGCGATGTCGAGCAGGAGTTCCTGCGTCTCGCCCGAGCGGATGAGGTCGTCGACGACCAGCACGGTTTCGCCGCTCCCTATCGCCGACGACGGCAGGTAATACGTGAGTTCGATGCCCGACTGGAGGCGCTGGCGGGACTCGATGAACTCCTCGACGGCGGTCTCCTTGGACTTCTTCGCGTAGGCAGAGCGAGCGCCGAAGTAACTCGCCATCGCCGCCGCGAGCGTGATGCCGTCGGTCGCCGCGGTCAACACGACGTCCGGTCGCTCGAAGTCGAACGCGCCGGCGGCGACGGGCGCAATGAGGTCGAGAAACGACTGGTCGAAGACGACGTTGGAGTTGTCGACGTACCCCTCGTCATCGACCTGAACGCGCTCTTCGAGTTCCCGCCCGAGCGCCTCTCGGCCGACGCCGTCGACGACCTGACGGGCGCGGTCTGTGCTCGGGAGAACGTGCCCGTTGACGTACCGGTTGAGATCGCCCGCGGGGAGGTCCGTCAACTCGGCGAGTTCGTCGTACGTACGCGTCTCCTTCAACATCCGCAACACTCGGACGGACCGTAGCTGGAGTGCGGCTTTCTCGGCGCGGTTCATAGCATGTATGCATTATTCCGCAAGTATGAATACGTCGATGAGTGACAGACGCTGAGTCGACACAGTCGTGGATAGATAGGCCTCGTCCGTAGTGGAGCCATACGAAACGAATCCCTCAGAGCTAGGGGGATGGAGACGTGAAAGTGCGGAGAGTCGTTGAAGCGGTTCCGGGGGCCGGGAGAGATCAGGTCGGGGCAGTTCTACTTCAGAAAGGTCGGCGCACTCCGCCGCTGGTCGACCTCGGTTCGAAGGTGGTCGCGGAACTCGTCTATCTCGACGCCGTGTTCCTGGCTCTCCGAACGGTCCCGCACCGATATGTCGCCGTCCTCCTCCTCGTTGTCGCCGACAATGATCTGGTAGGGGACGCGGTCGTCATGGGCCGCGCGGATCTTGCGTTCGAGCGTGGAGTCGCGGTCGTCCACCTCGGCGCGGAACTCGTCGAACTCGTTTCGGACCCGGTACGCATAGCCCTTGTTCTCGTCGCTGATAGGCAGGATCCGGACCTGTTCGGGGGCGAGCCACGGCGGGAAGTTCCCCTCGAAGTGCTCGATGAGCACCATGAAAAAGCGCTCGTAACTGCCGTACAGCGCGCGGTGGATCATGACCGGCTGATGTTCCTCGTTGTCCTTGCCGACGTAGGACAGGTCGAACCGCTCGGGCATGTTGAAGTCTAGCTGGACCGTCGGGCCGTCCCACCGACGACCGATGGCGTCCTCGAAGGCGAAGTCGATCTTCGGGCCGTAGAACGCGCCGTCGCCCGGTTCGATGTCGTACTCCTCGTCGCGAGCGTCGAGAACGGATTCGAGTTGGGACTCCGCTTTCTCCCAGATCTCGTCGCTACCGACGCTTTTCTCGGGTCGGGTCGCGAGCGCCACGTCGTAGTCTAGGTTGAACGTCGACAACACCTCGTCGATCATGTCCATGATCTGTTCGACTTCGGATTTGATCCCCTCGGGTCGGACGAACAGGTGGCCGTCGTCAATGGTGAACGCCCAGACGCGCGAGAGGCCGGAGAGTTCGCCGCGCTGTTCTTTCCTGTACACCTTCCCGTTCTCGGCGTATCGGATCGGCAGGTCGCGGTACGACCACGAACTGTCGTCGAAGATGGTCGCGTGGCCCGGGCAGTTCATCGGCTTGAGGCCGTACTCGTCGTCGCCGACGTCGAAGATGAACATGTCGTCCTGGTAGTTCTCGTAGTGGCCGCTCTCCTGCCAGAGATCGGTCTTGAACACGTGCGGCGTCTCGACGTACTCGTAGCCTGCGTCGAGGTTGAGGTCCTCGACGAACGACTCCAGTTCCCGAAGTATGGTCTTGCCCGGCGGGTGGTACAGCGGCAGGCCCGGGCCGGTGACGTCCTGAATCGAGAACAAGTTCATCTCGTTGCCGATCTTCCGGTGGTCGCGCTTCTCGGCCTCGCGCTTGCGTTCGAGATACTCCTCCAGGTCGCTCTCGTCCTCGAAGGCCGTCCCGTAGACGCGGGTCTGCATCGGGTTCGCCTCGTCGCCGCGCCAGTAGGCGGCCGCGATCTCTTCGAGTTTTACCGCGCCGATCTCGCCGGTGGACTCGACGTGCGGGCCGGCACAGAGGTCCTCCCACTCGTCCTGGCTGTAGAACGTGACGGTCTCGCCGTTCTCGGCGAACTCCTCCAGCAGTTCGAGTTTGTACTCCTGGTCGGCCAGGCGCTCGCGGGCCTCGTCGACGGAGACTTCCTCGCGTTCGATGTCGTAATCCGCCTCGATGATAGCCTCCATCTCGGCCTCGATCTCGCCGAGGTCGCTCTCGTCGATATCCAAGTCGTCGAAGTCGTAGTAGAATCCCTCGTCCGTCGGCGGGCCGATAGCCAACTGGACGTCGTCGTACAACCGTTCGACCGCCTGTGCGAGACAGTGCGCCGCGGAGTGGCGCATCACTTCGAGATAGTCGTCGGCCCCGTCGGTGACGATCTCGATCCTGGCACCGTCCTCCGTGACGGGTTGTTCCTTGGCAACGAGTTCGCCGTCGATCCGACCCGCGACGGTGTCGCTACCGAGTCCGGGACCGATCTCGTAGGCGACGTCCTCGACGGTCGATCCTCGTTCTACATGGAGTTCTGAACCGTCTGGTAGTACTACCGCGATGTCGTCGTGTTCTGAGTTTGCGTCCTGTGACATAGTTACACATCTTGCTGGGCGGGTTCGGCCAGCGAGAGAATCGACAGGTGTCGTAGTACGGGGTTAGAAGCGGGCGAAGGCCCGACCTGTAAAGTAGACACCTGCCATCGTAGTTCCACCTTAGCGGGGGGAGTGAAAAAGCGTTGCGATGCACCCGAGTGAAAAGCGGTTAGTTTCCGCAGCGGAAACGACCGTAGCGATGCCCAGACGAAGAGCGTTCCTTTCGGCGGCGGTGGTCGGCGTCACCGGTTTCTCAGGATGTACCGGTCTGCTGGGAACGGGAGACAGCAGCGAGCCAGACGGAAACGTCGTTGAACTCACGGGGACCAACGAGTTCAATCCCGACGAGATGACGGTTCAGACGGGGACGACGGTGACGTGGGAGTGGACCTCCCCCAACCACAACATCGTCGTCGACTCTCAGCCCGACGACGCCGACTGGGACGGACACGAACAGATAGAGAGCAGCGGGCACACGTACGAACACACCTTCACCGTCGCCGGGCAGTACGACTACTACTGCAAGCCGCACCAATCAACGGGAATGACCGGAACTATCCACGTCGAGGAGGGAGAGGAGGAACAAGAAGAGTAGCGGGCGTTTTCTCGTTCAGTGGTTCGCCAGATGATTTTTACAGATGCCGGGCGAAACTACATCTATGCCAGGGAGTCCCTCGAACAGCAGACCACTGCAGACGGTCGGCGTGATCGCCGCTCTCATCGGCGTTGTCGGATTCACCGTCTTCGGCTGGCGCTGGGGAGAGACGAGTTCCCTCACGCCGACAGTCATCGGGGTCGCGTTCGCCGCGATAGCCGTGGCGTGGACCGTGTATGCCCGGGTCCGGTGACCACTGTCAGCCAACCGCGCCGCCGACATGCACCATAGCGGAAGTACAGCGAACTTACACCCTATTTCCGTGAGTGAACTCGGTCGAAAGATCGCCTTATCGGCGGAACCGAGTCGTGATCTTTTCCCGCTACAGTGCATGCGGAGCGTATGTCGAGTCGACACACGGAAGAACAGACGCTCCAGGTCGTCGGCGCCGCCGCCGTCGTCGTCGGACTCGTCGGACTGGCCGTCTTCGGTCTGGAGTTCGGCCCTACCGGGGCCCGCGTGCTGACCGTACTCGGCGTCGCCATCGCCGCTGTCGCCGTGGTGGTGGCCGTCCTGTTGCGGGTCGATTAATCCTGTTCTGCCAGCAGTTCCTCGGCGGTGACGAGCGACTCCAGTTCGACGCCGGCGTCAGTGAGGTTCTCCCGGCCGCCCTCCTGACGGTCGACGACGACCAGGGCGCGGTTCACCGTCGCGCCCGCGTCGCGGAGCGCCTCGACCGCGTCGACGGCGCTTTGCCCCGTCGTGGCGATGTCCTCTATCACGACGACTTCCTCGCCCTCCGTCAGGTCGCCCTCGACGAGGTTGGCCGTGCCGTACTCCTTCTGTTGCTTCCGCGCGATGACGTAGGGGGTGCCGGATTTGACCGCCGTCACGGCGACCAGCGGGACGCCGCCAAGCGCCACGCCGCCTAGCTTCGCGGCGTCGACCCGCTCGGCGAACGCCTCCGCGATCAGTTCGAGACAGCGCGGGTCCGTCTCGAAGAGGTACTTGTCGACGTAGTAGTCGCTCGTCCCGCCGTGAGAGAGTTCGAACTCGCCGAACTTCACGGCGTCCGCGTCCCGCAGCGCCTCGATGAGTTCCGCGTTGGCCATACGCGAGCAAGCGCGGCGACGGGGCTTAAGCGCCGTGGAACGGAGCGAGAACGATCAGCGGACAAATGGCCGTGCTATCGTTCGCGAGCGACGCGAGGCGACGAAGTCTCCTCGGAACAGCCGAACGGGCGGCATTTTTTGGCAGAAAGTCGTTTACCACGGCTCGTTTTTCAGCCCCAACCAGTATGCAGCGACGTTCGTCGTCACGTGCAGTATCGGCGTGAGAACCAGAACGACGGCCAACACGGGAAGCGTGAAGGTGTCCATCGCCCAGTCGAACGCGCCGAGAAACGTCAACAGGAGCGCGCCGACGGCGAAATCAAGCTGGTCGAGACCGGGGAATGCGGCCCCGCGCTGGCGGCCGGTGCGGCGCTTGAGGAACGAGGCACCGATGTCGCCGAGCATGGCCCCGAGCGGCAACGCGACGACCGCTGCCGGCGGGAACGTGGGGAGGGAAACGTCAAGCGTCGTTCCGACTTCGCCGGCGGATGCCGAGAGGACGAGCGCCAGGACGGCACCGACAAGCGTCCCGAAGAGGGTACCGCGCCAGGTTTTCCCGTCGCCGAGGATCCGGCGACCGTCCCACGTACGCCCGCCGTCTATCGGTTTCCCGCCGCCGGCGAGCACCGCGACGTTGTTCGGGACGTACGCCGGGAGCATGACCCAGAACGCCACGATAACACTCTCGAATATGTCCATACGCGCCGACAGGATTCCGCGGGTCTTAATGCACCGTGGTTTCCGTAGAAGTGAACCGACAGCGGATTCGATGTGGAGGCTCGTCGGGTGACAGGATGAGAAACGACACAGCCACCGGACTCGGCGTCACCGTCTGCGATTGACGTTGGGTCGGATGGAGCATTTGTAATAAATTAAAAGGGTCGGTGACTTACCCTCGACCATGATCCCGCCGATAGCGAGCAAGTTTGTCGCGGGCGAGACGCCCGCGGCGGCTCTCGACCACTCCCGTCGCCTGAACGACAGAGATGTCGGAGCCATCCTGAACCTGCTCGGCGAACATTACGACGAACCGGAAGCGGCGGCAAGCGACCGGGACGCGTATCTCGATCTGATAGACGACATCGCCCGCATCGACGGCGATATCTGTATCTCGGTCAAGCCGTCGCAGATCGGTCTGGACATCGGCGAAACGACGTTCAGGGAGAACCTCGAAGCTATCGTCGAACGCGCAGACGACCGAGGGGTGTTCGTCTGGGTCGACATGGAAGACCACACGACGACGGACACGACGCTCGACGCCTTCGAGGACTTCGCGCGCGAGTACGACGGAGGCGTCGGAGTGTGCCTCCAGGCGAATCTCAAACGAACGCTGGACGACGTCAAACGTCTTGCGGACGTTCCCGGGAAGGTCCGTCTCGTCAAAGGTGCGTACGACGAACCGGAAACGGTCGCCTACACTGAGAAATCCCGGGTGAACGAAGCGTACCAAGACCTGTTGGAGTACGCGTTCGAACACTACGACGGCGGTATCGCCGTCGGGAGCCACGACCCGGAAATGATAGACTACGCGCGCGACCTGCACGCGGAACACGGCACGGAGTTCGAAGTACAGATGCTAATGGGCGTCCGCGAGGACGCTCAGGACGACCTCGCCGAGGAGTACGAGGTCTGGCAGTACGTTCCGTACGGCGACAAGTGGATGTCCTACTTCTACCGTCGGGTGATGGAACGCAAGGAGAACCTCCTGTTCGCGCTTCGAGCGGTCGTCAGCGGGTGAAATCTACTATTGTAACTATTTAGCACGATAACCGTGCTACGGCACCGCTTCGTTACGCGACGGCACGGCTAGCAGGAAACGAAAGGCCTGATAGTCCCCCGTGAGAATCCGAGAGATATGACCTCCTGGAAGCGTGACTTCGCAAGTGGACTCATCGTCCTCGTCCCCGTTCTCATCTCGGCGTACGTCATACGGTGGGTCTACGGTCTCGTGGCCTCCGTCACGCCCGAAGCGATCATCAAAGAGCAGATGCTGGCGGACTACGGCATCAGTACCGCATACGCCGAACTGATCAGGGTGTTCGTCACCCTCCTCGTGTTCGTCGTCCTCGTGTTCGCTATCGGCTATCTGATGCGGACGGCCATCGGCGGCTTCTTCGAAGCGGCGGTCGACGACATGGCGAACCGCGTCCCCGGCCTCCGGGTGGTGTACAACGCGTCGAAGATGGCCGCCGAGACTGCACTCGGCGGTACCGAGGCGCTCCAGACGCCGGTGAAACTCGAACCGGTGCCGGGAATCCGGATGACGGCGTTCAAAACCGGCCGCGTGACCGACGACGGTCGCGAGATCATCTTCCTGCCCACGTCACCGAACATCACGACCGGATACGTCATCGAGATAGAGCCGGAGAACCTCACGGAGACCGACGAGCGCGTCGAGGAGGCGCTCACACGGATCCTGAGCGCCGGGTTCGGGGATTCCGACCAGAACAACAGCCGCGGCATCCCGATAGACGTCATCGAGCGGTCGGTGGACGACGACGACTAGAAACGACCTGTCCCGCCTCGGGCGCACCGAAGGCACACCCGAGGCGAAAGAAGGTCGGCGTTAGCAGGCACCCGGCGATGCAACAGCCGTTAGACGTAGTCGAACCACTCGTCGTACTTGTCGGTGCGGCGCTCGACGATGTCGAAGAACTCCTGTTGGATCTCTTCGGTGACGGGGCCGCGGGTTCCGGATCCGATCTCGACGTTGTCGACCTTCCGGATCGGCGTGACCTCCGCCGCGGTCCCGGTGAAGAATAGTTCGTCGGCGGTGTTGAGTTCGCCGCGCGAGATCGTCGCGTCGTCGTGGACGGTGTAGCCCAGATCCTCCGCGATGTCGATGACAGTCTGGCGCGTGATGCCGTCGAGGATGCTCTCCGAGAGTCCGGGCGTGTACAGTTCGTCGTCGCGAACCAAAAACAGGTTCTCGCCCGGGCCTTCGGCGACATCGCCCTCCTTGTTCAGAACGATAGCTTCGACGAAGCCGTTGCGGCGGGCCTCCTCGCCGGCCAGCATGCTGTTTACGTACAGTCCGGTGGTCTTGGCATTGGTCGGGATCTGGCTGGAGGCGTGTTTCCGCCACGAAGAGACCATCACCTCGACGCCGTTTTCCAGGGCGTCCTCGCCGAGATACGTCCCCCACGGCCAGCACGCGATGGCGACCTCGGTCGGACAGTCGCCCGGGCTAACGCCGAGGCTGTCGTACCCGTAGAACGCGATAGGCCGGATATAACAGGAGTCAAGATTCTGCTCCCGGATCAGCGTTTCGGTCGCCTCGGTTAACTCCTCGCGAGAGAAACCGATCTCCATGTCGTACGGTTTCGCGGACTCGTAGAAGCGGTCCAGATGTTCTTCCCAGCGGAAGATGGCGGGGCCGTTCTCCGTATCGTAACACCGGACGCCTTCGAAGATGCCCGTACCGTAGTGAAGCCCGTGCGTCAGGACGTGAATCTGGGCGTCGTCCCAGTCGACGAACTCGCCGTCCATCCAGATCGTGTCGACGTCGCCGAACGCGTCGCTCATCGACGGTCACCTCTCTTCGGTGCCGTGTTTCCAGTTCGAAATTGCTGTCCACGGGTGGCGCTCACGTCCCTGTGTGCCGAGTACATACCGGAGTCAAGGAAGCCATCCCTAAAGAGTGTTGACGGTCCGCGGTTCCGAGTCCGCTGTAGGTTACGTGTACAGTGTTCTCCGCTCGGATAGGGGATAGAGAGCGGTCTGAAAAGCGGGGTGAGCAGGGCATCTCGGAGTACAAAGTGAGTATCGTGCGCAGCGTCGCGGGGAGCCCCTGCACCCGTCAAGGTGTGTCCCAACCGAACGGGGATCAATATCCGCGGCTGAGGACACCAGAAGTCCGAGAACGACGACGAGTGCGTACCGTCGAGAGAGAACGATAAACGGCGAATCAGACGGAGGACCTGTGCAGTTGCTCGGCCAGTCGCTCCCCCTCGACGAACGGCGTTTCGGTCCGTCGGCCGTAGCCGCGGGCGTCCTCGGGGCTGAGCGCGTCGCCGGTTTCGTCGTCTAACATCTCGCAGACGACCGCCGCCGGCGTGCGGTCAGCGGCGAGCGCCAGCGCGACCGCGTATTCGGTGTGGCCGCGGCGGTCGGCCAGGAGGTCGGGAGCGGCCCGCAGCAGGTGAACGTGGCCGGGCGAGCGGAACGTCTCGGCGAAATCGACGCGTTCGGGGTCGGCGGCCGCCGCCGCGAGTTCGGTGATAGTCAGCGCGCGGTCGTTGTCCGTGATGCCCGTGTAGGTGTCGCGGTGGTTCACGGTCAGCGAGAACGACGACCGATCGTCGTAGCCGAGTTCGTGGTCGGCCGCGACGGGATGATCGACTGCGGATGCGAAAAAGGGGAGGTCGAACGCTCGCGCGATGTCGTCGGACAGCGCGACGCAGACGAGACCACCGGCGTCGTTTCGCATGCGAGCCACCGCCTCGGACGTGACGGCGTCGGCCGGGTAAACGATGTCCGTCTCCCCCTCGCGGTCGGCGGCGTCGTGGATCAGAACGGGGTCGCCGGTTCGAAACGCTTCCACGGCGTTGTCGACTGCACTCTGGCGGCGACTCATGGTTCGGTCACGCTGATCGTCAGGTGGTCGTCGTCGTCCAGTCCGAGTTCGTCGCGCAACTTGATCGGCGCGATCAGTTCGATCTGGTCCTCGTCGTGATGGGTTCGCTCCGGGGTGATGATGTGACACTCCTCGTACCGCGTTCCGTCGGTGGTCTCGATGGCGGCGGGGTAACAGATCGCCGGCCCGTACGTGCGTTCTTCGTCTTCCCACCCTTCGATCGGAATGGGGTCGAGCGACGCCATCGCGGACCGACGCCGCACGCTCGCCTCGGTCAGGTCCACGTTGAGCGTCCCGGCGAACGGTTCATAGCCGAGGCGGTCGACGAACTGCTCCATGTACCCCGGCAGCGAGATGTAGTGACGGCCTTCGCCCATCCCGCCCGTGACTGTTCCGGCGAGTTCGACCCCCGCGTCGGCCTCGAAGATGCGTCGGTACTCCTCGTACTCGCCGCGGAGCGCGCGCTGTCCGGCGTCGGTGATAGCGACCCACTGCCCGTCAGAAACCGTGTCGCGTTCGACGTAGTTCTCGTCTTCGAGTCGCTGGAGACGCCGGGACGCGGTCTGGTTCGACGCGTCGAGGCGGTCCGCGAGCCCCGAACAGGACGTCTTGACCTCGCCGGCGAGTCCGCCGTCCAGTGCGAGAAGCTTCAGCACTGCGAGTTCGTCGTGTCCGACCGCCGCCGACGCTGCATCTGACATACGAGAACATACTTAGCCGTCGGTGATAAGCATATCGGAAGTGGAACGCATCCCAAATTTGGAACAGTGTACAACGGGACCGGAGTTGACCAGTTCGCGACGGGAACCGAATAGTCTCTGCCGCAACTGAGTCGAAGTCGTCTAGTCACCAGCGGGGGAACTCCCTAAACGCACCGATCCAGTCCGGTGACCCCGCTAGCAGCGGTTTACTCCTGACCGGTTTCGATTTCGACGTTCTCGAACGTCACTTCGACCGGTTCGGCGTATCTATCGCCGTTTTCTTGGTCATGGCGCATGTACGCCGGCGGGTCGACCTCGACGGTGATGTCGTACTCGCCGTCACCGGGCACCTCGACGTTTTTCCCGTAGTGATGGAGGCCGGGATGCCAGACGAACGGGACTTCGAACGGTCCGACCGTCTCGCCGTCGTCCGGGTCGAGCGTCGCCCGGACGGTCAGTTCCGGGACGAACCGGCCGTCTGCGGCGTCCGTGACGGCGACCTCGAGGTGACAGTTCTCTTCCTCCGGTTCCGTCCACTCCAGGTCGCCGTCGTCACCGGGGACGTACATCCCCTCGGCCTCCTCCTGGGCGAACCCGACGACGTAGTCGTCAACGGTCCGCAGACCGCCGGTTTCTGCGACCTCGTCTATCATGTAATCTAGCGCCCGGGTGTACGCCTCGCCCTCCGCTTTCGCTAATTCGAGTTGCCGTTCGTCGACCTCGTCGCTCGTGGTTTTCTCGCTCATTGAACTCCGGTCGCCGTACCACGCCAGGCGGTAAAACGGTACGCGTCATAGACTGCTGTCACTGTTTCCCGGTGTTTGCCGACCTGGCCGCCGAAATACCGAACTGACGTACAGCAGTCCCTCTCAGTCGCCGACGACGGGGTCGCGCTCCCAGAAATCGCTCCCCTTCTGGAGTTTGGGGACCCAGGTGTCCTCGTCGCGAGCCAACAGCGCGACGCGCGACTGCGGGACGCCGCGGATCTCGTCGTGGTCCGGCATGTGGGCCGCGACGTCCTCGGCGAACGCCATCACGTCCTCGTGGTCCGGCATCGAATCGCGGTCGAGACGGCCCTGCGAGTGGCCGACGTGCATGTACGCTTTCAGTTCGACGAAGTCGGGGTCAGCGCGCCGATAGAACCCGGCGTACCAGTCCGGGTCCTTCATGTTCTGACCGTTGACGAGCGTCGTCCGGAGGACGGTTCGGGTGTCCTCTTTCTCGGCGAGGACGTCCATCGTGTCGACGAGACGCTCCCAGGCGTCGTCATCGACGGGCTTGACCACGTCGTCGAACGTGTGTCGCTCCGCGGCGTCGACGCTGACGTACAGCTGAGTCGGGTCACACCGGTCCAGCATCTCGGGTTTCGTCCCGTTGCTCACGAGGAACGTAGTGATGTCGCGGTCGTGGAACTCCTCGATGAGTTCCGGGAGGTACGGGTACAGCGATGGTTCGCCGTCCAGGCTGATAGCGACGTGACGTGGCTCCATCGCCTGCTCGAACACCTCGCGGGGCACCTCGTCGTTGCCGCCGAACCCGGAGAGCAGTTTCTTCTGGAGTTCGACGCTTGCGTCCGCGACGGCGGCGGGGTCGTCCCACTCGACGTCGCCGAGTTCGTACGCGTGCCCCGCGTGGTCCCGCCAGCAGAACACGCAGCGTTCGTTGCATTTGACGACCGGCGTCATCTGGATACAGCGGTGGGACTCGATGCCGTAGAACGCGTACTTGTAGCATTTCCCCTCGCCGCGCAGGGCGTTCGCCGTCCACCCGCAGGTCTGTGCCGCGGTGTGGTTCTCGCTGTGGTAGTCGGGATTCCCGACCTGTTTGGGCCCGTCCGAATCGCTCATTGGAGAAACGAATGCGGTCGGACCTGAAACATCCTTTCCTCCCGCGGGACGCCCCGGAACGTTCTCCCCGCTCGAAAAATGAGACACGACACCAGATATCATGCTCTATGGGAATAAAATCCTGTTCTTTAATTCACTCCAGTTATTAGCAGGAGACACACGTGCCTTCGCTGAACCACGATCCGCTCACGTACGAGGACATCACACCGGAACGCCGTCCGAGTCTCCGGCAGGCGCTCGTGCCTGTACTCGGCGTTGTCCTGTTCCTCGGCGTGGGCTCCGGCTATCTGAAGCTCGCTCCCCACGGGCCGTTGCTGTGGAGTATCGTTCTGACCGGGGCCGTCGGTAAGTACTGGCTCGGGTTCACCTGGGACGACCTCTATGAGGGAATCGCCGACAGCCTCCTAATGGGGCTCCAGGCGATCCTTATCCTGTTCGTCATCTACGCGCTCATCGCCACGTGGGTCAGTGCGGGGACCATCCCCGGGCTGATGTACTACGGCCTCGCGGTGCTGACGCCGGACGTGTTTCTCCCTGTGACTGCGGTGCTTGCGGCCGTGGTCGCGTTCTCCATCGGGTCGTCGTGGACCACGGCGGGGACGCTCGGCGTCGCATTCATCGGGATCGGCTCCGGCCTCGGCATCCCGGAACCGATGACCGCCGGCGCGATCCTCACCGGCGCGTACGCCGGCGACAAGCAGTCGCCGCTGTCGGACACGACGAACCTCGCGGCGGCGGTGACTAACACCGACCTCTACGACCACATCCGCGGGATGCGGAACGGCACGGCCGTTGCGTTCGGCCTGTCGGTCCTGCTCTATGCCGTCCTCGGCCTCCGCGCGGGTGGCGCTATCCCCGCCGGTCGAGTCACGGAGATACAGGGCGCGCTGGCCGGCACCTACGACCTCTCGGTGCTGGTGTTTCTGCCCCTGGTCGTCACGTTCGGCCTGGCGCTGTACGGCTACCCGGCGCTTCCGACACTCGTCGCGGGCGTCTTCGCCGGGACCTCCGTTACGACCCTCGTACAGGGCAGGTCGTTCACCGACGCCTGGGCGGTCTTTCTCTCGGGGACGGAACCCGAGACCGGCGTGAGCCTCGTGAACGAGTTGCTTGCGAGCGGCGGACTCTCCGGGTCGGCGTGGACCGTCTCAGTAGTGGTCGCCGCGCTCTCGCTCGGCGGACTGCTCGAACGGACCGGCGTGCTGGCGGTGCTCGCTCAGTATCTCGCCAGCGCTATCCGGGACACGACCGGTCTCGTAGCCGGGACGGGAGCCGCCGCCATCGCGGTGAACGTGTTTTCGGCCCAGCAGTACATGAGCATCGTCGTGCCTGGCATGACGCTCCGGAACCTCTACGACGAGTACGGCCTCGACAGTGCCGACCTCTCCCGGGCGATCGAGTCCGCGGGGACACCCACCGGCGCACTCATCCCGTGGCACGCCGGCGGCGTGTTCATGGCCAGCGTCTTCGGCGTGAGTACGCTCTCGTACGCTCCGTACTACTTCTTCGCCTACCTCTCGCCGCTGGTGCTTTTCGCCACCGCCCTGACCGGGCGCGGCTTCGTTACTGACGATCCGGAAGCGCCCCGGTCCGACGCGCCCGCCGTCGCCGACGACTGAGAGATTGTTGTCACGGTTCCCAGGTATTCGCCCGCGCGAGGTCGACAAAGTGCGACCCGAAGTACGACAGTCCCTATGAGGCCCTGGAGACAGGTCTTTGCCCTCCTGCTGACTTGCTCTCGGATTTCGACCCGAACGGGACGCGTTCGGATTCCTCGTCTTCTATGTCGGTATCGTCGCCCGCACCACGTCCGTGTATCTAGTCCCGCCCGTCGTCTCGGCTGGCGACGGAGCGACTGACAGCGACGAGGTGAGACCTCTCCCCGTCTGTATTCTGTTTCGTTCACTGCCGCCGAGCGGTCGAACGCGGTCGCTCTCCGGTACGTTGCTGCTCAGAAAATACAGTAGTCTACGCGCTGAAGAGACGAATTACTGCCGAACGACGTTCGTCGCGCGCGGTCCCTTGTCTGCCTGTTCTATATCGAACTCTACGTCAGTACCTTCCTCGAGATCGGGGCCGCCGACGTCTTCCATGTGGAAGAACACGTCCTCGTCCTCGTCCTCAGTTTCGATAAAGCCGTAACCGCCTGTGTCGTTGAAGAAGTCAACCGTTCCGTTTGCCATTGCTTCTAAAGAGAGAGGCCCTCCACGGATAACCCTTCCGAGAGTCGCGTTACCACAGGTCGGGCCTGGCAGGAGTACTCGTCCGTTCCTCTTCGCGCACGCTCGCCGACCCCAGAGACGCCACACCAACCCGTTACCCCTTTACTCGCCGGCCGAAAACAGGGGCGTATGTTCATAGCCGTTCGAGAGGAAGTCGAAGCCGCGGTCGAGGACGCCCTGACCGCGCTCGACCTCCCGACTGACGACCTCGGTATCGAGGAGCCGCCGGAAGACGTCGAGGCCGTGCTGGCGTCGAGCGTCGCCTACCGGCTGGCCGGCGAGGTCGGTGCGCCGCCGCCCGAGGTCGCCGCCGACATCGCAGCCGAGATTGACGCGAGCGACTACGGGTACGTCGCCGAGGCCGTCCCGCAGGGCGCGTACGTCAACTTCCTGCCGAGCGACCGCTTCTTCGCGGACACGCTCGGTGAGGCACAGAACGACGGCTACGGCCGTCTGGAGCCGAAAGACACCTCCGTCGTCGTCGAACACACCAGCGCCAACCCGACCGGTCCGGTTCACGTCGGCCGCGCGCGAAACCCGATCGTCGGCGACGCCGTCGCCAACGTTATCGACTACGCCGGGTACGACGTCTCTCGGCACTACTACGTCAACGACGCGGGCCGACAGATGGCCGTGTTCACGTGGGCGTACGAGACGTTCGACGAGGCGGACCTGGAGGAAGCCCCGGAGCGCGACCGCATCGAGTACGACCTCGTACGCTACTACCGCAAGGGCAACACGTTCTTAGAGGAAGGCGACACCGACGAGGTCGAAGCGGCCGAGGCCGAGATCGAATCGATCATGCAGGGCCTCGAAGCGGGCGACGAGGAGACGTACGAGCGCGTCAGCGAGGTCGTCGACCAGGTGCTCGGCGGGATGCGCGAGTGTCTCGGACGCCTCCCAGCCGAGTTCGACCGGTTCGTCAAGGAGACGAAGTTCATGTTCGACGGTTCGACCGACGACGTGGTCGACCGTCTGCAGGACCTGGACGAAGCCGTCTACGAGGAGGACGCCTGGCAACTCGACCTGGAGGTACACGGCATCGACAAGAACCTCGTGTTCCTCCGCTCGGACGGCACCAGCCTCTACCCTACCCGCGACCTCGCCCACCACGAATGGAAGTTCGAGAACTACGACCGCGCGGTGACCGTCCTCGGCGAGGACCACAACCTCCAGGCCGAACAGCTCCGGACGACGCTCGACCTCCTTGGCAACGACACAGACCAGCTAGAGCAGGTGCTGTACTCGTACGTGAACCTCCCCGAGGGGAAGATGAGCACCCGAGAGGGAACCGGCGTCGACCTGGACGACCTCCTCGACGAAGCCGTCGCCCGCGCGCGTAAGGAAGTCGAGACGCGCCTCGACGACCGCATCCGCGACGACGAACTGGACGAGGACGACGTCGAGCGGATCGCACGACAGGTCGGCATCGGCGCGGTTCGCTACGACATCGTCTCGAAACAACCGAGCAAGGCGATCACCTTCGAGTGGGACCGCGCGCTGGACTTCGAGGCGCAGTCCGCGCCATACGTGCAGTACGTCCACGCACGGTGTTGCGGGATCCTGAGCGAGGCGGCGCGGGACGACGAAGCCGACGGCCTCTCCGACGTCGACGCCGACCGCCTCGACACGGAGTACGAACGCGACCTGCTCCGGGCAGTCGCGCGATTCCCCGCCGTCATCGAGGAGGCCGCTGACGACCTGAAGCCCCACGTCGTCGCAACCTACACCCGGACGCTCGCCGAGCGGTTCAACGCGTTCTACCGCGAGTGCCCAGTGCTTTCCGACGACGTGGATCCGGAGCTACGGGACGCTCGTCTCGCGTTAGTGACGGCGGCCAAACATTCGGTCGGGAACGCCCTCGACGTCCTCGGAGTCGAAGCGCCCGACTCGATGTGATCAGAACACGCTGCCGCCGACGAAGGAGATAGCGGCGATCGCCGAACCGATAACTAACAGGACGAACAACAGTATCCAACCGAGCGGAACGGAGTTATCCCTATCTGCCATACCCGAAGTTGTCGGAACTCCCTGTTCAACCTTCCCGTTTCAGCCGAGGAGACGACCGAAGAACCCGCCGTCCTCGTCCTCGTCGTCCTCGTCGTTCGCGTCTCCGTCGCCGTTCTCGGGGTCCGGCTTCGGCGGTTCGCGGTCGCTGAACGGGATCGCGTCCTCGTCGATGTCGTCGCTCTCCTGGCTCTCCTCGTCTCCCTCCGCGAAGGTAACGCCCTCGGATCCGTCCGCGGTCTCGGTGTCGGTGTCTGACTCCGCGTCGGGGATAGTGACACCGTCGTCCCCCGCGTCGGCGGTTTCGTCCGTCTCCGCTTCGGCCTCCGAGCCGTCGGGGGTTTCCCCCTCGGCGGGTGCGTCGCCGTCGACGGTATCCTCGCCGGCCGTCTCGCTGTCGACCGAGTTATCGTCAGCAACGACGTCGTCGGCCGCGTCGTCCGCGGGTGACTTCGGCGGACTGTCGGACGTCTCTGCCGATACCGACGCGTCGCGGTCCGCGGACGCGTCCGTCTCAGCCGTACCCGTATCGGCGGCGTCCGACGGTTCGGTTCCGGCGGCGTCAGCCGTCTCGTTTCCCGTGTTACCGCCGCTCTCGTCGGTTCCTTCGTCTGAAGTCGTACCCTCGGTAGAAGAGGCGGCGTCCGCTTCGGCTCCCGACTCCACGGGGTCGGTCGCGTCGGCACCGTCGCCCGCAGGAGCGCCGTCTGCCGGCACGGCGTCTCCGGTGCCGTCGATCCGGTCGGCGAGGCCGCGGTACGCGACCCCTGCGGGGCTTTCGGGCGCGTCGACGACGACCGGTGTCCCGGAGTAGATGGCCTCGTGAACCGCGTCGTCTTCCGGGATGGTTCCGAGCAGGGGGACGCCGAGTTTCGACGCGATGGCCTCGAAGTCGATGCCCCGGTCGTCCCGCGCCCGGGTCAAAACGAGACCGGCGACGTGTCCGTCGGCGCGGTCGGTCAGGTCTACCGTCTTCTCCGCGTCGCGAACGGCGGCCGGGTCGGGCGTCGAAACGAGGAAAACGGCGTCCGCAAGGCCCAGGGGAAGCACCGTCTCGTGGCTCACTCCCGCGCCGACGTCTAACAGGACGTAGTCGAACTCCTCACGGAGGCGGTCGACGACAGCACCGAGTTCGGTCGCGTCGACGCCCGCGTAACTCTCTAGGTCGCCGCCGCTCGGGACCGCAGCGATGTTGTCGGCGAGTTCGTACGTCGCTTCTTCGACGGACGCCTCGCCGGCGAGTACCTCGTGCAGCGTCGTCGAGTCCGGAGAGAGACTGACGAATCCGGCGAGGTTCGCCATCCCCAGGTCCGCGTCGACCACGGCGACGGTGTGGCCGGCGCCGGCCAGTGCCGTACCCAGGTTCACGGTCGTCGTCGTTTTCCCGACACCCCCCTTCCCGCTCGCGATAGCGTAAACCGTCTTGTGAGACATATTAGTCAATATCCCGAATGTGTAGCGGGAGCTTTATAAATCGTAACCTCCGGAAACGAGACCGGCGAAAATGTCAACCCTATCTCATTTCAGCGGGAAACGTCACTCGCCCGCAGCGGCTTTCGGCCTTCTGGCCTGGGAACGCTCTCCCTCGGTCCGCCACCCGGCCGAGAGGTTGCGGAGCGGACGGTCCCATGGGCTCGCAGCAGTCCACGGCGGCCGACCCGCCGGCCGTCCGACCTATCGCCCCTGGGAAGACAAAGGATACTTAGCCACTCCGGGCCGTAAAATGGACAATGAGCCAGCAGGAGAGCGAGCAGTCCGACCGGAAGAAATACGAGTTCCGGAAGGTCATCGAGGACCTGAAGGAGTACGAGGGGTCGGGGACGCAACTCGTCACCATCTACATCCCGGACGACAAGCAGATCAGTTCCGTCGTCGCGCACGTCACGCAGGAACACAGCGAAGCAAGCAACATCAAGTCCAAGCAGACCCGGACGAACGTCCAGGACGCCCTCTCTTCGATCAAGTCGCGTCTCCGCTACTTCGACACCTTTCCGCCCGAAAACGGTATCGTCATCTTCTCCGGGGCGGTCGACTCCGGCGGCGGCCAGACCGACATGATCACGAAGGTGCTGGAGAGTCCGCCGATGGAGATCGAGTCCTTCCGCTACCACTGTGACTCGGAGTTCCTGACCGAACCGTTAGAGGACATGCTCGCGGACAAGGGCCTCTACGGCCTCATCGTCCTCGACCGCCGCGAGGCGAACGTCGGGTGGCTCCGGGGCAAGCGCGTCGAACCCGTCAAGTCCGCCTCCTCGCTCGTGCCGGGCAAACAGCGCAAAGGTGGCCAGTCCGCCCAGCGATTCGCCCGCCTCCGCCTCGAAGCCATCGACAACTTCTATCAGGAAGTCGCCGGGATGGCGAACGACCTGTTCGTCGAAAAGCGCCACGAACTCGATGGCATCCTCGTCGGCGGTCCCTCGCCGACCAAAGACGAGTTCCTAGACGGCGACTATCTCCACCACGAACTCGGGGACTCGGTACTCGGGAAGTTCGACGTCTCCTACACCGACGAGTCCGGGCTCTACGACCTGGTCGACGCCGCGGAGGAAGCGCTCGCCGACGCCGAGGTGATGAAGGACAAGAACCTGATGCAGGATTTCTTCAAGGAACTCCACGCCGGCGACGAGGCCACCTACGGCTTCGATCAGACCCGGCAGAACCTCATCATGGGGTCCGTCGAGACGCTCCTCATCAGTGAAGACCTTCGGGAGGACGTCGTTACCTACGAGTGCCCTAACGGTCACGAGGAACGGACAGTCATCGACCGCCGCAAGGACACGCCCAACCACACCTGCTCGGAGTGCGGCGAGGAAGTCCCCGCCGAGGATGGCGAACGCGAGGACGCGATCGACCACCTCATCGACATCGCCGAACAGCGCGGCACCGAGACGAAGTTCATCTCGACCGACTTCGAGAAAGGCGAACAGCTATACGACGCCTTCGGTGGCGTCGCCGGCCTGCTGAGGTACTCTACCGGCGTCTAATCGGTCTGTCCTCTCTCGCTGTACTCTCCGGATCGAAGTTCCCGTTATCGCTCCCTCCGCTGAGAGTGCAACTGCTACGTCGAGTGATACGTTCTGACAAGGCCCGGAGTATATATACGTAAAGCGAGAACAACCGGATAGATCAGATGACCGAGATGGACACGATGGAGGGCGTCGTCGATCTCGTTACGCGGCGTATCGACGTGTTACAGTACCTCGACGGGACGACCGCCGGAAAAGAGACGCTCGTCGAGGAACTCGATATCTCCCGGTCGACGGTAAACCGCTCGCTTCGGGAACTCGAAAGCGCGGGTTTCGTCACGCGTTCCGAGGGTGGGTTCACCGCGTCGGCGACCGGTCGTACGGTCGCTGAGCTGTACCGCGAGTTCCGGACGACGCTAACCGAGGCGGTTGGCGCTCAGCCGCTGCTTTCGGCACTTCCGCCGTCGGCGACAGTGAGCCACGCTATGATCCGTGGCAGTGATATCCACGTCTCGGAACCGCCGACTCCGTACAGACCTATCGAACGTGTCACCGATCTCGTCACCGCCGCCGAGACGTTCCGGAGCCTCTCGACGGCGGTGGCCCGACCGGAGAGCTTCGACCGTATCACGAAAGCGGTGGTCGACGACGGCCTCGACGCCGAAATCGTGTTCGAGGTGTCGGTGGCCGAGCAGATCCGTACGTCGCGTGCGGATCCGATCCGGGAAGCGATGGAGAGCGATCAGTTCGCGATGTACGCGACTGCAGAGCTCCCGTACAGCCTCGGTATCGTCCGCGACTCCGGGACCTCACACGCCTTTCTCGTCGTGTCCGGCCCGGAGTCGGAGCTCCGCGGCGTCGTTATCAACGATTCGGCTGCGGCCATCGCGTGGGCCGAGAAGGTGTACCGAAACCACCGAGCGGCGGCGACTGAGCTCCCTCCGCCCGAAACACGCGACGACGCCGACGGCCACTACACATAACAACCCCCTGTGAGTACCAGTACTGGTATATGAACCGTGACGATATTTCTGGGGTCGTACAGACCCTGTGTACCCGTCACGAGTTCCTCGTCTCGCTGCGGGCCGGACCTCGCGAGAAGCGCGCCCTCGTCGAGACGCTGGACGTCTCCCGGTCGACTGTCGACCGAGCGATCCGCGAACTCCAGTCCGAGGGGCTGGTCGAGCGCGAACCGCGAGGGTTCCGGTTGTCCGCCGCCGGGAACCTCGCGGTGTCGCTCACCGAGGCGATACTGTCGGTAACCGCCGACCTTCGTGCCGCTGCCGAGGTGCTCAAACCCGTGCCCGCGAGCGCGCCGATAGACGGGCGCGTCGTTCGCGACGCCGCCGTCGCAGAAGCGACGCAGGCAACGCGGTATCGGCCGCTTTCCGCGGTCGACGAGCTATTGGCCGAGGCCACGCAGATATACGGATTCGCGCCGCTTGTCACCCGACGGGGCTCGATGGACCGTCTGGCGGAGGCCGTCACCGACCGCGGTGCCGACGCGGAGATCGTTTTCGGCGACTCCCTCGCCGTGCAGTTGCTTCCGTCGGTGGGCGAGGAGGTTCGGACGATGGTTCGGAACGGGTTCACCCCGCTTTCGACGGGCGACCTCCCGTTCGGCATGGTCCTCGGAGAGACGCCCGAAGGCTGGCGAGTTCGCGTGATCACGTACGGCGACGACGGCACTCTCTGCGGCGTGCTCAGTAACGATACGCCCGAGGCGGCGACGTGGGCGTGGGACGTGTATCAGACCTACCGCCGCGACGCTGTCGACCTCTCGCCCGCGTTCTCATAGGGTCTGTTCTAACTGCCGCCGTCGGCGCTCGATGTCGACGGCGGGATCGATATCCGGGGCTGCCGCCAGGCGGTCGAGCACGAGCAGCGGGTCGGTGCCGGCGGCTTCGACGCGCCCGACGAGCGTCGCTATCTCCTCGCTGTAGAGTGCGAGCGACGAGAGCAGTCCGACGAGTAGCGCCATCGGCACTGCGGCGTTTCCCTGGGGAAACCCGTCGCTTACCGAGCCGAAGTCGGGATCGGAGTCGGGGTCTTCGGCCGGGTGAAGTCGCAGACAGCCCGTACACAGCGCCGCGGCAGTTGCGCTCTCGGGGACACACTCACGCAGGTCCGGCGGGACGGCGAACGAGACGGCCGGCGCTCCGCAGTCGGGACAGTCCATATGGGAAAGAGACGAGAGAAAGCGTAAAAACTACGCCGGGTTAGTCGTCGGCTGTGAGACGGTCTTGTTCGGCCTCGGCCTCCTCGGCGGCGCGGTCCTCCGCCTCCTCTTCCTCTTTTTTCGCCTTGATCTTCTTCATGCGGAAGATCTCTTCGCGTTCCTGCTCTTCGAGTTTCTGTTCGATGTACTCCTGGTTGGTGTACAGTTCGGGCAGTAGCTTGAACTCCAGAGCGTTGACGCGGCGCTTCGTCTTCTCGATCTCGTCTAACATCTTCTTCATCGCGGTCTCGACCTCGGCCGCGAGGATGATCGAGTCGAGGAGTTCCTCGTACGCCTCGGCGGCCTCGTCGATCCGGGCGCTGGTGCCGACGACGCCGTACCCGCGCTCGTCGAGGCTCTTCTGGACCTTGCTCGATTCGATCTGCGGGACGACGACGCCCATGATGTTGTGCGATTCCGTCGTGATCTCAGGGTGTTCTTTCAGCGCCGCGGCGGCACCGCGAACCGAGACGTCGCCCTCCATGGCGCGAGCCATGTCGATCTTCTTCTGGGCCGTCTCGTAGTTCCCCTCGACGTTCTCCCGGACGTCCTGGGCCTGGTCCAGGATATCCATGAACTCCATGATGAGGCCGTCGCGCTTTTGCTCCAGCGTGTCGTGGCCCCGCTCGGAGAGTTCGATGCGGTCCTCGATCTGCATCAACTCCTTGCGAGTGGGTTTGACGTCCTTGGCCATCTTGGGTTTGGTTTGCGCGCCCGCACGGATAACTGTTTACAGTCTCGCCGATAACGCACCGGCACTTCGGCGACAGAAATATAGTGTCATCCCGGTCTCCCTGTTCCCGACAGCGAAAAACGGCCGACTGGAACGTTACTCCGCCTCGACTTGGGCGGTTTCTGCGTCTTCCGCTTCGCGGTAGTTCTCCTCGATGAGCTCCTCGTCGATGCGGTTGAGTTCCGTCTTCGGGAGCGTCGAGAGCAGGTCCCAACCGATCTCCAGCGTGTCGTCGATACTGCGGTTCGTGTCGTACCCCTGTTGGATGAACTCCTCCTCGAAGCGGTCGGCGAAGTCGAGGTACTTGTTGTCGCGCTCGGACAGCGCCTCGCGGCCGACGATGTTCACCAGGTCGCGCAGGTCCTCGCCCTCCGCGTACGCGGCGTACATCTGGTCGGAGACGTCGCCGTGGTCGGCGCGGGTGAGGCCCTCGCCGATACCGTCGTCCATCAGGCGCGACAGGCTCGGCAGGACGTTGATCGGCGGCTGGACGCCCTGGCTGTTCAGGTCGCGGTCCATCATGATCTGCCCCTCCGTGATGTACCCGGTCAGGTCCGGGATCGGGTGCGTGTCGTCGTCGCCGGGCATCGTCAGGATCGGGATCTGCGTGACGGAGCCCTCGCGGCCCTTGATGCGGCCGGCCCGTTCGTACAGCTGGGCAAGGTCAGTGTACATGTACCCGGGGTAGCCACGTCGGCCCGGGACCTCCTCGCGCGCCGCACCGATCTCGCGCAGCGCCTCGCAGTAGTTGGTCATGTCGGTCAGGATGACCAGCACGTGATACCCCTTGTCGAACGCGAGGTACTCGGCGGTGGTCAGGGCCAGTCGCGGCGTGACCGTCCGCTCGACTGCGGGGTCGTCCGCGAGGTTCATGAAGACGACGGAGCGCTCCAGCGCGCCGGTGCGCTCGAAGTCGTCCATGAACTCGTTGGCCTCCTCGGCGGTGATACCCATCGCGCCGAAGATGACCGCGAACTCGCTTCCTTCCTCGTCGTCCTCGGCTTCCTCGTCTTCTTCCGGCACGGTCGCCTGACGGGCGATCTGGAGTGCAAGCTCGTTGTGCGGCAGGCCAGACCCGGAGAAGATCGGGAGCTTCTGGCCGCGGACGAGCGTGTTCATGCCGTCGATTCCGGAGACGCCCGTCTGGATGAACTCCTCGGGATACTCGCGGGCGTACGGGTTGATCGCCGCGCCGACGATGTCGCGGCGCTCGTCCGGAACGATGTCCGGACCGCCGTCGATGGGGTTACCGGAGCCGTCGAGGACGCGACCCAGCAGGTCCTCCGTGACGGGCATCTTCATCGTCTCGTCGAGGAAGCGAACCGAGGACTTGCGGTCGATACCCTCGGTCCCCTCGAACACCTGAATGGAGACGATGCCTTCGCTGGATTCGAGCACCTGACCGCGCTTGATGTCGCCGTTCGGCGTTTCGATCTCGACGATCTCGTCGTATCCGATGGGTTCGTCCACCTCGGCGAAGACCAGCGGTCCGCTGATCTCGGTGATTGTCTTGTATTCTTTCATTAGTAGAGTTCCCGTAGTTCGTCGGTCATGTCTGCTTCTATCTCATCGATGAACGACTCGTACTCCTCGGTCGTTCCGATGCGGTTCAGACGTGGAGCGGCCTCGATGGCCGTGATCTCGTCGACGGGCACGCCGGCGTCGAGCGCCTCGAACGCCTCGTCGTTGAACGTCTTGATCGCCTGGAGGATCTGGTAGGACTTGTCCGGGGAGCAGAACGTGTCCACGTCGTGCAGCGCGTTCTGCTGGAGGAACGACTCGCGGATGTAGCGAGCGACCTCCAGGGTGAGCTGCTGGTCCTCGGGCAGGGCGTCCTTGCCGACGAGTTGGACGATCTCTTCGAGTTCGGACTCTTCGTCCAGCACGTCGACCGCCCACTGGCGCACCTCGGGCCAGTCCTGAGCGACGTTCTCCCGGAACCAGGGGTCGAGTTGCTCCTTGTACAGCGAGTAGGAGTCGTTCCAGTTTATCGCCGGGAAGTGACGCCGTTCCGCGAGGTCGGCGTCGAGCGCCCAGAACGTCTTCACGATACGGAGCGTGTTCTGTGTGACCGGCTCCGAGAAGTCGCCGCCGGGCGGGGAAACCGCTCCGACGACGGAGACGGACCCCTCCGTCCCGTTCAGGTTCTCGAACAGGCCGGCGCGCTCGTAGAACTCCGAGAGCCGCGCGGCCAGATACGCCGGGTAGCCCTCTTCGCCGGGCATCTCCTCCAGTCGCGAGGAGATCTCGCGCATGGCCTCGGCCCACCGCGAGGTGGAGTCGGCCATCAGCGCGACGTCGTAGCCCATGTCGCGGTAGAACTCCGCGATGGTGATCCCGGTGTACACACAGGATTCGCGGGCCGCGACGGGCATGTTCGACGTATTAGCGATGAGACAGGTTCGGGACATCAGCGGCTTCCCGGTCTTGGGGTCTTCCAGTTCCGGGAAGTCGTCGATGACCTCGGTCATCTCGTTACCGCGCTCGCCGCAGCCAATGTAGACGACGATGTCGGCGTCGGACCACTTGGCAAGTTGCTGCTGGGTGACGGTCTTCCCGGACCCGAACGGACCCGGAATCGCCGCCGTCCCGCCTTTCGCGAGCGGGAACAGGCCGTCCTGGACGCGCTGGCCCGTCACCAGCGGCTTGGTCGGCGACTGCTTGTCGACGGAGGGGCGGGCCTCGCGGACCGGCCACTCCTGGTGCATCTGGATCTCCTCGCCTGAATCGAGTTCGACGACCGTCTCCTCGACGGTGAAGTTCCCCGAGTCGGCGGCGACGACTTCGCCGCCCTCGTAATCCGGCGGAACCATGACCTTGTGCTCGATGCTCTCGGTCTCCGGCACGGTGCCGACGATGTCGCCGGCGCTTACCTCGTCACCCTCCGCGACGGTGGGTTCGAACTCCCAGGTCCGCTCCAGGTCGATACCGGGCGCGTCGACGCCGCGGTCCAGGAACGCACCCATCTTGTCTTCCAGGACTGCGAGCGGGCGCTGGACGCCGTCGTAGATAGAGTCCAGCATCCCCGGGCCGAGGTCGACCGAGAGCGGTTCTCCCGTGTTCTCGACGGGTTCGCCCGGGGAAACCCCGGACGTCTCCTCGTACACCTGGATGGTCGTTACGTTGCCTTCGATCTCGATGACCTCTCCCATCAGCCCTTCCGAACCGACGTACACCACGTCGTTCATCCGAGCGTCGAGGTCCGCGGCGGTCACGACGGGACCGCTCACGCTGTCGATGACGCCGTCCTCGCTGACGTCTGTGTCTGTTGCTTGACTCATGATTGTGTTAGTCTTCCTCCATCAGGTCGATACCGATCGCACGCTTGATCTTGTCGCGCAGTCCGCCACTCCCGGCACCGCCGCCGAGCATCACGACGGTCGGTTCGACGCTCGTCTCTACGTCGTTGCGGACGCCCCGCGAGAGATACTCGATGTCGTCGTTGTGCATCACGACGATACCGATGTTCTCGTCGGTCAGGACGCGCTCGACTGCCTCGTCCAGTTCCTCTGCCTTCCGGTCGTCCGGGACGTTCTCGAACTCACGGACGCCGGCGAGCCGGAAGCCGGTCGTGAACTCGGGACTGCCGACGACTGCGATCTCCTGGCTCATACGATCACCAGCTCCTCGTTTATCTCCTCCTCGGAGAGTCCCGCCTCCTTCCCTCGTGCCACGGCGCGGATGTTCTCGACTTCGCGCTCTTTCGCGAGAACGTATCCGAGCACCGGGCAGATCGAGATCGGGAAGCGACTCGATAGCCCTCGGGAGTACTCTAGCAACGCACGATCAAGAGCGTGCTCGAACCCGATGAGGCTGTCGGCGGTTTCCAGTTCGTCTAAGGCGTTCGATAGCTCGTCGCCGTACTTGCTGTCGCGGATGTGAGTGACGAGTTGGTCGCGGTTGCCGACCAGCCGAACGAGTTCGTTCGGGGTGAACAGCTCTCCACCCTCGATGTAGTACTCCGAAGGGTCCATGTCGGCCCCGCTCCGGGCGAGTCGGAGCGCGTTCCGCGCGTTCCGGAAGTCTATCTCGGCCTGCAGGAACTCGACGTACAGCTTCGTCGGCTCGTCCGAGCCGCTGACGCCGCCGAGCAGGTTCTCGTAGAACGCGCGGTCGACCGCGTTTTCGAGCGGCACCAGCACGCCGGTCTCCTCGTACTCCTCGAAGGCCGCCGGCAGCGATTCACCGAACAGCGTCCCGTCGAGCAGTTCGACGGCGTCCTCGATGGTTCCGGCGTTCGCCAGGCGTTCGAGAAAGCGGTCGTCGAACTCCCCGGCACGGATGTAGTCCGTCTCTATCTCCTCGGCGCTCGCGCCGGAGTAGAGTCCGCGGAACGTCGTCTTCGCGTTCCAGGCGTCGAACTTCCGGAGGTAACTCGCGATCCGGTCGTACATCTCGCCGCCCGACCAGCGAAGCAGGTCGTCGAAGTGCTTCGCCATGTTTCGGGTCAGTGCGTACTCGATGAGGTCGACGCCGCTGTGGCGCGAACCCAGGGCGTTGACCTCCGACTCGTACTCGGTTTCCTCCATGAACCGAGCGATCTCGCTCGGCCCCATGCGGACCAGCTTTCGGTAGTCCTCGTCGTCAAACAGCTTCGCCCGGCGGGCCCGGACGCGGGAGTTCACGTACTCGGGGTTCGACCCGGTGGCGCTCACGCGAACCACCCCACGACGGACGGGAGTCCGGCGATACGAGTTGCGATGACTTCGGTCATTGCTCCTCGAACAGGCGGGAACTGATTTCCTTCAGATTGTCCTCCCACACGTCCTCCAGCACAGAATCGAACGTGTTGTTGACGCGAACTCTGCTCTCGTCGCTCTCGACGACGACGCCGCCGAGGCAGTCGACCTCGCCGGCGTACTCGTAGCCGTCGTAGTCCTCAAGCACGTCGCTCAGCAGCGCCTCGTCTTCGGGTCGAGCGTAGACGAGCACGTCGTCGCCCTCGTCGAACTCGACCGACGCAGCGGAAAGCAGGTTTCGCGTCAGTTCTTCGCGCTCGTCGCCGTCGAGGGCCGCGAGCTCCGCCTCGACCGCCTCGCGGACCTCTTCGAGGAGGTCCCGACGCGCTTCGAGCCGCTGCTGTTTGGCCTCGAGTTTCGCGCTGGAGAGTTGCTGCTCGCGCTCTTGGGCGATCTCGGTTTCGACCGCCTCCTCGGCTTCGGCGAGCGTCTCCTCGGCGTCTTCCTCCGCCTCGGATAGTATCTCCGCAGCGCGCTCTTCACCCTGTGCGCGAATTTCCTCCGCACGCGCGCGGGCTTCGTCTCGGATGTCCTCAACGACTGTGTCCAAACTCATTGTGAGAAAATGGGACTGCGGTTAGACGAAGAGTGCGACCAGCGCGAAGATGACCAGTGTCTCCGGCAGGACCGTCATGACGATCCCGATACCGGTAGAGATCGAGTCCTCGGCGAGGGCACCAACGGCCGCGGCACCGATACCGCGCTCCGCGTATCCTGCACCGATGGCAGCCAGACCGATGCCGATCGCGGTGGCACCGTCCGTGGTAATACCGGGCTTTGCGTTGCCCTGAAGGCCTCCTTCCTGCAGGATTATGTTGCTGAATTGTTCCGCTGCAAGTGCGACGTCAAGGGAGTTCTCAATCATGTTTGCGTATACCTCGTAGTTGCGACCGAACAAGCCGTACTTCACCCGCCAGTGTTCATAAAACTTCCCAAACGAAACCGGCAGATACGGCGGTCTCAACCCCCCAGCGAGGGGTTTTCCAGAGACATTATAGTTTCGATTTTTGGCTCCCGGTGTGGATGACCGTTCCAACAGTTTAGACGATACCGTTCCAGTAGAAAACGTGCGGCATCAGCGTGGTGAATAAAAACCGAGACGTCAGGGATTCCCCGACTGAGGACGCGGCTGTCAGTCCTCGGCGGTGTGTTCGCGGTCGTACCCGAACGGTTTGAACACGCGACCGCCGCCATCGTAGAACTTGTCGAAGAACTCGACGTACTCGAGACGAATCCCCTGCAGGCCGGCGCTCGTCACGCCGAGCAGTAGGACGACGATGTGACCGAGGACGAAGATGAGCACGCCGGCGATCACCGACCCTACGCCGCCGTGGAGCAGACCCCCGAACATGACTTCGCTCACTTCGTGACCGTGGTATCCGTGTTCGACGTAGTACTGCGGCGCGTGACTCGTCGCGAAGTGCCACTCGCCGTCGACGACGTACACGCCGAAGAAGAGGAGGTTGACGACGAACGCCATCCCCGCCTTCGCCAGGATAACCGCGCCGATCCGGAGATACGATAGCACGTCACCGAGCACGCTGAAGCTCTCGAGGAAGCCGACGAGACTACCGATGGCAACCCCGAAGTGCTTGATTTCGCCGTACACCATCGTCAGGAAGCCGACCGCGGCGATCGGCAATCCGACGGAAAGGCCGATCTCGGCGGGCAACCCGTTGAAACCAAGCGCGTACGCGGCCTGATCGCCCTCGTTGAGCACCTCGAACAGGAAGTCCGGTTTCGGACCGCGAGCGTGCCGGCTAAAGATCCAGACCCATACGCCGATCATCAGCGTCGCCCAGGATCCTTTCTCCAGGTAAGCGTCGACGAATCCGTGGTCGAGGTCGTTGACGAACCCGAACACGTACCCCAGAGTCAGGTGGAGCAAGCCGAGCAGGACGCTCACGAGCAGCCAGGCACGGCCGTAGGCGGCGAAGTGCGGCTGGAGCCCCTTATGCATCGGCGGATGACCGTTGAACAGGATCTCGCCGAGTACGTGTAGTCCGAACACCTCACCGTAGAGGACGCCGAACAACATTGTGAACCCGCCGAGCCACATTCCGATAGCGCCGAGACTGCGGAAGACGGCCTCGTCTAAGCGGCTGTACAACAGATAGCCGACGCCGAGATAGAGCAGTCCGTACCCGAGGTCCCCGATCATGAACCCGAAGAACGCCGGGAACGTCAGAAACAAGACGATCGTGGGGTCGAGTTCCGTGTACTTCGGCCGGTTTATCATCTTGAGGAGGAACTCGAAGGGCTCTGCGGCCTTGTTGTTCTTCTGGATGACCGGCGGTTCGTCGTTGACGGTAACGGCGCTGCCGCCGTCCGTCACGGCCTGTGCGCCGTCGCCCGGCTGAGCCTCGTCGCCGGGCTCCGAAACGGGTTCGGAGTGGGTCGGACGACCCTCATCGTATTTGGCGCGTTCTAGCTCCTCGACCTCGACGCGGTCGCCGACGGCCGTTTCGAGTGCGCCTTCCAAGTCGTCGTAGCGCTCAGTCGGGATCCATCCCTCGGCGATGAAGCTGTTCGCGGTCGTGGCGAACTGTAGCGGCGCTTCCGACTTCTGGACCTCGATAGTGAGTTTCTCCTCGGCGGCGAGCAGAAAGCCCGCCGCGTCGATCCGGAGTTCCTCGAGTTCGTCCTCGACGGTGTTGCGCTGGGACTCCAGTTGTTGCCGTTCGTGGCGGAGTTCGTCGACGTACTCCTCGGGACTGCCTTCGGCGTCCGGCACTTCGACGTACGCGAAGTCGACGCCAACCAGCGCATCGTCGAGAACGTCGTCCGACTCCGCCGAGTTCCGCTCGCTCGGATACGCGAAGACGGCGACGACGGAATCGCCGGTGAACGTCTCGTAAGCGTCGATCCCCTCGGCGGCGGAGAGCGCTTCCTCGATCTGCGCTCTGTCACCCTCGCCGACCGCGACCTCGAGGGTGTCGTAGCCCGTGAGGAGATCCAGGTCGATACCCAGATCGACGAACGGTTCGACCGACGCTATCTCCTCTTCGACGGTTCGGAGTTCGGCGTCGATGTCGTCGAGGCGGTCGTCGAGGTCGTTCGCCTCGCTGCGGATGTCCTCGAGTTCCGAGTCGAGCGCCTCGTCGGTGACGATCCGGCTCGGCCCGGCGTCGGCCTCGTCGACGCCGAGAATGCTTTCGAGCGAACGGACCGTGATCAGCTTCTCGGAGGCCTCGTCGGCACCCTCGATCGGGTCGCCGTTGTCGAAGCCCTCCCAGGAGCCGTCGTAGTCGCTCAAGTCGAGGAGGTTCAGGTCGAACGTCGCCTCGATGACTTCGTCCATGACGGCCTTCGACCCCGTCACGGACACCTTGCTCATTCGTTCAGGTCTGAGCATGCACCGCCTCCTTGAACGTATCGACGATATGTTCTATCACCTCGTCCTTTCTGAATTCGGCGCGTTCGACGAGCTCATCGCGCTCTGTAGCGCCTTCTTCGAGGATCTGCTCCCGCTTCGCTTCGTTCTCCTCGCGGGCTTCCTCGAGTCGCTGTTCGCGTAGCTCACGCGCCTCGGCCTCTGCTTCCTGACGGATCTCCTCTGCTTCCTCGCGCGCCTCGGCGACGCGCTCCTCGCGCTCTTCCTCGGCCAGCGCGACGATTTCGTCCGCCTCCTGTTCGACGTCCTGTATTCGTTCGAGAACCTCTGGCCTCGGCATACTATTAGCAGGCGTGACTTGCAGAAGCGTCTATAAGGTAGTTGCGAAAGGGACCCGAGAACTGGACCGCGTCCGGCCGGAACAGCAGAATTATTTGCGCCGCGACCAAACGTCAGAACGATGGGTATCCTCGAGAACAAGGCTCGCGCGCGATTATTCTACAAATACCTCTCGAAGGTGTACGACCCGGTGAACACGTTCATCTGGAACGAAGAGATGCGCACGGAAGCGCTCGGGATGCTCGACCTCGACCCTGACGACCGCGTCCTCGACGTGGGCTGTGGAACCGGGTTCGGAACCGCAGGATTACTCGACCACGTCGACGAAGTCCATGGGTTAGACCAGAGCGTCCACCAGATGGAGAAAGCGTGGGCGAAGTTCGGCAAAACCGACGGTCCGGTGCGGTTCTACCGCGGCGACGCCGAGCGTCTACCGTTCAAGACGGACAGCTTCGACGTGATCTGGTCGTCGGGATCCATCGAGTACTGGCCACACCCCGTGCGGGCGCTTCGGGAGTTCCGCCGCGTCGTAAAACCCGGCGGGCAGGTGCTCGTCGTCGGGCCGAACTCGCCGGACAGCAGCATCATGCAACGGATCGCCGACAGCATCATGCTCTTTTACGACGCCGAGGAGGCCGACCGGATGTTCCACGAGGCCGGATTCGAATCCGTCGAACACCGACTGATGGGTCCGAGCTACGACCCCGACGTTGCTATCACGACCGCGGCACGCGCTCCCGAGTAAGTTCCGCGGCTACGGATCGCACTGTTTCCACGGCTACGGCTCACGCTGTCGCCGTCGCCGACCCGACCAGTCCGCCGTTCGCATACACTTCCACGCGGACCCGGTCGCCGTCGTCGATACCGGGTGCGTTCGTACTCGCAACTCGGAACGCCGCCGCATCGCCCGCGCTCCAGGTAGTGCCTCCTTTTGGGTTGAACGGTCCGGTCGGCCCGCCGCGGAACCCGTCCGCCGCGAAAAACGGGACCGGCGGCTGCTCGTCGAGCGGCGTGCCGTCGACAGTGACTCGGAGTCGGATCTCGCTGACGTCGAGTACGTCGCCGCCGTGGTGTTCGAGTACGATCCGGTCGTCCGCCGCGTCAGCGCCGACGGAAATCGACGCGGTCGGCGTGGGGTCGGCCGGCGCGCCGATAGCCAGCAGGGCAACTGTGCTTCCGAGAACGACGGTAATCGCAAGGAGAGACGCAGTAGCGAGGACTGGGGCGATGGCACGGTCGGTCACAGCGAGTCGTCGCCGCGGCTTCGCTGAAAAACGCTACGAACTGACGGTCGCGTTTATCGTCGTCGTCTCCGTGGAGACGCTGACGAGGTAGTACGAGCGTGGCTGTAGCGTCCACAACACCCCATCAGTGCCGGTCCGGCCGACCTTCTTCCCGTTTATTTCAACGACGCCGTTGACCGGGTCACCATCAGTAGTGGTGAGGTTGAACCGCATCGGACCGTTGTTCGGCGTTTTGTTTATCGTCAGGTTCAGGCCGTCTTTGGTCGTCGTCAAGGACCCAGAGTGCGGGAGTTCCACGAGTCGGAGGCGCTGTGATTCGCGGAACACCTCGCGCGTGTTGCCGTCGATGTAGGCCGAGACAGTCCCCTGTGAGTGTCCGATCGAGAGTCGGTACCGGCTTTCACTGATGCCACCGAAACTGATAGACGGGTTGTTAGAGAACGACCACGGGTAGAGTTCGGTCTGCGTGTACTCGTGTAGCGCGGACGTGTCGCCATCGAAGGTGTCGGACGTGTTTGCGTTGGTGTTGTCGAAGCGAACGGCCTCGCGCAGGTACTCGCCGTCTGCGATAGATTCGACGACGACGCCGTTCGAAGAGGCGACGACGTACGTTACGGTACTCCGCTGGTCCGCGGACCCGTCGTACACCTGGTTGAGTCGCTGTCTGACGGGAGAGCGGAGCATTTCGAGTTCGTCAGCGATGGTGGACCGACGGTCGCTCTCGGAGTAGTCCAAAAGCGACGACTCCAGTTGCTCGTGGTTGGTCAGTGTGTCGTCGAGCGTCTGAGAGCGGGCGTGGACGCTAGCCAGCGTCCGGAGCAGGTCGCTCTCGGATATCGAACCGTTGACGTATGCTCGAACCGCGCTGCGTTCTTCCGACTTCAGCTGTTCAGTCCGCCGTTCGATATCGTCGAGCATCGCACTGGCGACTGCGGACCGGCTAGCTGCCGAACTCGCCTTCGAGAACTGTCTTTGGAACGTTCTGTTTCGGAATCGCAACTCCATCCGGTTGTCCGCCTCTGTTAGCACCTGTGACATGTCAGTCCCGGAGGAAACGTGCGACGAGACGACGTTTCCGGTGGGACTCAATCTACTCGTTGTGTTGCCAGCCTCGTTTTCGTCCTGAGACAGCGTCTCGACTGCCGGTCGATCATCGGGACCAACTACCTGTTCTCCTGGGGGCGCGGTGTCGGTGGGAGGAACACCGGCAACCTGTCCCGGGACGGCGAGGAGGAGGACCAGGGCGACGGTCGTCAATCGCTTCATCGAGGGCACCTACATGCTACTGATACAAAAACCGGTCGGCGTTCGGAGAAAGATCCAGTTGTCCCGATTCGGGGGGTGTTGTTAAGCCGCTTAACGACACTATGAGCGCGCCGGAAACCATTCAAAGCCGCGTCTGACGTTTTATCGACCGATAGAAAACATTTTGCCTCCAGAGATACCACCGGGGATGTATGCGGTTACGCGCCGCCGTTTCATACGCCCTCCTCATCTCTTTGATCCTCGCTCCCGTCGGTACGGGGGTAGCCGTTGCTGTGTCTGGCGGGACCGGTGGGTCCCCTTCTCCCACCGGGTCCGACATCCAACCGGCTACCCACGCCGCCGAACCGGGGCAAGTGATCCGGATCAACGTCACGGACTCCGGTGACGCCCGCTGGTCCGTCGAGTTCCGACAGCACCTCCACGACGAAAACGAGACTGAAGCGTTCCGCGATACGATCGACGCCGTCGTTTCCGGTGAGGAACGCCCGCCTATCAGGGAGCGTGAGTTCCAGCGCTTCGTCAACGAGTCAGAAGATGCAACGGGCCGCGAGATGGCCATCCGAGACACCGAGTACACGGGACGGATCGACAACGAAACCGGGATCATCACCATCCACTTCACCTGGACCAACTTCGCGGAGGTCGAGAACGACGGTGACCGACTGGTCGTCGGAGACGCCTTCAACGGGACATCGGGGCGGTGGCTTCCCTCACTCACCGAGAGGCAGCGGCTTATAATCGATGCGCCGGACGGGTACTACGCCTCGACGGCCCCGCGAGCGCACGAGAGCGGTACCTTCCAGTGGGACGGCCCCCACGATTTCACACCGGACGACACGCCTATCGTCTACTCCGCCCAGAACGATCCCGGCACCTCGACTCCGCTCGGCGAAGAAAACGACCCGCTCCCGATGACGCTCATCGGCGTCGGTATCTTCACTCTCGTCATCGCAGTCGGCACCGGCGGCTACCTCCTCGCACGCCGACAAACCGCTGACAGCAGTGGCGGGGCCATCTCCAGAACGACCGTGGCCCCGCCCGACCAGTCCGACGAGTCGACCGAACCGTCGACAGCACCGACAGACGACACGGGGACAGACGACGCCGAGAACGACGACGAAATAGACGAGTCTCTCCTCTCCGACGAGGAGCGAGTCACCCGCCTGCTGGAAGCGAACGGGGGACGGATGAAACAGGCCAATATCGTCAAGGAGACGGGATGGTCCAACGCGAAAGTGTCCCAACTGCTCTCGTCGATGGACGAGGACGACCAGGTAGACAAACTGCGGATCGGCCGCGAGAACCTCATTACGCTCCCGGACGAGGACATCGGCGACCTGAACTGACAGAACGAGTGAGTCGCCGACCTTGTCAGGCACTCGTTCCAGAAACACCGTCTTCGTACTCTTGCGTTTCGAAAACGTTTATCTCACAGAGGGTAGAACCACTCCGACGATGAAGGTTCTCGTAACGGTAAAGGAGGTCGCCGAGGTTCAGGACGACTTCGAGATCGAGGGGACCGAGATCGGATCGCAGTACCTCGACTACGATTTGAACGAGTGGGACGACTACGCGATCGAAGAGGGCGTCCAGATAAGCGAAAACGTAGACGACGTGGAGGTGGTGACCGTCACCATCGGCCCCGAGCGCAGCGACGAGACGATCCGCATGGCGCTTGCGAAAGGCGCGGACCGTGCCGTCCGCGTCTGGGACGAGGCACTCGCAGAGGCGGACCTGCTGGACGTGGGCGCGAAAGTACAACTCCTGCGCGCCGTCGTCGAGGAGGAGGACCCCGACCTGATCCTCTCCGGCGTTCAGGCTGGCGACGACGCCTTCGGCGCGACGGGCGTAGCGCTCGCGGACGCCATCGACTTCGAGTGGGCCGCAGTCGTCAACCACCTCGACTTCGACGCGGACGAGAGCGTCGCGCACGTTCACCGCGAACTCGAAGGCGGCGTCGACGAGGTGACTGACGTGGAAACCCCCGCGGTACTGACGATCCAGACTGGTATCAACGAACCGCGGTACGCCAGCCTGCGCGGCATCCGGCAGGCCCAGAGCAAGGAGATCGCCCCGATGGACCTCGACGACCTCGGCCTGTCCCCGGCCGACGTCGAGAGCGACCTGGCGTTGACCGGGATGTACGAACCGGAGACCGAAAGCGACGCGACGTACTTCGAGGGAAGTCCCGAGGAGGAGGCCGCACAACTCGGTGACGTTCTCCGCGAGAAGGGGGTGAGCCAATGACGAACGTTCTCGCCGTCGCGGAACACCGCCGCGGCGACCTGCGCGACGTGAGCTACGAGGCGATCACGGCCGGCCGCGAACTCGCCGACGAAGCCGGCGGAGAGCTTCACGTCGCCGTGATAAGCGGCGATACCGACGAGTTCGCGGAGCGTCTGAACCGCGAGGGCGTCGACCGGGTCCACACGGTCGACTACGGGGAGGAGTTCAACCACGACGTGTACCACCAGGCAGTCACGCAACTGTTCGACGCCGTCGACGCCGGCTATCTCCTCACACCGAACAGCGTCAACGCCCTGGACTACGTCCCCGCCGCGGCGAACGCGCTCGACCTTCCGGTCGTGACGGACGTCATCGATCTGGACGGCGGCGACGAGAGCCTCGTCGCCACCCGGGAGATGTACGGCTCGAAAGTCGAGACGACGACGGAACTGGACACCGGCCGGGCCGCGGTCACCATCCGCGGCGGCGAGTGGCCCGCGACCGAGGACGGCGGCGACGCCGCAGTCGAATCTTTCGACGCCGACATCGACGAATCCGCGGTGCGGTCGACCGTGACTGGCTTCGAGGAGGCCGGCGGCGGCGACGTCGACATCAGCGACGCGGACGTTCTCGTCAGCGTCGGCCGCGGTATCGAGGAGGAGGAGAACCTCGACCTCATCTTCGACCTCGCCGACGCGCTGGACGCCACTGTCTCCTCGTCGCGACCGATCGTCGACAACGACTGGCTGCCGGCGAACCGGCAGGTCGGCCAGTCCGGGAAGGTCGTTACTCCCGATGTGTACATCGCCATCGGTATCTCGGGCGCCGTCCAGCACGTCGCCGGAATGAAAGGGAGCGACACCATCATCGCAATCAACACGGACCCCAACGCGCCTATCTTCGACCTGGCGGACTACGGCGTCGTCGATGACCTGTTCGACGTGGTGCCGGCGCTGATCGAGGAGTTCGGCGGGTAAGTCCGCGGAGAAGCGATGGGACCGAGCGGCTCTCTTCGCTATCAACTCGTCGGGAACTCGACCCGGTAGTGTTTTTAGCCGGGTTTTCCCCGTCTAGTTTCCCCGTTCAGTTCACTCACTACAGAAACCTACTGTTAAAAACGGCAGTCGCGCACGGAGCCGGCGCTAACCGGGGAATTCAACGGACAGCGGCGCGACGAAACGACGCATTCCGTCCGTCTCGTTGAACCGCGGTCTCGAAACTCGTCGAACAGTGTCCGGAGTAACGGGACGCTACCGATAGCATTCTACCCATTTTACTGGAAAGGGTTATCTACCGCGGGCGTTTGACCAAACTCTGGCCTATTCGTTCGCGTTACTGTTCACGCAATCGTGATACTTTCAGTTGGAACAACGGTGAACGACCGTCCCGGTTAATCCGGGAACCTACCGTCGACCACGACTGCTATGGCACGACAAAACCAGGGTCGACAGCGAGGCGGCCGACACTCCGCAGAGAAACAGCAGCGAGACGAGCAGGGACAGTTCCAAGGGACACAGAGTGGTTCCCAGCAGGGCCGCCAGAGCCAGCGTGGCGGACAGCAACACGGTCAACAGGGCAGTCAGCACCAGCAGGGCGGGCAGCACCAGCGCGGTCAACAGAGCCAGCGGAGAAGCCAGATGGGCCAGGGACGCCAGCACGACCAACAGCGAGGACAGCAGCACCAGCAGGGTGGCGGCCGAACGAGTCAGCGACAGGGGCGACAGAGCCAGCAGCATCAACAGAGCGGCGGCCGGCAACGCGGTAGCCAGCAGGGCCAGGCCGGTCATCAGCGCGGACAGCAGGGCCAGCGGCGTCAGCAAGGTGGCCAGCATCAGCAGGGTCAGCGAGGACAGATGGGCCAAGGCCGGCAGGGCCAGCAGCACGGCCAACACCAGCAGGGCGGTCGCCAGCGCGGCGGTCAGCAAGGTCGGCGCAGTCAGACTGGCCAACAGAGTCAGCAGCGACGCGGCGGACAGCAGCACGGACAGCGCCAGCAGAGTCAGCGCGGACAGATGGGGCAGCAGCACGGACAACAGCACCAGCAGGGCGGCCAACAACATCGTGGCGCTCAGCAGGGCGGACGAATGGGACAGCGACAGGGACGCCAGAGCGGTCAGCAGCGCCGCGGCGGACAGCAGCACGAACAGCGCCAGCAGGGACAGCGACAGGGACGCCAGAGCGGTCAGCAGCGCCGCGGCGGACAGCAGCACGAACAGCGCCAGCAGGGACAGCGAGGTAGTCAGCAGCAGGGCCAGCAGAGTCACCAGAGCGGTCAGACCCACAAGCGAAGACAGCAGCAGGGCCGACGGAGTCAGCAGGGCCAACACGGCGGCCAGCACCAGTACTGACGCGTCGTAACTGTCGCCGACCTGGTTCGGTCAAGTGAACGTCGGGTCGACCAGCCACCACGGCCGGTGACCGTCGAAAGCGCTTTTTTCAGTCGATCAGTGGCTCGACGACCGCTGTGCGTCCTCGTCAGCCGGTGAGAGCGCGTGGAATTCGCGGATCGCGTCCTGAACTGCACCGGGATCCCCAGCGCCGTACAGCGGTTCGTCCGGGGTACGACACGGTACGTCGACACCGAACCGACCGCAGACGTGGTCCGCCACGGCCTCGGCCATGAGGCGGTGAGTCGTGAGTTTACCGCCGACGACCGTGGTGAGCCCGTCCAGACCGTCGCGGTCGGCGTGGTCGAGGACGAAAAACCCCCGAGAGATGCCGCGTTCGCCCTCGCGTTCGTCCTCGTCCGGGCCGTACAGCGGTCTGACCCCCCAGTACGTCCGTTCGACGGCGGCGTCGGCAACCGGCGGGAGCATCCGGGCGCACTCCTCGATACAGCGCTCTACCTCCCAGCGCTCCTCGTCGAACTCGTCGGGGTCGTCCACGGCGACGCTCGTCGTGCCGAGGACGACCTCGCCCTCGTGGGGGACCACGATGTCGCCGTCGGCGGGCGGACGACAGCGGTTCAGGACGACCGGTAGGTCCGGGTAGTCGACGGCGACCATCACGCCCTTCGCCGGGCGCATCGATACGTCGACGGCCGCCATGTCAGCGATCTCTCCGGCCCACGCGCCGGCGGCGTTGACGACGTGGTCCGCGCGGATCGTCTCCTCGCCGTCGTCAGTCTCGACGCGCGCTCCGACGACGGCGTCGTTTTCGACCAGTAGATCCCGCACCGGGGCGTTCGGTCGGATCGTCGCACCGTGCTCGCGGGCGCTCGCCGCCGTGGCCGCGACGAGCCGCGACGGGTAGATCACGCCGTCCGGAACCACCATGATGCGCTCGGCGTCGTCGGTCAGGTCCGGCACCTCGTCCCCGACTTCGTCGGGCGTACGCACCTCGGCGGGGACGTTCAGGTCGCGACAGGCGGAGAGTTTCTCGTCGAAGTACGCCGGGTCGTCGTCAGTCAGTTGCACGAAGTAGCCGCAGTCGCACCCGATGCAGTGCCCGGCGATGTCCCGCAAGATTCGGTTTTCCCGGATGCACTCACTGGCCCCGCTCGGGTCGTTCTCCGCGTAGCGCGCGCCGCTGTGGAGGAGGCCGTGCGACCGGCCGGTCGTCCCGCTCCCGAGGCCGCCGCGGTCGACCAGCGTCACGTCGACGCCGCGCATCGCGAGGTCCCGGGCGGTTCCGACGCCGGTGCCGCCGCCGCCGACCACGAGCGCGTGTGAACTGTCCATAGCCGTCGTACGGACGCCAGCGACAAGAGTGGGCGGCCACAGAAAGACGGCGACGTGATCGAGCGCGACGGCGACGGGACGCCCCGCGCGCCGGCGGACGCCGGCAACACGCGATTCCGTCACGTACTTGCGGGACCGGTCCTAACGCCGCAGTAATGGAGTTTCTCGAGCGTCGACAGTCGCTCATCGAAGATCGGCTCACGGCCGTCATCGACGGCGTCGAGCCGGCGGAGCTCGAAGACGAGGTTCGCCACGTGGCGCTGTCCGGCGGCAAGCGGGTTCGACCGATGGTGACGCTGCTCGCCTGTGAGGCCGCAAGCGGCGAGGCCGAGGACGCCGTCGACTTCGGCGTGGGCGTGGAACTCGTCCACAACGCCTCGCTCGTCGTCGACGACATCATCGACCGGTCGGACGTCCGCCGCGGCGTCGACAGCGCCTGGGCCAAGTACGGCTACGGACCAGCGATTATCTCTAGCGACGGGCTACTCGGAGAGGCGTTCGACCTGTTTTCCCCGAACCCGCAGGCGATGCAGATCGTCGCCGAGGCGATGGTCGAACTCGGAGAGGGCGAAGCGACGGAACTCGTGGCGAAACCCGAGTCCGAATCCGAGTACATGGAACTGGCCCGCCGGAAGACGGGCGCACTGTTTCGTGCCGCGGCCGAACTCGGCGCGGTAGCCGCCGACGCTGACGCGTTCACAGTCGAGGCGTTCGGCGAGTACGCCGAGCGCGTCGGCGTCGCGTTCCAGATCCGGGACGACGTACTGGACGCGACGGCTGACGCCGAGGAACTGGGGAAACCGACCGGTCTCGACGCGGAGATGGACCGCCCCTCGGTCGTTCAGGTGACGGACCTGACGCCGGACGGAGCCAACGAACGCGCCCGACACGAAGCGGACCAAGCGCTCGCCGCGTTAGAGCGCGTGGATACGACGGACACGCAAGCGGAGGAGTATCTGCGTGATCTGGCGAAGTTCGTTGTCGTTCGCGAGCGGTAACCGCGAGGCACTGACGAGTCACGCGCCGCCGTCAGACCGGTTCGCCGTCGCGGTCTGCCTCCGCGTCCTGGGGGAACCGAGACTCCATGATAGCGAACACGAGCGTACTCACGAGTCCGAGCAGCGTCCCGCCCGTCAGCGCGGCCGCGAGGACGGAAAGGCCCGCCATATCGAGGAAAAATGCGCTGACGGCGTCTAACACGATTGCGATAGAGAGCACGTAAAACGGCGCGTTCAGGTATCGCCACTCCAGACGGTCGGCGAGGTACTCGTCGGTGATCTGGCCGAGACTCGTGGTGATTCCGGCGGCCGCAAACCACTGGACGGAGCCGTGGACGAGCGCGGCGGCTACTTCGATCGCCCCGAGCGTCCCGTTCGTCTCCATCTGCGTCGCTTCGAGCTGGTTCAGACCGTCGACGCCGCCGATAACGAGTAACACGGCGGCGACGAGGTAGGTGATGATCGTCACTCGGCCCGCGTAGAGGCTGTTTCGCGCCCGACCGACGAGCGTGTCGAGCGTCTCCGCGATACCGAGTCCACGAGAGAGGAAGTAGAGTCCGAGCATCGCAGACACGATTCCGAACACGGCACCGCCGGGGAGTTCCAGCATGCTGGCGATGACCGCGAGCGGATAGATCAACAGCAGGATCCCGAGCGGTACGAGCACCGTCCCGCGCGTTTCGGGGTCGTTCAGCACCTGCTTCATCGTGTAGTAGACGGACTCCAGGTCCTGGGCCTGCCGGACGACGACGCGTCTGACGCCGTCGATCGTGACCCGAGAGCGGATCACCGGGACGACGCTCTCGTCCTGCGCACCGTCGGTGACCACGAGCGCCGTGACGCCCTCGCCGGTACGCAGACTGGCGAGCACCTCGTCGACCTCCTCGCCGACCTCGCGGTTGGCGCTCACGTCGCCGCCGTCGTTGCCCGTCACGGCAGCGACTTCGACCTCTTCGTCGGTTATCTCCTCGGCGATGTGTAACCCCTGGAACAGCACGTTGACGTCGCTGTCCTCCGGGTCGGTCGTGGCGAGGGCGACTGCGGCCTCCTCGACCGGATCTCGACCGACGACCGGGGTTCCGACGGTGGTCTTTCGACCGATGTCGTCGTCCAGGTCGACACAGAGCACCAACAGCATCGGGTGACAGTTCACGGCTTGCGCTTATTTGCTTTTGGGCACGGCGGTCAGCCGCGCCGCGTGGCATGGTTTCGGAGAGCGGTCACGGTCGCGGCGCTGCCCGCTGCAGCGCCGTCTCGGCGACGTTGCCGCCGTAGTCGGCGCTCCGCGACAGCGAGTCGACGACCAGGCCGAGGAGCTGAGCCTCTCCGGGGTCCAGATCGCGGAGATGCCTGCGTAGCTCGCGGGTGTGCTCGTCGATAGCGAGAATGGATTCGCGCGCCTCGTTGGCGAGTTCCTCCGACCGGTCGGAGTCGTCCATGAACAGCGCGTCCATGGCGTTGTTGATCACCGTGGTGGAGTCCTCGTGGAGAGCCTCTAATCCCGAGGTAACGTCGTCAGTGACGCCGTCGGGAACGTCGCCGAGTTCCAGCGCGAGGTGGGCTATCTTCGCGGCGTGGTCGGCGATCCGTTCGAGTTGGCGGGCGGAAGAGTGATAGTCGAAACACACCTCTCGCGGGAGTCCGAGTTCCTTGGCCGCTCGCGGCGAGCGCAGCGTCGCCCGGAAGATGCGCGACACCACGAAGTACAGCCTGTCCACGTCGTCGTCGCGCTCGATCACGTCCCGTGCCAGGTCGTCGTCGTTCTCGACCAGCGCCGTCACCGCGTCTTCGAGCATCGACCGGGAGATGAGCCGCATCCGCGTCACCGCGTTCTTGATCGACAGTTCGGAGGAGTCGAGTAGCTCCTGAAGGACTACCCGCTCGCTGGTCTCTTCGAGTACTTCGAGGCCGACGAGGCCCTGGACCGCGTCGCGGATGGCCCGGCGCTGGTCTGTCGTGATGCGATTGGCCTCTAGCGCGATGATGTCGAACCCGCTGACGTACATCGTCATCACCGCGCGGGTCAGCTGTTCGCCCTCCAGTTCCGACACGTCGAGTGACCCTTCGACTCGTTCGGAGTCGCTGCGCGGCGTGAGCAAGAGCGTGTCCTCTTCCGGATAGAACTCGACTTCGCTTCCGGCGCTAACCTCGTTGTCGTTCGCCCACGATTTGGGGAGCGAAACAGTGAACGTCGATCCGCCGGTGACCTGGACCTTTCGGGTCTCCATATCCGACAGTGCCGGCTCGTCCGGAATAAATCCACCTATTTCTATATATCTATGGTTCTTTCCAGCCATATTCTCTACTTTAACTACTCCGGCCGCCAGTACCTACGTATACATCTGAATGTCCCGGCCACTTTCAGAACGCTACTTTGGCGGCTAATTACCCCAATTTACCGCCTATAACGTCCCATATTATCGCAGAAACGACTGAGTTTGTAGTGGTGTTGGTATCAATCCATACCCCCACATACGTCTATATAGATTTCATAGCAGATTACTTATTATGACTACAGGATGGTTCAGATGATGCCAGAGCACACTGACAAGGTGCCCGGCGTGTCGCGACGTAAGTTCCTCGCCGCATCCGGCGTGGCAAGCGCAACGGCGCTTGCAGGGTGTAACGTACTCGGGGACGAAAGTAGTGACCTCTCCGGAGAGGTCAACATAACCGGATCGAGCACGGTGTACCCGATTTCCGTGGCGTTCGCCGAGGAGTTCAAGAAAGACCACTCGGACGTGGACATCTCGGTGGACCCGACCGGGAGCGGCGGCGGTTTCGAGAACCACTTCTGTCCGGGAAATAGCCACATCAACGGTGCCTCCCGCCCGATCAAGGACGAGGAGGTCGACCACTGCAGCGAGAACGGCGTGGAACCGCTCGAGTTCGAGATAGCGGGCGACGCGCTGACGGTCGCAGTGAACCAGAACGCGGACTGGGTCGACTGTCTCACGGTGGACGAACTCCACCAGATCTGGCAACCCGACGGCGCGGAAACCTGGAGCGACGTCCGCGACGAGTGGCCCGACAAGGAGTTCGAACTGTACGGCGCGGCCTCGACATCGGGGACGTTCGACTGGTTCACGGAGTACGTCAACGGCGAGGTCGGTGCCCACCGCGACGACTACGAGGCGACGGAGGAGGACAACCGCATCGTTCAGGGTATCGAAGGCTCCGATTACGCGATGGGGTATTTCGGCTACGCGTACTACGCCGAGAACAAGGACCGCATCAAAGCCGTCGAGATCGACGCTGGGGATGGCTGCACCGAGCCGAGTCTCGAAAACGCGAAGGACGGCTCGTACCCGATGGCGCGACCGCTGTTCATCTACCCCGCTAAGGACGCCCTCGAAGAGGAACAGGTCCAGGAGTTCCTGAAGTACTACCTCGAGAGCGCCGAAACCGACATGGTGAGCGAGATCGGCTACGTCCCCTCCAGCGAGGAGCAGATGAACGAGAACCTGGACAAACTCGAATCGAACATCGAGGACGTCTCGTAACGTAACGCGGGCGCTTCTTTCTCCCATCTCATGAGTAGAGAATCCACTCACGTCGATCTGACAGGGGACGCAGTGAGCCGCTCGGCGAAAGAACGCGGCGTGTGGCTGTTGTTGCTCACCTGCGCAGCCCTGTCGGTGTTCGTCACGTTCGGTATCATCGGTACCTTGCTCTTCGACGCGATCGATTTCTTCACCGAGGTGTCCCCGGTGGCGTTTTTCACCGGTACCGACTGGAGTCCGGCGATCAAGCCCTACTCGTTCGGGGTCCTACCGCTCGTGACGAACACACTGTTGGTCACGGTCCTGTCTGCCCTGATCGCACTGCCGCTCGGCGTGGCATCGGCGATCTACCTGAGCGAGTACGCGAGCGACCGCGTCCGCTCGGTTCTTAAACCCGGTCTGGAGGTTCTGGCGGGGATCCCGACGGTCGTCTACGGCTACTTCGGACTCGTGTACATCACGCCAGCGCTCGACGCCGTACTTCCGGTGAGCACGTTCAACGCGCTCTCGGCGTCCATCGTCGTCGGCATCATGATCATCCCAATGGTGTCGTCGATCAGCGAGGACGCGATGAGTTCCGTCCCGGACTCGCTCAGAGAGGCGGGGTACGGACTGGGCGCGACGAAGTTCGAGGTGTCGACCGGCGTGGTCGTTCCGGCCGCAGCCTCCGGGATCGTCTCGTCGTTCGTCCTCGCGCTGTCGCGGGCGATCGGCGAGACGATGGCAGTCGTCGTCGCGGCCGGGCAGTCGCCGACGATGATCACCCCATCGAACGTCGACACCGTGTTGTTCAACTCGATCCAGACGATGACATCCGCGATGATCGAACTCGGCGTCAGCGACCTGTCGGGCGGAACGACCGCGTACAAGGCGCTGTTCGCTATCGGTCTGACACTGTTTTCGATCACGTTCGTCATGAACCTCATCAGCACTCTCGTTGCCAGGCGCTTCCAGGAGGAGTACCAATGACGCTACACGCTCGTTTCCGAACGGAGGTGACCGCCTGATGGCGACTGACAGCGGGCGGGACTGGTTCGGGTCCGAGAAGACGACCGGCTACGCGAAAGGTCGCGCGTTCGAACTCGGCTGTCTCGCGGCGACAGTGTTCGGCATCTTCATGGTGTTCGTGTTACTGCTGTACGTCGTCGTCGACGCGTTCGCGCTGACCACTCCCGAGTACGGGCCGTGGCTCGACGGCGACTTCCTCACAAGCGCGCACTCGCGGTTCCCTGAGAAGGCCGGAATCTACCCCGCGCTGGTCGGGTCCGTGATGATGCTCATCGTGATCGCGCTGTCGGCCTTTCCGATCGGCGTCGGAACCGCGATCTATCTGGAGGAGTACGCGTCCGACAACCCGATAGCGACGCTCATCGAGATCAACATCGGGAACCTCGCTGGCGTCCCATCGGTCGTGTACGGCCTCCTCGGTCTCGCGCTGTTCATCCGGTTCGTCGGCCTCGGCACCGGGACGGTCGTCGTCGGCGGGTTCACGGTCGGCCTGCTCATCCTTCCGATCATCATTATCTCCGCTCAGGAGGCGATCCGGAGCGTGCCGGATTCGATGAGAACGGCGTCGTACGGGATGGGCGCGACCCGCTGGCAGACCGTCTGGCGAGTCGTCCTTCCGGAGGCACTGCCGGGTATCCTCACGGGGACTATCTTGGCGCTCGGTAGAGCGATCGGCGAAACGGCCCCGCTGATCATGATCGGTGCGGCGGCGACGGTGTTTAGCCCGCCGTCGTCCTTCTTCGACCGGTTCAGCGCGATGCCCCGGCAGATCTACGCCTGGGTCAGCTTCCCGAAATACGAGTTCCAGTACGGTGTGATGGCCGCGGGCGTCGTGACGCTGCTGACCGTGTTGCTCCTGATGAACGCCACGGCGATACTCATCCGAAACAGATACCAGCGGCAGTGATACCCATGTCACAGGAAACCATATCCGGCACCGACCCCAGTCCCGACGCGGACGACGAATCGCTGATCTCGCCGTCGCCGGGAGCCGACGCGGTCGGACACGAGCGAACCACTGGCGAACAGAGCGAAACCAGAACAGTCGTCGAAACGCAGGCGCTTGACGTGTACTACGGCGAAGAGCGAGCGCTCCAGGAGATAGACATCGAGATACCCGCGGAGAAGGTAACGGCGATAATCGGGCCGTCCGGTTGCGGGAAGTCGACGTTCCTGCGGTGTATCAACCGGATGAACGACCTGGTTGATTCGGCGCGCGTCGAGGGCGAGTTGCTGTTCGAGGGGAAAAACGTCTACGACGCGGACGTGGACCCGGTCGCGCTCCGACGGCGGATCGGGATGGTGTTTCAGGCACCGAACCCGTTTCCCAAGAGCATCTACGACAACGTCGCGTACGGACTCCGAGTGCAAGACGACACGGAGAACCTCGACGAGCGCGTGGAGACGGCGCTGCGCCGCGCGGCGCTGTGGGACGAGGTCAACGACCGCCTCGACGAATCGGCGCTCGACCTCTCGGGAGGCCAACAACAACGGCTCTGTATCGCCCGTGCCATCGCGCCCGACCCCGACGTCCTCCTGATGGACGAACCCGCCAGCGCGCTCGACCCCGTCGCCACCTCTCAGATCGAAGACCTCATCGAAGAACTCGCCCAGGACTACACCGTCGTCATCGTCACCCACAACATGCAACAGGCCGCACGCATCTCCGACAAAACCGCCGTCTTCCTCACCGGCGGCGAACTCGTCGAGTTCGACGACACCGGCGTCGTCTTCGAAAACCCCGAACACCAGCGCGTCGAAGATTACATCACCGGTAAGTTCGGGTAGCGACGCGTATCGGGAAGTCGCAACCGCGTTCCGGATAGCTTTTGAGCGTGCGACGTGTATCGGGAGACGAATGATATCGGAGGGCTGCGAACAGTGCGCCAAGGGCGGGAAGATGGTGATGTTCGTCTACGGCTACTGTGACCAGCGGGACTGTTTCTACTGTCCGCTCGGCGAGAACCGCAAGAACGTCACTGACGTGTACGCCAACGAGCGGAAAGTCGAGTCGGACGAGGACGTCATCACCGAAGCCAAGCGCATGGACGCGCTCGGCACCTCCATCACGGGCGGCGAACCGCAGGAAGCGCTGGACCGCACCTGCCACTACCTTGAACTGCTGACCGAGGAGTTCGGGGACGAGCACCACACGCACCTCTATACGGGTATCCCCGGCGGACGGGAGAACATGCGCCGCCTCTCCGAAGCGGGACTGGACGAGATCCGATTCCACCCGCCGCTGGAACTCTGGGGCGACATGCACGGCACGGAGTGGGAGGAGATCCTCTACATCGCCCGCGAGGAAGGGCTCACGCCCGCCTTCGAGATCCCGGGCATCCGCGCCGAGGAGGAGTTCCTGGAGTTCCTCGACGAGGGGGCCGCCGACTTCTGTAACGTCAACGAGTTCGAGATGAGCGACGGCAACTACCGCCGGATGCAGGAGAAAGGGTACGAACTGCAGGACGGCCACATGAGTGCCGTCGACGGGTCGAAGGAGATACTGGACGTGATGGGCGACCACGAGCGCGTTTACTTCTGTACGAGCGTGTTCAAAGACGCCGCTCAGCACCGCAACCGCATGAAACGGATGGCCGAGAACATCCAGCGCGAGTTCGACGAGGTGACCGACGACGGGACGCTCGTCTACGGCAAGACCCGAGCACCGGTCGAACGTCTCGACGAACTCGGCGTCCCCGAGGAGTTCTACACTGTGAAGACGGAACACGTCGAACTCGCGTGGTGGCTACTTGAGGAGATGGTCGAGGAAGGCGACGTCGAGGACGGCGAAATCGTCGAGCAGTATCCGACCGTCGACGGCACCGTCGTAGAGCGCACGCCGCTGGCGTGACGAACGTCGCTTGCGCCTCGAACGTCACTGGTGGACCTATCGTACACCTGCAAGCACCCGAGCGCCGCGAGGATCGATCGGTTTGTGGCCGAGTTTTTCGACGAGCGATTCGCCGAAGGCGAATAGGCGAAAAGGTCGTCCCGCGTCGCTGAATCCTGATAGACACGTTCCGGCGGGTCGAGTCTGACCGGAACTCTCGGCGTACGTCACCTCGTCGGAACGAATTCCTTTCAAGGACAGATTTAATACGCGTCTGAGTTATTCTTAATTACCCGGATTTGACCTATGGATTTCGAAATAGACGACGTCAAGATACTGTACGGACTCGGCGTGCTGTTCGGTCTGGGCGCGTTGGTCTACTTCGGCCGTGATCTGGTGTTCGAGCTGTCGGTACCGGTCAAATCGCTGCTGCTGTTGCTCGGATTCGTCGCGTTTTTCGCGGCCGCAAGCGCGATCGATCGCCCGACGCTCGACAGCGTGCTCTACGTACTGAGTGGGGGTGCGTACCTCATGTTTCTCGGCTACACGATCGACCGGTACGACGTCGGCGACACCGGCGTCTTTCTGGCGCTCGTTTTCTCCTCGATGCTGTTCATCGGGCTCGGCTACCTGCTGCGAGAACGAGAGGCCGGCCTACCGTGGCGACAGAGCCGGTACGTACTCGCCGTCGTCGCGATTGTCGCCGGCCTGCTGATCGTCGCCGACCTGCTCGGCGGTGGCGTCGTCTACACGGCCGCACTAGAAAACGAGGTGACGAGTACCCCCGACGATCCACAGATGATCGTCGGGACCGTCACCGCGAAAAACGAGTTCGTCGGAGCGCGGAAACTGTCACCGCCCTCAGTCAGCGCCTGTGTCTACACGCCTGACCGACGGGACTCTGACGCACAACTCGTCTGGCCCGATGACTACTCGTACGCAACGGCGGAGGTGATCGGGGGTGGAGAGGAAGTCGAACTGGATATTCGAGTGTGGCACCGTATCCCCGGCGAAGACAACGAGACGGCACAGCAGTTCACTGTCGAGCGCGCCGCGGAGTGTCCCGACGAAACGTCCGTCACGGAGCCGACAATCGTCGTCGTTCTCGACGAATCAGTCGGTACCGAGCGACGATAGGCTGAGAGGACACGTTCACGCGAGCGCGTAGCACGTGGTTCTCGTATACCGAGGGGAAAACAGATGCCGTGGGAGAAGCGTCGATACAGAGACACGGGGCATTGACGCGGCTCAGCCGCCGATGAGGACGTGTTCGACGACGAAGAGCGCGAGCGAAGTCGAGACGACGGCTCCGGCGCGGCGCTTTGCCCGCCGCCCCGGAGTCCGCGACGTGTAGTAACCGCCGCCGAGCAGGACAAGGACGGAGCCGAGAAGGGCCGGGAGAAGGGGGTCCGCGCCGCTGAACGCGCTGACCCCGACGACGGCGACGCCGACGAGCGCTGACCCGACCAGAACCGGGAACGGGGGGAGCGATTCGAGACTGCCGCCGTACTCCGCGTTGTAGACCACCGGCGGGAGAGCGAGCAGTGCTGCCACCACCGCGGCGAACGCCGGGTCCGCCGACGCACCGGCGAGACCGACGCCGGCCGCCAGGACGGTAGCGACCAAGAGAAGTCGGTCCGGCGGGAGGAGCCAGGTCGGGTCCTCCATCCGAACGACGGCGAACGTCGCAAAGGGGTACAACAGGGCGAGAACGAACGTCACCGTGACCAGCAGGCGCTCAGGATCGGTGACGAGCGCGGGCTCCAGTACGACGACCGCGGCGAGAACGGTCCCGGCGAGAACCAGTCCGACGAGTACGGCGAGTTCGGGGACGCGACGTGTCACTGATCGTGATTCGGAGAGGGCGTGAAAAAGCGTTATGCAGTGATCGCCCAAACGCAAGCGTTTAATCGCCCGGTAAAGTACCATGCCGCATGGCGGACTGTCCACTCGCCGACGAATGCCCCAGTTTCTCCGAACGGATCGAAGGGATGGGGTGCCAACACTACGGCGACCGCGGCGGCAAGGAGTGGTGTAATCACTACAGCCAGCCCATCGAAGACCTGCAAACGCAACCGGTCCAGCAACAGGAGGAACTCGTCGTCGACGTCGAAGACATCCACGAGAGCGGTGCCGGCGTCGGGCGGACCGAGGACGGCTTCATCGTGCTGGTCGACGGGGTCCTTCCGGAGGCTCGCGCCCGAGTGAAGATAACCGAGGTGCACTCGAACCACGCTCGCGCCGACGAGGTCGAGCGCCTCCCGATGGACGACGAGGAAGAACCCGACGAGGAGACGGACGGAGAAGAGACCGACGAAGCCGTCAGCGATGACAATGACGACGAAGACAGCGGCGGCCGCGGCCCCGACCGCGAGCGTCTGGGAAGCCGCGACAACTTCTGGGGCTCCTGAACGGCCGTTTCGGCCCGGTCGGCGCGTGGACAGTCCCGACCGTTTTTCGCATTGGGGTTCGTAGCCACACCCGATGAGCGACGCAGACGGTGACGAGGAAGCCGTGACCGCGAACGTCGACGAGTTGCTGGACCGGGTCGGATTCGACCCGACTGAGAGCGCGCTGACGCGTCGTCAGGCCGAGGTGCTCGCCCTGCGCCAGCGGGGGGCGTCGCAGTCCGCTATCGCCGAACTGCTCGGCACCTCGCGTGCCAACGTCTCCAGCGTCGAAGCGAGCGCTCGAACGAACGTCGAGAAGGCGCGCGAAACGGTGGCGTTCGCGGAGGCGCTGAAAGCGCCGGTACAGGTCGAGGTCGAGACCGAAACCGACCTGTACGACGTTCCCCAGCGCGTCTACGACGCCTGCGACGAGGCAGGTGTGAAGGTGAGCCACACCGCACCGGACCTGATGAAGATCGTCAGCGACGAGGCGGGCGACGCCATCAGCGGACGGAAGGTGAGCGAGGCGCTGCTGATCGGCGTCTCCAACGACGGCAGCGTCCGGGTCCGGCGGTCCGAGTGAGCGGTCGGGCCAGATCCTGGTGAATGGGCCGGACAGATCCGGCCGTCCGAGCGGATCCGGAGTCCCGAAAGATTAGTGCGCCCGTCGCGTTGGCCACGATATGGATCTCGGAATCGACGGCAACGCGGCACTGGTCACGGCGAGTTCGAGCGGTCTCGGCCTCGCGAGCGCCAAAGCCCTCGCCCGGGAGGGCGCGAACGTCAGTATCTGCGGGCGGTCGACCGACCGCCTCGAAGCGGCGCGCGAGGAGGTGGCGTCGGTCGCGGACGGCGAGGTACGCGCCCAGCAGGCGGACATCACTAGCCGGAGCGACATCGTGTCGCTGGTCGAGGAGACCGTCGACGTCTTCGGTGGCCTCGACCACGTGGTTACCTCTGCCGGGGGCGTTCCGAGCGGCGCATTCGTGGACATGGACGAGCGCGACTGGTACGCGGCGTACGACATGCTCGTGATGAGTCACGTCTGGACGCTGAAGGAGGCACACCCCTATCTGGAAGACAGCGACGCGGGCAGTATCGTCTCGATCACGTCCACCAGCGTCCGCGAGGCCATCGAGGGGCTTGTCCTCTCGAACGCGGTGCGTCGGGCCGTCATCGGCACAGTCAAAACCGTTTCGCGGGAGTTCGCGCCGGGCGTGCGGGCCAACGCCGTGTTGCCCGGTGCCCACGAGACGCCCAGGATCGAGGAACTCATCGAACAGGGCCTCGACCGCGGCGAGTACGGCAGTTACGAGGAGGGACTCGAAGACTGGTCGGCGGACATCCCGCTCGACCGCATCGGCGACCCGATGGAACTGGGCGACGCTATCGCCTTCCTCTCCAGCGACCGTGCGAGTTTCGTCAACGGCGTGGCGATGCCGGTCGACGGCGGCCGCCTGCGCTCCTGAGCGGCGGTGACCGCCGTCCCGGCTCAGAACTCGCCGGCATCGCGCAGTCGCTCGACGACCTCCCGGACGCGCTGTGCGTCGTCTTTCGGTACGACCAGCACGCGGTCGCCGTACGCGGCGACGACCAGGTCGTCGGCTCCGATGACTGAGACGTGGGTGTCACCGTCGCTGGCGACGACGTTGTCCGCGGCGTCTATCGTCAGCGCGTCGCCGAGGACGGCGTTGTCGTCACCGGCGACGACCCGCTCTAGGGCGTCCCACGACCCGAGGTCGTCCCACTCGAACGAGACAGGAACGACGTACGCGTCGTCCGTGCGCTCCAGAACGGCGTAGTCGACGCTTACCGGGTCGGTCTCGCGGATGGCGGCGGCGAGCGGGTCGGCGTCTCGGCGGTTCGGAGCCGTTTCCCCACCGTTTTCGGCCGCCGCGACGACGGTCGAGAGCGGCGAGTCCCGCGCCTCGCGCAGGAATGCGTCCGGCGTCCACGCGAAGATGCCGGCGTTCCAGTAACAGTCGTCGACGAGTTTCGCGGCGGTTTCGCGGTCGGGTTTCTCCCGGAACTGACGGACCGGCGCGTAGCCGTCCTGTTCCCGTCGCGGTTCGACGTAACCGTACTCGGTCGCCGGCCGAGTCGGTTCGACACCGAGCGTGACGAGGCCGTCAGTCTCGACGGCGACGCGGGCGGCGCGGCGAGCGGGGGACTCGAAATCGCCCCGGAGCCGGTGGTCGCTTGGCACGCACAGGAGAACGGCGTCGTCGACCCGTTCGCGGAGTCGAGCGGCGGCGTACGTCAGCGCGGGGCCGGTGTCTCGTGGCGCGGGTTCGACCAGTACGTCGGCGTCTGGAGCGTGGGCGGGCACCGCGTCGGCGTAGGCGTCGCGCGTGAGGACGACGGTTTCGTCGGCGAAATCGACCCTGTCGGCGGTCCGGGCGAGCAGCGAGCGGTCGCCGCCGAACGACTGGAACTGCTTGGGGCGGTCGCTTCGACTCGCGGGGTAGAGTCGCGTCCCGGTACCGCCGGCGAGTATCACTGCGACGATGGGGCGGTCCATACCGGCCAGAGCGACGCCGGGCGGGAAAAGTCACCAGGTCTCGATACGACCCTCGCGCACGTCCTCGGCACAGCCTTCGCAGTCCGGATGGCCCGCCTCGAAGCAGGCTGGGTGGCCCTGGTCGTCTATGTTCGCGGTTCGCTTCTCGGCGTAGCGTCGGCAGACTATCTTCGCTCGTCCGGCATCGTCCGTCGGCAGACCGTGTTGCAGGCGGGCGGACCGGTACGCGCGCTTCGCCTCGCCGTACTGCTTGCCCGCTTTGCGCGCGGTCGACTGGACGAACCGTGAGAGACGGCTGTCGTCACTCACGCCGATTCCCTCCGAGCGACATACGTGAGCGTTGTCGGCGAGGCATATATACTGTCGGCCGCGGCTACTCCGCGTATCCGAGGGCGCGTAGCTTCTCCTCGACGGAGCCGGCACCGTTCTGGACCTCCCGACGCGGTTTGAAAACCGCGAACGGGACGGTGACGAGCGCCGGGACGTAACACCGGGTCGGGTGAACGTACAGGCCGAACTCGCGGTAGCGACCGAACAGTTCGCCGTGGTCCGCGGTCACGACGACGGTCTGTCCGTCGCTGACCCACCGTCCGACGTACTCTCTCGTCACCGCCCACGTGCTGCGGACTGAGGTCCGGTACGCTTGCCAGGCCTTCTCCGGGTCTATCTCACCGGAGGAGAACAGCCGCTGGGACCTCGAACCGGGGTTCGCCGCCTGTTCACCGTGCCATTCCTCGACATCGGGAAACAGGGGAAGCCACTCCTCGCCACACACGCCGACGTACGGGGCGTGCGGGGGGAGTACGTGCGCCACGGCCGGCGTCTCGCCGTCGGAGACGCGCTCGTCGGTCGCCTCAAGCACCGGTTCGGGCAACACGGTGTTGAGGTAGTCGTCCCAGTGGGTCTCCCAGCAGGCGCGGACCTCGCTCCCGACGTCGACTTTCGAATACTGTACGTTCGCCGTCGAGACGTAGGCATCGTGCATCGTCCCCGCCGCCTTGACGGACGACAGCCACTCGGACGTGTTACTTCCGGGTGACTGAACCGCGTCGACGGGCCACTCGGCGACCTCGCGGAGCACGTCGTATCGGCAGGCGTCGAGGACGACCAGTACGTCCCACTCGGTCTCCTCCAGTCGCTCCAACTGATCCGGACGGTGCCACACCGGCGAGATCTGTTGGACAGCCCACTTTCTCGCACGGTAGGTGAACGGTTCTGCCGCCACGGCTCAGAGGTAGCCCAGGTCTTCGAGTTGGTCCCGGACGTCCGACGCGTCCCGGGACGTGACGGCGCTGTCCGCGCGGAACGCCTCGCGGACGGGCGGGTCGTCCGTCTCTCCGGTTGACGGCGTGACCCGCTCGATTCCGTCGCGAACGTCTACCACCGACTCGACGCCCCGAAGCGCTTCTGTGTCGGACGCCGCGGCGTACGGGTCGTGTGTGTGGTGGCCGTCCGTCAGGCCGTGGTCCGACACGCAAAGTAGCGTGTCGTCGGGTGCGAGCGCTGCGGCTACCTCTCCGGTCAAGGCGGCGGCGAGACGGTACGCCCGCTCCTGCCACCCGTCCTCGTCCACGACCGGCGCGAGGTGACCGACGGTGTCGAGGTAGCCGAGCCAGGCGAACACGAGATCGTAGTCGCGCTGGAGGCAAGAGCGGACGATACCGAGTTTCTCGGTGGCCTCGCTCACCAGACGCTCTTCGAGTTCGGGGACGGACACCCGGGGTTCGTGTGCCGTCTCGTCGTCGGCGCCCTCGTCGATCGAGAGGAACTCGCCGAGCGCGGCCCCGCGGTCGGCGTCTAGCCCGAGGCGCTCGTCGCGTTCGGTCGCGTAGTTCGGCACCGTGATAGCGCGGGCCGTGCGTCCGTCGAAGACGGTGTCGACGCCGCGTTCGCGGTAGTACGCCGGCGATTTAAAATCGAGACCGGCACCGCGTTCGCGGAGCAACGCGCCGATACGCGTGCGGAGGTCGTCGGGGACGACGCGGCGGCCGATCCGCGCGGCGACGCTGATCGCCGGGTTCCCCCAGGCGACGCCCTCGTCCTCGGTGGCCGCGTGGATGCCGTGGTCGTCAGGGTGAAGTCCGGTGATCATCGACGGCCAGACCTCGTAGGTGTGTGGCTTGCCGAGCGTCGGATTGTCGAACGTCGACAGCCGACGCCCGTGTTCGCCGAACGTACCGTCGAGGTCGAACGCCTCGACCAGGTTCGCGTCGAGGGCGTCCCAGCCGAGAACGACGGTTGTCACTTCCGCACCTCCAGTTCGAACTCGACCGGGCAGGACTTCCAGAACTGTATCCTGTCGATCCGTTCGGCCCTCCGCACGCGGAAGTCGGGGTCGAAGTAGCCGCGCGAACCCAGTTCCGTCGTCGAGTCCCAGAAGTCGAACGTGCGCTCGTCGAACCCGGCGACCATCGTCACGGGCGGCGCGCTCGGCAGGTTCTCCTCGGACAGCGTCCACGGGAGCGTCACCGGCTCGCCGCCGTCGGTCACAGTGTCTCGGGGATGAGCGACGTGCGTCGGGTCGACGTACGCGTTGCGGTCCTCCCAGTGCGGGGCGTTCCCCGTCAGGGTCGCACCGTCGCGGCAGACGCGGTGTATCTCCGCCATTACCTCAGGGAGGTTCGGTAGGTGTTCGAGAACAGAGTACGCGTACACTTCGTCGAACGTCTCGTCGGCGAACGGCCACGGCGTTTCTGACACGTCGTACACCACGTCCGTGGCGTCGTACGGCCGGACGTCCATGCCGACGGCATCGGCGTCGCGTTTGGTATCACCGCACCCGATGTCAAGCGCTCGCCGCGTCGACATCCGACTCACCTCCGTCACGGGCGATCCGGCCGGCGATCCACCCGGCCGCACGGCTCGCGTGGGGGACCGGATTCCGTCCCGTCGCGGCCGCGTAAGGGACGTTTAACGCGACATCCTGAAACCGCGAAAGGTCGTACTTCGCGCCGAGATACCCCTCCTGCCAGCCGATAGGATGACGCTCCTGATTCGCGTGTTCGAAGCGGGCCCGGTGGTTGAACACCCAGACGTTCCCGCGAGATTCGACGTACCTGCGGAGGTACTCGTCCTCTAGCACGTGCAGGTCCGGCGGGAACGATACACCTTCTACGGCGTCCCGTCGAAGGAGAGTCGCGTGCGTACCAGCGCGTCGCGAGCGGCGCTGGACCCAGTCGGACGGGTTCTCAGTGCGCGAGGCTTTCCGACCCTGAATCCCGCCGACCAGCGGTGCCGCGGCGTCCAGCATGTGGTCGAGGTAGTGTTCGGTCAGGCGGACGTCGTCGTCGAGAAAGAGGAACCAGTCCGCCTCGACGGTGTCGACGGCGAGTTCGCGCGCTCTCGGCAGCGAACACGGCAGGGACCGTATCACCGGTTCCCACCCCGCTTCCTCGGCGTGTCTGCGGGCGATAGATCGCGTCTCGTCGGTACTCTCGTCGTCTATCAGGATCAGTCGGTCGACCTGTACGTCCGCCGCCTCGGCGCTTACCCGTAATCGCTCTACGGTCCCGTCGAGGACGTCACCGCTATCGGCGGTCGGCATCGCCACGTCTATCGTATCAATTTCGTTCATTCCCCACAACCCGGTTTCTCGGATCGACGCGGGTGACGGGTTTTGTTCTATAGTGCCTACCGAGTTTTCGAGAAGCTTTACGTAGATATCCGGATTCGACTGGGAAGAACACGGATTCGGCTGGAAAGCATACGGACGCAACTGGTAACAAATCCGGATACACCTCCGGACCGTTCCACTTCCACCACGCTCTACGAGAGTTTTTATGTGAAGGCGACCAAGCGAGCACTGTCTCCCGACGAAACCAAGGTGGAGACGCGAGGAAACGATGAATCTACGCGAACACGCGGAAGACGTACACGGACAGTTTTCGGACCAGTTAGAGATAACGGTCGACGACGTAGAGGACCGACTCTCGACGCTGGTCGACGAGTACAAAGTACCGGTCGACGAGGCGCGCCGAAGCGTTACGAACCACTACCTCGACGAAGCGGACATGGACCGCGACGCCCTCGGGAGCGGCGGCGACAACGAGGAGCGCGGCCTCGGGGAAGTCGACGAGGCGGAGGAGTGGATCGACGTCACGGCCAAGGTCGTCGACCTCTGGGACCCCCGCAGCGACGCGGTCGGCCAGGTCGGTCTCATCGGAGACCCAACCGGCACGATCAAGTTTACTAAGTGGGCCAAATCCGACCTCGCGGAACTCGAAGCCGGCGAAGTGTACCGCCTCGAAAACGTCGTCACCGACGAGTACGAGGGGCAGTACTCCGTGAAGCTCAACCGGACGACGAACATCGAGAAACTCGACGAGGACATCGAGGTCGGCGACGACACGACCGAAGTCGAGGGCGCGCTGGTCGACATTCAGAGCGGCAGCGGCCTCATCAAGCGCTGTCCCGACGAGGACTGTACGCGCGTCCTCCAGAACGGCCGGTGTCAGGAACACGGCGAGGTCGAGGGCGAGTTCGACCTCCGAATCAAGGGCGTACTGGACGACGGCAACGACGCTCACGAGGTCATCTTCGACAAGGAAGCCACCGAGGAACTGACCGGCATGAACTTAGAGGAGGCCAAGGACATGGCGATGGACGCGCTGGACACCACCGTGGTCGCGGACGAAATGGCCGAGGACACGCTCGGCCACTACTACCGCGTCGCTGGTCCGGTGTTCGGTCGCTACGTCCTCGCAGACGAACTGGAGAAACTGGACGAGCCAGCGGACCACGAGGAACTGCTGATCAAAGCGAGGTCGATATAGATGAGCGACGCACCCACCCGCGAGGTCGCACGGCGCACCTTCGCGAGCGAGTTCAACGACGCGAGTTACACGTTCAAAGAATCCGACGACGAGCGCGCGCCCAACTACGCGCTTTTGCCGACTGGCGAACGCGCGAACCGGGTGTTCGTGGTCGGCACCGTCACCGAGAAAGAAGACGTCGGCGAGGACAGCGAGTACTGGCGCGGTCGCGTGGTCGATCCCACCGGCACGTTCTTCATGTACGCCGGGCAGTACCAGCCCGACGCTGCGAGCGTACTCCGTGACCTCGAACCACCCGAGTACGTCGCCGTTGTCGGCAAGCCCCGGACCTACGAAACCGACGACGGCACGGTCAACGTCTCGGTCCGGCCCGAATCGATATCTATCGTCGACGCCGCGACGCGCGACCGCTGGGTCGTCGAGACGGCCGACCGGACTCTCGACCGCCTCGAACGGTTCGAGGCGGGCGAAACGTCGGAGGAGTCACCCGACCCCAGCGGCGTCTACGAGTACGTCGAGATGGCCCGAGAGCAGTACGACCTGCCCGTCGAGAACTATCGGCGTGACCTCGTCACCGCCCTCGAAAGTTTAGACGAAGGCAAAGCGCCCGAGGACGACGCGCAAGTCGAAGCGGAGTAGACGAAGCCGTCCCGACGCCGCTGTTTTTCGCGGTTCCCGACCGTTGTACGGCCCGCTCCCGGCCGAGGCGCTACCGACCCAGTATTATTACTTGGTAATCGAATAATTTAATACTATCAAAATGATTCTTGAAAGCAGTTAGATGCCCAACCGGAATATCTGCGAATGCCCGGACTGTGGCCGCCTGGTGAACCAGAACGTCAACCAGTGCTGTCCAGAGTGCCGAGCAAGCCTATCTGAGGCGGGCAGTCCGAAGATCGCCTGAGCGACACCGGCGCGAATCGGGTTCTCTCCGGCAGCGGCCAGAGACGACCGATACGCCTCCGGGACCAGTCAGGTCGGCGAACGCGTCGGTGCGCATAGCCCGACGGACGAGTGCCGGAACCGGAGGTCCGCGGAACTATCGGTCCGTAAACAGTTCAGCATCAGACGCGTTCGATTATCTCCTCGGCGAACACGGACAGCGCCCGCTCCGGGTCGTCGTTTTCCAGGGAGACGAGAACGTGGTCGACGCCCGTCCGGTCGAGTCGGCGGAAGTAGTCGCGGAACCACTCGACGCCGGCGCAGTAGCCCTGATGCAACGGTTCGGGGCCGGCGTCGTGGTCGTCCGCGAGTTCCGCGCGGACGACCATCGCGAACGGCTTCTCACCGCCCGCATCGCGCCAATCGGCGAGATAGGCGTCGAGCGTGTCCTCAGGGAGGTGATAGAACAGCCAGCCGTCACCGTGGTCGCCGATCCACTCGACGGTTTGCCTGGCGTGGCCGGTCGGAAACAGCGGGAGCGTCTCGGTCGTCGGGTCGGGGACGACGGAGAGGTCGCCGTCGAGCGTTCCCCACTGCGAGTCGACGACCGGAAACTCCTCGCTCCAGACTGACCGGAGGACGGCAACGCTCTCGCGGAACAGCGCCCCGCGGTCCGACGGGTCGACGTCGAACGCGGGGTATTCGGGGTCGCGGTCGCCCGTGGCGACGCCCAGAACGAGGCGACCGTCAGAGAGTCGGTCGACGGACGCGGCGGCTTTGGCGACGTGGAGGGGGTGCCGGAGCGTCAGGACGACGCTTGCGGTGCCGAGCGCGATGTCGTCCGTTCGCGCGGCGACCTGAGTGAGCCACGGCCAAACATCGAACGTCTGGCCGGCATCGCCGAACTTCGGCCAGTACGTCGGTACGTCGCGAGCCCAGAGGGCGTCGAACCCGACCGCTTCGGCGCGGGCAGCGAGTCGCATCTCCTCGTCGACGTCCGGGGGCGACTCGTTTGCACCGGTTAGCGGGAACCCCGTTCCGAACGTGATGCCGTCAGTGCTGAACAGCCGTCGGTAGCCGGCGTTCTCGTGGCCCATCGAGTGCGACAAGGTGGCGGTCGTCCATTACGGTAGCGCTGTCGTTTCCTCCGGTCGTTCTAACGTTTTATATATCACTGGTCAGACGGTAGCACCGTGTCACGAGAAACATCGAATGAGCAGTCGGAGGACTCGGTCGCAAATCAGAGCGTCGCCCCGGCCAACAAACGGTCGTTCGGCGACGTACTCTCCGACAGGAAGAACAAAAAGCTGCTGAAGTACGCGGTAACCGTTATGGCCATCGTGGGTGCCGGGTTCGGTCTGACAGGGTCGATCGGAGCCGGCCAACTCGTCGACGGATCGTCCGACAGTGAGTTCCTCGGTGCCATGTTCTTCCTTTCGGTGTTCGTCTTCATGCTTCTGTCCGGGCCGATCCTCGGCGCACTCGTTGGACTGGAGTTCGACCGACGTATTGCAAACACCCGCGAGGCGCTGATAACGTCGTTCGCCAGCGGTGCGGTCGGCTACGTGGCGATGGTGATCACCGGCGTGTTGCTCGCGACCGTACTGATGCCCGATAACCTGGCTTCGTCAGGCGGCGAAGGCGGAGCGTTCGACCTCGGGGAACTCATCGTTCCGCTCCTAGTGATGGCTATCCCGATAGGGGCGGTGGCCGCTGGTATCGTGTACGCCAGCGATACGATTCTGGACTGAAGACAGACGAAGAGAGCCACGGTTCCGTCTATCCGGAACCGGTTTCACATCTACTGCCGGTTCGTTGGCTTCTGTGTGCCGAATGCGTCCGGTCTGTCGGAGAGCGTCGGCCCGTACTGACCGGGCCGGTCGTCAGTCGCCTCGTTCATGTGACCGAGGTCTGGTGTGACGGACGCAGCCGTCACTCCAGCGCGTCCAGATACTGTTCTACCTGCTCGGTGTTGTCGCCGAGCGCGATCGTGTCCGTCTCCTGGTCGTACTCGACGACGTTTGCCTCAGCGAGTTTCGGGACGTGGTTGTGATAGAGCGCCATGTACACTCGCTTGACCGTTTCGGCCGGTATCTCGCCGATCGGCATCTCTCGTTCGCGGACCGCGACTTCGTCCGCGAGGTCGGCCAGAGTCAACTGTGTCGCGTGCTCACAGAGACAGCGAAGGGCGTAACGCCGACGGCTGTCTGCGAGCAGATGGAAAAGCCGGTCAGTGGCGGGCGGGTTCGAATCCTCACCCATTCCTCCGAATCCCCATTGTGGCGCTAGTTTCGACAAGTGGATTTGAGAGTTGCGATAAACGGTCCACATTCGAGTGGTGGACTTATCAACTGCCGACGGATCCTGTTTTATCTCGTTTGCAGTCGAGAGAGGCAGTATGGTACGAGTGCTGAACAGTCATACGGACACGATCCACAAGTCACGGACGGACGAACATTACCACCGGACGGAGTGTGGCGCGCTCTCGCACGTAGACCATCACGAGGTAGAGGCGGTCGGCGACGAATTCGGCGACGACGCGGTCTCGCTGTGCGGCCGCTGTTTCGACGCGTCGGGCGGGTACTGATACCGTCTGACGGACCGTCGTGACGAGATTCGCACCCCCGTGTGTCGACAGTCTGCATCGGCCTCCGTCAGGAAGTATGGGGTCCGCGGCCAGGCCTCACAGTTCGGGAAGGCCCGCCTCTATCTCGTCGCGTCTGTCCTCTAACCACTCGGGAAGTACGAGTCGGTCCCCCAGTTCGTCGACGTCCTCGTCGACAGTGTATCCGGGCTCTTCGGTGGCGAATTCGAAGAGAACGCCGCCCTCTTCGCGAACGTACACCGATTCGAACCACTTCCGGTCGATGATCTCGGTCGGCCTGAGGCCCTGTTCCATCAGAACGTCTCGCCACTCGGACTGGTCGTCGGCCGTCACACGGAACGCGACGTGGTGGACAGTGCCCGCGCCGGGTTGTCCACGGGGTGCCTGCGGGTCTTCGCAAACGTCGACGACGTAACCGAGGTCGCCGTCTGATTCGAACCGACGGCGGTCGCGCTCGGACGCCGTTTCGCTGAACCCCATCGTTTTCAGGAGGTTCGCGGTCGGGTCGGCGGCCGACAGCGACAGGGTCACGCCGAAGAAACCGCAGATTGCGTGTTCCGCGGGTACCGTTCCCGCCGGCGAATCGCCGTCCGGCACGTCCTCGCGGGCGACTAGTTCCAACTGGAGGCCGTCCGGGTCGCGAAACGGGATCACGGTGTCGCCGAATCGCTCGCGCGGGTCGTCCGCGTCCACGCCCTCGTCGGCGAGGCGGTCGACCCAGTAGTCGGTCGAAGCGGCGGGTATCAGAAACGAGACCGTACTCGCCTGGCCGGTGCCGGCCCGTCCCTGGCGGGCGTTCCCGTACGGGAAAAACGTCATGCTCGTTCCGGGCGTACCGGTGCGGTCGGCGTAGAACAGGTGATACACCGACACGTCGTCCTGATTGACGCTCTTCTTGACGAGCCGAAGCCCGAGCGTCTCCGTGTAGAACGAGAGGTTTCGTCCCGGGTCGCTCCCGATGGCCGTGACGTGGTGGATGCCGGGAATGTCTCTGGGCATACCGTGACGTAGAGCGCGTCCGGAGATAACTGTGGGGCCGATCGCCGGGTTTCAGTCGGCTGGCGTATCTGATACCGTCAAGACTGGAGGAGACGACGAATATCGCGCTTGGAGTCGACCATCGGATATGGGTGCGCCCGAGGGGGACTTCGAGACCGCAGTCGAGCCTCACTCGACGAGGTCACCGAGCGCCGCGTCCAGCGTGCCCGACGTGATGACGGCCGCCGTGAGGTCGACATCCTCGTGAACCGGCCGGTCCTCAGTCAGGGGAGTCACGACCTCGCGGACCGCCTCGTAGACGCGGGCGGTTCCGACGCCGTGGGCGAGGTCGCCGTCCCCGTCGGCGTCGACCTCGTCGGGGTCGACGCCGGGTGCCGCCTCCCGGACTGCTTCGGGGGTGACGAACTCCGCGGCCTGGGCCGCACAGAGCAGTTCGGTGGCGACGATACGCGTGGCGTTGTCGACCGCCCGCCGCGCGTTCAGCGCGGACTGGCCGCTCATGCTGACGTGGTCCTCCTGCCCGCCGCTGACCGGCGTGTTGTCCATCGACGGTCGGCCGGTAGAACGGTTCTCGTTCAGCAGCGCCGCGGCGGTGTACTGTGCGATCATGTACCCCGACTGGAGGCCGCTGTCCGGCGCGAGAAACGGCGGGAGGTGCGGTTCCTGCAGGTTCGGGTTGAGCATGCGGTCGGTCCGGCGCTCGCAGATCGCCGCGAGTTCTGTGACGGCGTTGGTCAGGTAATCGAGGCGGAGCGCGAGCGGTTCGCCGTGGAAGTTCCCACCCGAGAGGACGGCCGCGCGGTCGGTGCCGCTGGCGCGGTCGTCGACCGCGTCCGGCGGGAAAACGAGCGGGTTGTCGGTAGCGCTGTTGAGTTCCGTCTCGACCGCTTCGCGGAGGTGGGTGACCGCGTCGCGGACGGCACCGTGGACCTGTGGAAGACAGCGCACCGAGTAGGCGTCCTGCACGCGGTCGCAGTTGCGGTGCGACTCGACTATCTCCGAGTCCTCGGTGAGTCGCTTGACGTTCCGTGCGCTGATCCGCTGGCCGCGGTGGGGTCGAACGGCCTGGATGGCGTCGTCGCAGGCGGCGGTCGTTCCCATCGTCACCTCCGTCGTCAGCGCGCCGGCGGCGTCGGCGGCGCGAACGGTTCGTTCGGCGTCGTGGACCGCGAGCGCGGCGAGACCGACCGTCAGTTGGGTGCCGTTGATGAGCGCCAGTCCCTCCTTCGCGGTGAGAGTCAACGGGTCGAGGTCGGCGTGGGACAGTGCGCCGTCGCCCGCGAGGCGGCGCGTTTCCCCCTCGCTCTCGACGAGGGCCTCCCCTTCGCCGATCAGCACGAGCGCCATATGCGCAAGCGGTGCGAGGTCGCCGCTCGCACCGAGGCTCCCGCGGGATTTGACTACCGGGTGTATCCCGTGGTTGAGCATCGCCGCGAGGTGGTCGACGACGACCTCGCGTATCCCGGAGTACCCCTTGACTAGCGCGTTGATGCGGGTCAGCAACAGCACACGGACCTCTTCTCTGTCGAGTTCCCGACCAGCGCCGGCGGCGTGGCTACGGACGAGGTTCGTCTGCAACTGCTCGACGTCCTCGGGCGGGATGCGCTGGTCGACGAGTTCGCCGAACCCGGTGTTTAGCCCGTACACCGTCTCGCCGCTGTCGAGGACGTCCTCGACGCGCTGGCGGGCCTCACGGACCGCCTCGCGGGCGTCGTCCGCGATACGAACCGTCGCGTCCTCCCGCGCGACGGCGACGACGTCCTCGGGCGTCAGCGACTCGCCGTCGAGGACGACGTCAGTCACGGACGACCACCCCGTCTTTCAGGACGGTGTCGACGGGTGACCCGTCGAACCGGTACGGAACGTGGACGTGCGACGGCGCGTCGAGGACAACGAGGTCACCGGGCGCGCCCTCTCTGAGTGTCCCGCTCCCGTCGTCGCGGGAAAGCGAAAGCGCCGCGTTCCGCGTCACGCCGAGAAGGGCGTCCGCGGGCGTCATTCCCATCTCGACGCAGGCGAGCGTCGCGGTGAACCCCTGGCTCCGCGAGAAGCAGTTCGGGTTGAAGTCAGTGGCGAGTGCGACCGGTGCGCCCGCCTCGCGGAACGGCTGGGGATCAGCGTAGTCCGCGCCGAGGCCGAAGGCCGTCCCCGGTAGGAGGACGGGAACGACATCGCTCTCGGCGAGGGCGCGGGCGTCCTCGGCGCTCGCGTGAAGCAGATGGTCGGCGCTGGCCGCGTCGACGTCCGCCGCGAGTCCCGCGCCGCCGAGATGCGTGAACTCCTCGGCGTGGACTTTCGGCGTCATGCCAGCCGCTCGGCCGGCTTCGAGGACGCGCCGGGACTGCTCGACCGAGAAGACGTCCTCCTCGCAGAACACGTCGCAGAATTCGGCGACGCCCTGGTCGGCGACGGCCGGGATCTGGTCCTCGACCACTCTGTCGACGTAGTCGTCTCCGTCCTGCCCTTCGGGGACGGCGTGGGCCCCCATGAACGTCGGCACGACGTCGACGGGATGCCGTTCGTCCGCCCGCCGGACCGCATCAAGCAGGCGGAGTTCGGTGTCGGTGTCGAGGCCGTACCCCGACTTCACCTCGACCGTAGTCGATCCGTGGTCGAGCATCGCGTCGAGATGTCCAAGCAGGTTCGCGAGTAGCGTCTCGTCACTCGCCTCGCGAGTCGAACGCACGGTCCTGAGGATGCCGCCGCCCTCCGCGAGGATCTCCTGATACGGCTTCCCGCGGAGTTTCGCCGCGAACTCGTCCGAGCGGTCGCCCGCGAACACGGCGTGGGTGTGCGGGTCGACGAATCCTGGAACGACAGCCTGTCCCGCCGCATCGATAGAACGGTCGGCGTTCTCCGGCGGGTACTCGCGAGTGACGGCGTCGGTGTCGCCGACCCGAACGACTCGGCCGTCGTCGACGACGACCGCCGCGCGTTCGCGAACGTCGAGCGCGGACCCCCCGTCGCTTCCCTCTCGGGTCCCGTCGCTCTCGGCCTCGTCCGGGCCGACGACGACCTCCCGGGCGTCGTACACGACCGCGTCGACGCCGCTCATCGTCCCACCCCCGCGCCGGCGAGGAAGTGGGCGAGAGCCCGGCCGCCGGCCGCGGCGGTGCGTCCGCCCTCGTCCAGCGGCGGTGCGCACTCGACGACCTCGAACCCGGCGACGCGGTCGTCCTCGGCGACGAGCCTGAGCGCGCGGAACAGCTCTCTGGTCGTGAGCCCGCCCGGCGTCGGCGCGCTGACGCCCGGCGCGGCGGCCGCATCGAGGACGTCCAGGTCGACGCTGACGTACAGTTGACTGGCGTCCCGGAGCGAGTCGAGCGCCCGGTCGACGGCGTCGACCACGTCGTCGCCCACCTCTTCCGCGGTGACTATCTCGTCGCCTCGCTCGCGAACGCTGTCGGCGTACGCCGTCGACGTTTCGAAGTGTCGAGCGCCAACGCAGGCGTAACCGTCGAGCCCTTGGTCGTACAGCTGGCGGTACGGCGTCCCGCTGGTCGCGTCCTCGCGCACCTCTCGGACATCGAGGTGCGCGTCGAAGTTGACGACGCCGAGAGTTCCCTCGTCCAGCAGCGGCGCCGCGTTCGGATACGTGAGCGAGTTGTCGCCGCCGAGAAACACCGGGAGCGCGTCGACCGCGTGGACGCGCGCCGTCGTCTCCGCGATGCGCTCCTGCCGCGCCAGGGTGGTCTCTTCGGCGTCGGCATCGGCCCCCGCCGCGTCGACCAGCCCCGCCACGTCACCGATATCCGCCACTGCGGCGACGGGGCCGGCGTCGAAGTGGTGCGTCTTGACACCGGCGAGCGCGTCGCGGAGGGCGGTTGGACCCTGCCGCGCGCCTTTCCGTCCGATGACGGCGCTGTCGGTCGGTTCGCCGACGAGGACGGCGTCGTACCTGTCTGCGGCCGCGAGGTCCACCGTCTCGATCACGTCGCCGAACTGCTCGTCATTGGGGTCGCCCGACGTACCGGTCCACCCGTCCCAGCCGCGGGGGTCGGTGAGCGCGGTCATCGCGTCGGGTCCCGCTGGTCGCCGTCCATCGGCACGGCGACGTTCGATTCTCGGGCTTCCGTGATCGCCTCGTCGTATCCCGCGTCGGCGTGGCGGATCACGCCCATACCGGGGTCGGTGGTGAACACTCGCCGCGCCTTCTCGGCGGCCAGGTCCGTCCCGTCCAGCACGACGTGGTTGTTGGCATGAATCGCGTTGCCGATGCCGACTCCGCCGCCGTCGTGGACCGAGACGATGTCCGCGCCCGCCGCACAGTTCAGCAAGGCGTTTAGGATCGGCCAGTCGGCGACGGCGTCGCTGCCGTCTTTCATCGCCTCCGTCTCCCGGTTGGGACTGGCGACGCTGCCCGCGTCCAGGTGGTCGCGCGTGACCACGATGGGTGCGGAGATCTCGCCCTCGCGGACGAGGTCGTTTATCCGGAGCGCGAACCGGGCGCGCTCGGTGAGGTTCTCGCGGTCAGCGTCCGCGCCGTCGCTCCCGCCGGTCTGATACCCTAGCCAGCACACCCGCGCCGGGAGGCCCTGGAACTCGACCTGTTCCTGCGCGAGGTCGATCCAGCGGTGAAGCGACTCCTTTTCCGGAAACAGTTCTTTGACCGCCTCGTCGGTGCGGTGGATATCGTCGGGGTCACCGGACAGCGCCATCCAGCGGAACGGGCCCCGTCCGCGGCAGAACTGCGGGCGGATGTACGCCGGGACGAACCCCGGATAATCGAACGCGTCTCCCCTGTCGCGGTGGGTTTCTACCTGTCCGCGGATGTTGTTCCCGTACTCGAACGCCGTCGCGCCGCGCTCTTGCAGTTCGAGGGTGGCGTCGACGTGGCGTTCCATCGTGTCTATCGATTCTTCGACGTAGCGCTCTGGGTCGTCCTCGCGGAGTTCGTCGGCTTCGGCGACCGTGTAGCCGCTGGGGTAGTACCCTTCGAGTTCGTCGTGGGCGCTGGTCTGGTCCGTGACGACGTCCGGGACGAATCCGCGGTCGAGCATCGCTTCGAGCATGTCCGCGGCGTTGATGTGGACGCCGACGCTGTACGGTTCGCCGTTCTCGGCCGCCTCTTTCGCTCGTTCGAGCGCGTCGTCGAGGTCGTCCGCCTTCTCCATGCAGTACCCCGTCTCGATGCGGCGGTCGATCCGCGACTCGTCGACCTCAGCGGCGATACAGACCCCCTTGTTCATCGTGACGGCGAGCGGTTGCGCGCCGCCCATGCCGCCGAGACCGCCCGTGGCGACGATCTTGCCGCGCAAGTCCGCACCGGAAGACGTCCCGTCTTCCGAATCTCCGCTCGCGGAGACGCCGTACTCCTGTCTGGCGAGTTCCGCGAGCGTCTCGAAGGTGCCCTGGATGATACCCTGCGTTCCGATGTACGCCCACGACCCCGCGGTCATCTGGCCGTACATGATGAGACCCTCCGCCTCAAGTTCGTGGAAGTGGTCCCAGTTGTCCCACTTGCCGACGAGGTTGGAGTTCGCGATGAGCACTCTAGGTGCCTTCTCGTGCGTGCGGAACCTGCCGACCGGCTTGCCGCTTTGGACGAGGAGCGTCTCGTCGTCCTGAAGCGACCTGAGTTCGCCGAGGATCGAGTCGTAGGCGTCCCAGCTACGGGCGGCCCGGCCCGTTCCGCCGTAGACGACGAGGTCCTCGGGGTTTTCGGCGACCTCGGGGTCTAGGTTGTTGTTGAGGACGCGGAGCGCGGCCTCCTGTCGCCAGCCCTCACACTCTATGTCCGTGCCCGTGGGGGCACCCTGGTACTCGCGCCACTGGTCGCTCGGTTCTCCCAGTCGATCTGAACGCGCTTCCTGTCCAGCCATATTACGTGATAGAACCTCCCACGGCGAAAGCACAGGACCGCCACACGGAGGCATATTTATAAGCAAGCCGGGGGACTACCCGATAATGTACGAGGCGACGATGCGGGTGAGAGATTCGGATCAGCCGGTGCCGACGGCCGGCCGGGACGTCCGCGTCGACCTGTGGTGTAACGACCACTGCGACCTGGTTCGCGCAGTCGGAAGCGACGCGGACGCCGTCCTCGAAGAAGTCGCAGACGGTGTCGGGATCGCGGACCGGATCGACCAGGGGGACGAACGGGTCGCGATCACGGCGGACTGCCTGGCGGCCGAGCGGACGGACAACGTCGAGCGCTACGTGGCCGAACACGGCTGTCTGCTTCTCCCGCCGCTCCGGTACGTCGACGACGACCGCGTCTGTCGCATCCTGGCGCTCGATTCGACCGCGTTGCGCGACGTGTACCGCGACCTGATCGCGGACGGCCACGACGTCACGGTGGTGTCGAAGCGGGACGTGACGACTGTGACGGGCGATCGACCGCTGCTCGACCCGGGCGGACTCGTCCCGGATCTGACCAGCCGTCAGCGCGAGGTGGTTCTGACGGCGATAGAGAACGGCTACTACGAGATCCCGCGAGAGATTTCGACCGAAGCGATCGCCGACGAGGTCGGTATCGGACGGCGGACAACCGAGGACCACCTCCGCAGGGCGGAGAAGAAACTCGTGACGGCGTTACAGTCGTATCTCTGAGCGAGAGAGTCGAGGATCTGAACTGCGGGAATGGACGAGGGTCTGAGCCACGAGAAGAGACGAGGAGACGACACAGTGCCGGCCGAAAGAGCGCTGAAGGAGTTCGGACAGTCGGGCAGTCCGGGGAGTGTCCCGGCGGTACAGCCGACAGTATCAGAGCATTCCGAGCGCCGCGACGATATGAGTCATCACGGCGATGAGCGGAACGAGGATGACGGTCCGCATGACGAACAGCAGGACGAGATCCCGGAACCGGATCGGGATGTCGCTGAACATGTCCATCATCATCGGCCCCACCGCGGAGAAGAAGATGAGTTGCGTGATAGAGAGGACGGCGATGAAAAAGCGTGCCATCGGTTCCGCTTCGACCACTAGCAACGCGGGGATGAACATCTCGGTGATGCCGATTATCATCGCCGGCGCGACGAGATCCGGGTTGGGGAGGCCGAGCGCGGCGACGACCGGCACCAGCGGTCGGGCCAGGTAGTCGAACGTTGGCGTGTACTCCGCGACGAGTACGGCCGCGAGGCCGACCGTCAGGATGGTCCCGAGGATGAGAACCGCGAGTTTGAGGCCGTCGACGAATCCGCGGACGCCCGCGTCCACGATCGATCCGGCCTCGTCGGCCTTCCGCACGGCCTCGCTCAGTGCGAACCGACCGTAGTCGACGGGCGACCCGGCAAACGGCGTCTCGGGGTTCGGTTCGGCGACGTACGCTTCGGGAACCCGGGAGAGCGGCGGGATCCGGACGAGGATCACCCCGCAGACCGCGATACAGATGAGATACGCCAGGAAGATGATCGGGAACAGGTGGAGCAGGTCGACCGTCGTTGCGACGACGCCGACGAAGCCGATGCTGACCGTCGCGAAGCACGTACAGATGATGTATACGTCGCGCATGCTGTACTCGCCGCGGTCGAAAACGTTCCGGGTGACGTAGAGGCCGACGCTGTAGGATCCGACCCACGAGGCGACGCTGTCGAGCGCGGCGCGCCCGGGAATGTGAAACAGGGGCCGCATGACCGGGCGGGCCATCGTCCCGACGAACTCCAGGCCGCCGAGTTCGACGAAGAGGTTGATGAATATCGCCCCGATGGGGATGATGACCGCGACGCTGAGGATGAGCGTCCCCCACACCAGACCGCCGACCCCCGGCGCGTGAAGCCACCCCGGTCCGAGTTCGAAGAACATGATCGGCGCTAGAACCGCGCCAGCGACCCGTAGCAACCAGAAGACGGTCGACGTCTCCCAGTACGGGAGTTGGAGGCGGTCCGCGACGGTCTCGTCGACGCTGATGAGTCCCCAGTCGACCAGTTCGCTTACCGTCGTGAGTAGTCCGCCGGTGACGATGAGAATCAGCGCTAACGCGCCCGAATACGTCGGATACGTGTCCGTGACTGCCGAAACGACGATGTCGAACGGGACCGTCACTGACCCCTCCCACGGCACCGGGACGAGGAAGAACACGAACCCGACGAGGAACGCGACGACGAACTTCGCGATCGGTTTTGGTCGGAGGTCGACGAGATCGACTTCGTCTATCGTCTTGGTCTCCTCGGGAGAAGGTGGCGTATGACTCCGTTGTTCGTCTCGGTCCCATGCGTTTTCGTCGAACATGTCCCTCTGTGTTTCCTTCACACACACAGTTCGTGGAGCGCCATATGGGCATGGTTTTATATACATTTTTATTTCAGTGGCGGATCCGAGGTATCGATCGGCATCGTCCACAGCGCTTCGAATCCGCATCCTGACCCGACCCTGGGTTGCGTCGGCGCGGTTTCGTTGCGAACGTCTGACAAACTTTGAAGTGGATCCGCGGCGGAGAGTTCGACAGTATGGGCAACAAGAACAAGACGATCTCGTTTCGCGTCAGCGAGGACGCGTTCGAGCGACTGCGCGACATCGCGGACGAACGGGACCTCTCGCTTTCGGCCGTATTTCGCGACTACGTGGACACGCTCGTTGCCCACGACGGTCAGGTTCGGGTCGTTCCCGAACACGAACTCGACGGGGGCGACGAGGACGATTCGACGTTCCCGCCCAAAGTCGAGGTGTCGAAGAGTTTCGTCCGCGAACACGAACGGCTCGAACTGGAAGCGGACCACCTCCGCGAACAGTTAGAGGAGCACAAGCGCTACGTGACGGAACTGCGACAGCGCCTGGAGGACGAAACGGCGGACGAAGAGGTGATCCACCTGGACGAACTGGACGACGAAGACGAGGCGGACGACGAGCGTCCGTACCGATACACGTAGCGTGACGAAGGAACTCGCTTGTTCTCTCGGTCAGGGGACGTTTCAGATCGGACTACTGTCTCTCAGTGTCGGGTTCGCGAGAGAGGGCAGTAACCGTAGGTCCGCTGATACCAGATAAGATCCCTTACTCAGGTAACGGCCGTCTACACCGGATCCCGGCCGTCTGTACGATCGAATTTCCGCGTTTCCGTGTTCGCTCGTGGTGTTTAGGACACGCAAGGGCTGATCCGTTCGGACCGGTATAGGTATATTATTTTTGTGTGAATCCAGTTTACATATTTAATTTACCTCGTATTTCGGTAAAAACTATCTGGTCGGTTTATTCGGTCCGCAGTTGCACACTCGTCTTAGTTAGCGTGATACAATGAGAGAGATTAGCCGGAGAACGTTCCTCAAAGCATCAGCAGCAACGACAGTTGGAGTTAGCACCCTCACCGTACCCGCCGCCGCACGCGGGCGGCCGAAAGCGCAGTCGGTTCTCGGCGATTTCGATATGGACGGCCAGTTCACGGTCGAGAACCACCGAGTCGCGGACCCGGCGACCGACGACGACCTGTGCGACGGGGACCCGCGCGCCGAGACCGAGCGCGAGAACGTACTCCACGTAACGTCGAACGGACGCAGCACGCGCGATTACTCGGCCGGTCTCGTCAACCTCGAAGACCGCTTCGACGAACCGCTCACCCTGAACGAAGTCTCGGCAGACGAAAGCGTCGCGTTCAACTACTTCCAGGGACCGCACAACGAAAACGCCGCCCCTGACGAGGTGTTCCTGATAGTCCGGAAAAGACACGCCAGTGGCGGCGGGGACGACGATACCGGTCTGTTTGCCGCGTTCAAGACGATAGACGACGGCGTCGATCCGGACCCTCGAACCGTCTCCTGCGAGGACGATAACAAACGGTGGCGGGGGGTCGACGTCTCAGCGCAGATAACCGGTCGCGGCCGGAGCTGGTCAGACGTTCAGGTTTCGGAAGACGATATCCGGAGCGGACAGATGGCAGCCGAGACGGCACGGACCCTCGGGAGTCAGAGAGACCGGTTCGAGAGCCTCCTCGACCGGTACGGGGAAGGGTCTGAACTAGTCGCCGTCGGATACGGGAGAGGGAGCATCAGACAGGAGATAGCGCTCGACGTGTACTACGACAACCTGGTGGTCAGGCGGAACGGAGACGACCCCGTCGAACTCGATTTCCCGGCGACGATCCCGATGGACGTCGAGTTCAGGCCCCCACAGATCAATACCGCCGGCAGGGGCACGCTCAACGCGTCACTCTCTCTCCGTCAGGAGGAAGTCGGTCTCGATCCTAACGACGTGATCGCGGATTCGGTCAAACTGATGCCATACACCTCCGTCGCACCGGTCGCTGGACGGGGCGCGACAGCCAGGTCTGTCAACGTGACTGGCGGCGGCCTCCGAGCCAAGTTCCGGGCGGACCGGGCCGCCGATGTCCTCGGAACGGGCGAGCAGGAAGTTCTGATCTGGGGCAGGTTCGACAACGAACCCCGAGACGTCTTCCTCGCACAGGGGTCACTGACAGTGCGTGACCCGAGCAGATTCGATCGACGCTCGTCCCGCGAATGAGCGCTGTCGGTGCCGTCGCAGTAGCGACTCCGGCACCGAACCCCGCCCTTTTTTGACGTGTGACCGCTCAGCGTGCGGTCGATATCTCCGTCGTTTCCACAGCGTCGATGATGGCGTCGACCTCCGACTCCGAGAAGCCAGCCGGCGCGTACGCTGCCCGTTCGTACGCTTCAGTCAGCCGTTCTAGCAGTCCGGCCGTCTCGCCGTCGATCCCCGCCGCCTCGCACGCCCGGTAGAACTCCCAGTGCGTCCGGACCGGCGGAACGTCGAACGCGCCGGACAACCGCCGCCGAACGTCACCGTAGGTCAGTTCGACGGCCTCGTCGGGCCGCCCGGATTCGAGCGCCGCTCGCGCACCGTCGAGCGACGGTTCATCGGTCGGACCCGGGTCTCGAACTGGAGTTTCAACGGCGTTCTCGCCGCTCGCGGCGCTCTCGGCGGGACTCGATGGGTCACTCGTCGTCCGACGCCGTCGCCACAGGAGGCCGCTGCCGACCGTCGCCATCGCGATCACCAGCGCGACCTGAAGGAAGCGACGCCACTCGGTCGGCAACAGTTGCGTCCGTTCCGCCGTTCCGGTAACGGTGATATTAGTCGACGCCCGCGCGTCGGCGAGATTCGTCCGGTTCACCGAGTAGACGACGGCGAGACGGACCCGTCCGCTACCGTCGTCGAGGACGGACGGCGGAACGGCGATAGCAGTTTCGTACCGGCCGTTGTCGTCGGTCCGGACGGTGTCGACGACTGAACCGTTCACCCTGAGTTCCACGCGCTGGTCGGCGACGGCCGTCCCGTCGACCGCGGTCAGCCGTCCAGTGGCGTTGATCCGTTCCGCACCGCTCTGGGACGCCGAGAGCGTTACCGACGTATCGGACTTCCGAACGGTCACCGCCGCCTCGGCGGCCGTCGACGAGAGCGCTCGCTCGCGGAACGGCAGCGACGCGTTGATCCGTCGGTCGCCCGTCGGAACCGCGGCCGGAAGCGGCGTCGTCAGGGAGAACGTTCCATCGTCGTCGGTTCGGGTCTGCCCGAGGGGGACGCCGCCGACTCGGATCTCGACCGGTACGGCACCGACGGGATCGCCGTCGACCGACACCGAACCGGTGACGGCGGCCGACTCGTCGAACGCGATATCGGACGGCGTCTCGTCGAGCGTTACCGTCGGCGTTTCCTGCGATAACTCGACGGTGACGTTCTCGGCGGCACCGAGATATATCGAGGCGTCAGACGGGACGAACCGGACGGTCGCGTTCCGCGTGTCCAGCGGTTGCACCGTCGGACGGAGCATCAGATCGAAGTGGCCGGTCGCGTTCGTGGTCGCGCGGCGCCGCCGGTCGCCAAACTGTAGCACGACAGTTTCGTTGTCGAGCGCCGACGCGTTCGCCGTCGTTACCTGACCGGTAACCGCGAGTGGGTCGCTGAACGACACCGTTCGGGACCGGCGCTCGACGGTGAGCGTCGTCTCGACGAACTCTACCTCCCGTATCTCGCGTTGCGTTGCGGTGACGTTTTCCGTGATTTTCGCTACTTCCCGCGACTCCGCTGTGAGGTCCCTGTCGGTTCTGTTCGAGACGATCCGATAGTCGGTACGGAGCCCGGACCCGCTGTTGTTCACGTCCCCTGCGATGCGGTCGAGCGTTCGGGCGAGGCGTCGCGCGCCGGACTCGTTCCCGTTCCGCTTGGCCTCCCGATATCGTTCTCTCGTCTCGCGGTACGCCTGTGCCGACGAGACGAACTCCTGTTGGTTCTCCTGTGCCCGTTCGAACGTCGAGCTATCGTTTCCGTCGCTTCCCGTCTCGCCCTCGACGTCGACGAGTCGTTCGAGACGGTCAGAGTACCCGTCGCCGACGACCGCTCGCGCGGCGTCGTACTCCTCCTGGCTGAGGCGGAGGGTGCTCTCGCCTAACTGGTCGGCCAGTCGAGCGGTCAGCCAGTCGCTGACATCGTCCACGTCGCCCTCTTCGCCCGCCTTGGACGGGTTCTCGTGTGGCGTCGAGGTGTTGTTCTCCTGTCCGTCCGCCTGGCTGAGAGCGCGGGGATCGCGGTCGGACGGCGGCGGATCTACGGCGTCAGTTGCGGCGGCCGTTGCCGTCGACGGAACGATCGCCGCTCCACAGAGGAGGATCCCGATCGCGAGGGCAACAGCGCACTGTCGGCGGGGGTCCATCAGCTATGGGTAACTGATTCCGGGAAGCGACAAAAACGCTTCCGTGGCCGAGGGGAGGCGACCCCCTACCTTCAATTATCGGGGCGGAGACTAACGAAATAATGGAGCCGTCACGTCGGTACTGGGCCATCGTCGCGCTCGTCGCGTTCCTCGCGGTCGGCGGGGCAGCGATCCGCCGACCGACACTGATCGTCGGTGCGGCCGTCCTCGGTGGCTGGTTGCTCGCCCAGCAGTTCCGGTTCGTCCGAGGTTTGCGCTCGACGGTCGGGACGGTCGATATCGAACAGACCCTCTCTCAGCGCACGGTCACGGCCGGTGACAGCGTCACCGTTGCCCTTTCCGTCACCAAACCGGCGCTGACGACACTCGATCTCGCGGTTACGGCGTCGCCGCCGCTCGGTACGACGGGAGGTGCCGATCCGGACCGGACAGTAGCGTTAGGCGGCCAGGAGGCAACGACCGCGTTCGAACTATCGCTTCCCGTCGCGGGCGAGTTCGAGTTCGACCGGCCGCGCCTCTCCGCGACCGACGCGCTGGGCCTGTTCCGCGCGGTCGTTCCCGTCGGCACCGCCGAATCGATCACCGTCGAACCGCGCGCTCCGAGAGACATGCACATCGGCGAGGCAGGCGACCGGATCGCGACGGGACTCGGCGAACACACCTCGGACCAGCGCGGGTCAGGGCTCGAACCCGCGACGGTCCGACAGTACACTGCGGGCGACGACGTCCGCCGGATCGACTGGAAGGCGACGGCCCGGCTGAACCATCCCCACGTTCGCGAGTTCGAACTCGAAACCGATCCGACGACGGCGCTGTTCGTCGACCACCGTTCGGCGATGGCGACGGGACGCGACGGGCAGACGAAACTCGATTACGCCCGCGAAGTCGCCCTGGCGTTCGTCAACAGCGCGCGGTCGCTACGGAGCCGGGTCGGCCTCTACACAGTCGGGGACGCGGGGACGACGAACGCTCTCTCCCCCCACAGTTCGGCGGAACACTACCGGCGGCTCCGACGCGTTCTCGGCGACCTGCGACCGATCGGTACCGACGAGACGGCGAGCCGAACGCTCCGGCCCCGCAGAACGACGGGCGAGACGAGCCGTGCCGCCGCGTCACTGGCCGACGACGAGTCCCCGTTCGGGCGCACGCTTCGGCCGTACTTCGATGCACGTACGAGCTACGTCCATCGGATCGCGGACCAGCCGCTTGCGAGGACCGTCCGGCAGCAATCCTTACAGTTGAACGACACGGCTTGGTCGATCATCGTCACCGACGATACGAACCGCGAAGCGATCAGAGACGCCGTCACGGTCGGCCGCCGGGGGAACGGGCAGGTCATGGTGTTTCTCACACCGAACACGCTGTTCGAAGCCGGCGGTCTCGCCGACCTGAAGGCCGCCTACGAGGCGTACGCGTCGTTCGAGTCCTTCCGCCGCTCGCTGTCGAGTCTCGAACGGGTTTCGGCGTTCGAAGTCGGGCCGGGACGACGGCTGTCTGCCGTCCTGTCGGCACAGTCTTCGAGACGTGAACGCGCGACGCCGGGGAGGGGATCCACGTGAGTGAGCGCCGATCGGGGTTCGTCACGGTCTCTCATGGCCCGGTCGGTGTACTGGGCGTCATCGTCGCGGCGTCGGCGCTCGCGGTCACTGCGGACCAGTACGGTCTCGTCGGCGGCGCACTGCTGGTCCTCGCGGTGATCTTTCCGCCCCCGTACACCGTCGCGCTGGGGCACGTGCTTCTCGTTGCACTCGATCCGAATGGGCTTTCTCCGGCCGCACTGGTCGCCGTCGAGGCCGGACTGCTCGCGTCGCTCGTCGACGCGAGCGCGTCCACTGCGCGCGGTCGCGATGCGGTCGCGGTGCTGACTGCTGTCGGCCTTGTCGTCGGTGTCGTCTGGGGGAGTCTCCGCTTGGGGGCGACACACTGGACAAGCGTCGGCTTGCTGGCACTCGTTGTCGCACTCGGGAGTTACGGGCTGCACCGCTACGAACTGGTTCGGTTCGACCTCGTGGGGACAGATAGATGAGCGGGAACGAACAGCTATCGACGACCCAGGAGAAAGAGGAACCGACCGCTAGCGACGACGAACGATCGACCGGCGACGGAGACGACGAACTCCAATTACAGGTCGAACTGCTCCGCGAGGAGAACGAACGTCTGCGACGCTCGTACGCGCTGGCGAGGCGGAGTAGCTACCGGCGGAGCGCTCTCGGACTCGCCGCGGTCGGCGTGCTCGCGACGGTCGGTGCCGTACTTTTTCCCACCTCACGGGATGTGTTACTGGCTCTGGGCGGGACGGGGCTGTTCGGTGCCGTCCTGACGTACTACCTCACGCCGGAGCGGTTCGTCGCCGCCGACGTCGGCACCGCAGTGTACGGCGCGATGGCGGACACGGAGGGCGCTATCGTCGACGATCTCGGCCTCACCGACCGGACGGTGTACGTTCCAACCGGTGCGTCGAACCCGGAGGCGTGGCTGTTCGTCCCGCAGCACGCCGAGTACGAGATCCCCGACGGTGACGCGCTCGCCGCCCCGTTCGTCGTCGGCGACGAGCCGAGCGAGCGCGGCGTCTCGATACGGCCGACCGGGAGCCCGCTCGTCCGTGAGTTCGACGCTGTCCGGACGGGCGACCCCGGCGACGACCCGGCTGCCGTCGTTGACCAGTTCGCCGACGCCGTCACCGAGCAGTTCGAACTCGCGGAGAGCCTGAACGCCGATGTCTCACCCGACGAGCGGCGTGCGACGGTCGGCGTGACCGACAGCGCGTTCGGCGGCGTCGACCGGTTCGACCATCCGATCCCGTCCGTTCTCGCTGTGGGATTGGCTGGGGCACTGGACGCGCCAGTCGTTGCCGAGACGACGAGCGGGGACGCTGAGCGCGCGGACTATCTGGTGACGCTCCGCTGGCCCGAGACCGCGACGGCGTGACGGTTCAGCCGTCAGTCATCCGGCCGCCGTCCGCCGTCACTGAATCCGAGCCGGAGTCTGCCGATGTCGACTCGCCGCTCGGCGATTCGACTCCGGCGACTATCTCGTCGACGATCGCCGACGGCGAGACGTCTCCGAGTTCCGCGTCGGCGTTGAGAACGAGGCGGTGTGCGAGGATCGGTTCCGCGAGCGCCTTCACGTCGTCCGGGATGACGTACCCTCGGCCGTGGATCGCCGCACGCGCTTTCGTCGCGTCGAGGAAGGCGAGCGACGCTCGCGGCGACCCGCCGTGTTCGACGTCCGGGTGTGAGCGCGACTCGGCGACAATGTCGATGATGTACTCCCGGACCCGTTCGTCGATGTAGACGTCTGCGACGGTGTCGCGGGCGTCCACGATGTCGTCCCTGTCGACGACCTGCTCGACGCTCGATGCGTCGAGCGTGGGGTCCTCGTCGAACCGCGAGAGCAGCCGCGATTCCTCCTCGCGGTCCGGGATACCGACGGTGAGTTTGAACTGGAAGCGGTCGCGCTGTGCCTCGGGCAGTTCGAAGGTCCCTTCCATCTCGATGGGGTTTTGCGTCGCGATTACCATGAACGGGATCGGCAGTCCGAGCGTCGTCCCCTCGATCGTGACGTGGTCTTCCTGCATCGCTTCGAGCAGTGCGCTCTGAGTCTTCGGCGTCGCGCGGTTGATCTCGTCGGCGACGACGACGTTCGCGAAGACGGGGCCGCGCTGAAGTTCGAACTCTCCGGTGTTCTCTCGATACACCTGCGTCCCGGTGATGTCCGCGGGGAGGATGTCCGGCGTCATCTGGATCCGCGAGTACTCCAGGCCGGAGACCTCGGCGAAGAGGTTCGCCATCGTCGTCTTGGCGGTCCCTGGAACGCCTTCCAGCAGGACGTGGCCGCGCGTCAGCAACGCGATCGTGATACGCTCGATGAGGTCGTCGTTGCCGATAAGCACCGATGACATCTCGTCCCGAGCCTTCTCGTACAACGTCGCCGGATCAGCCATTGTTTTCACGTTCGATGCGGCGCTCCATAATGGCTTGTGTCACCCGTCGGACGCGCTCATCGTTCCAGTCGGGATGCCGGTCGCGGACGGCGGTCGCCACGTCGTCGGCCGAGAGTTCCGGTGGCTCTGACGGCGACTCGCCGGAACTGACGGACGGAACCCGCCTCCCGGCGGTCGGCCACTGCGCCCAGGCGGCGATGGCGATAACGCCGGTCGTCCCGAGCAGTATCTGGAGGACAGACGACCGCTGGACGCTGATGAGGGCGGCCATGAGCGGCGGCACGTGCTCGGAGTGCGAGTAATCGAGCAGGACGCGGTCCGCGGACCCGAACAGTCCCCTGACGAACGCGCGGTTCCCCGGCCGGTCCAGCATCGCGTTGATGAACAGGCTCGGGTCGCCGACGACGACGACTCGTCCGTCGCCGACGGATTCCGCCGTCGCGACCGGATACTCGGACAGTGTTTCGGAATTGTCGAGTTCGTCGTTACGGTTCCCGTCGAAATACGCGTAGGCGGAGGTCGTCGCGAGGACGGTAGTGCCGTTCGGTCGGACGGCAGTTCCGTGGTTCAACGTCAGGCGTTGGACGTCAGTCGGGAGCGAGCGGTTCGAGACGTTGGTCGCGAGCGGGAGCGCCGGCGAGCGGTAGTGTCGGCGTTCGTCGCGCAGCGGCCGCCCGTCGACGCGAGCCCTTGCACCGAGGTCGACCAGCAGCGCGTTGCCGCTGTCGCCGAAGTCGTCCGCGACGACGAGCGTCCCGCCGTTTTCCACGTACTCGCGGAGACGCGCGGCGTCGCGGTCGTCGTACCGCTCGTCCGGAGAGAGGACGAGCGCGATGGAGTCGTTCGTCGCGACGGAGTCGTACTCGTCGACATCGCGGACGACGAACGGTTCCGCTCCGTCCGCCTCCGCGGCGCTCCGCAGGTCTGATGCGCCGTCCCAGCCCGGGTTGAACGCGCCGAATCCGGCCGCCGACGTACTCGCCGCGACGCCGACGGCGAGGACGGTGCCGAGCGCGAGCGCCGCGAGAAGCAGTTGCGGGTATCCGAGGTCGAACGGGGAGCGCATCAGCCGAACACCCCCGGCGGCAGGATTTCGAGGAGTCGCCTGACGACGATGGACGCGAAGACTGCGAGTCCGAGCAGGATGATCCATTTCAACCGCGCCCGCCACCGCGGCGTGACGCCAAGCGACCCGGTGAGTTCGACCACGACGAGAAAGCCGATGAGCGAAACGACGAAAAACAGCTCAAGCGAAAACGCCCCCAACAGCGAGAGAGAGAGGATCGTCGCGAGCAGCCAAGCTACCTGCGCGTGGATGAACTGCCAGCGTCGGCGCGTGGCCATTATTTGTGAGTGATACCGTCGAGATACAAAGTAATGATCCATCCCGCTGTCGAAGTCGGTTTACGGCCGCCCGGTGAACGTGCGGATAGAATGTGGCCCTGGGGACATCTCGCAGTCGGGTATCTGCTCTATTCGGCGTACGTGCGTCGATACGACGGCCGACCGCCGGGCGGAATCGCGGCGTTGGCGCTCGCGTTCGGGACGCAGTTTCCGGACCTGGTCGACAAACCGCTCGCCTGGAGCGTCAGCGTCCTGCCGAACGGCCGGTCGCTCACACATTCGGTACTCGTCGCCGCGGCGGTCGTCTGTCTCGTCGGTCTGGTCTGTCGACGCCTCCGCAACGGGCCTGTCGCCGTCGCGTTCGGTCTCGGATACCTCAGCCATCTCGCCGGCGACGCCCTCCCGGTCGTCCCCGGCGGAACGGCGGACGAACTCGCGTTCCTCCTCTGGCCGCTCCTGCCGCCCGTGGAGTACGACACCCAGCAGGACTTCGCCGCGCACTTTCTGGGGATCGAACCGACGCCGTTTTTCATCTTCCAGATCGCTCTCTTCGCGGCGGCGCTCGTCGTCTGGGTGCGGGACGGCAAGCCCGGAGCGAGCGAGCTGAGAGGCCTTCTCGGGAGACGGGAAGAGAGCCCTCGAACGCGGTGATCGGTCGTCTTACCGGTCCGCGCCGGCGACCGGGTCGTGCCGGGAAACGAGGACGGCGACCAGAAACCCGCTGACGAGACTGACGGCGATTCCGAGCCCCGCGCCGCCGACGAGTATCCGCGGCGAGAGACGGACAACGCCGTCGAAGCCGACGATGGAGCCGACGAGGCGGTTTACCCCGAACGCGACGGGAAACGTCGCGAGAACGCCCAGCACGCTTCCCAGTAGTCCCAGAAACAACGCCCACAGCGTCGTCGTCCCGACGGTCGTCCACCGTGACCATCCAAGCGCACGGAGAACGCTCAGTTCCCGGCGTCGCTGGTAGATCACCGACGACAGGACGTTGGCGGTCAGCGCCAGTCCGCCCGCGACGGCCAACGTAACCAGACTCGCCGCGGCCGCGAGAACGACGGCCCGTTCCCCGAGTATCGCCCGTATCTGCTCCTCGTTCGTCCGGACCTCGTAGTCGGGGTGGGCCCGTTCTATCTCCGCTTTCACCGCGGCCGTCTCTGCGCCGTCACGCACGTCCACGGTGATGAACGTCGCCCGGTCCGAGGCGGTCGTCCCTGTGACCTCCTGGAGTTCGCTCAGATGCATCGTCACGGTGGGCGTCCCCAGAAACCGCGAGTACGTCGGCGAGATGCCGACCACCGTGAACTCGTGGTTCCGCGCGGTTTCGATCGTTCCGCCGACGTGGAGGGTATCGCCGACGGTGACGTCGAAGCGGTTCGCCGTCTGGCGGTCGATCACCAGTTCGTGCGTCATCGGCCCGTCGTAGCTGCCGTTCGCGTAGTGGACATCGTCGTTTCGGAAGGGGTTACCCTCCGCGATAGAGACGGACGGTCCCCGCGCCGGCGCACCCGCCCCGACGTGGGTCTGGAAGTCCGACCCGTTCGGGCTGACGTAGACGGACTGAAACGCCATCGGCACCGCCGTCTCGACACCGTCGCGCGACTCGATACCGTCCGCGACCTCGTGTGCGTCGACCACGGTGTTCTCGATACCGCCGACAGTTCCCGGGTCGAACCTGACTGGGCCGCCGGTCACCCAGAGGTCGCGGTCCGCGGCGTCGAACTTCGTCTCAGCCGTCGCGAGGACGCCGACGCCGACTCCGGCGAGCACCGTCGCCGCGAGGACCGCCAGTGCGATACCGACGACGGCGAGCGTGGTCCGGGCCGGGTCGTGACGGATCCACGCCCCGGCGACGCCGGCCATCGCGCGGAGCCGCTGGACGGCTCGTAACGGTCGGATCACCGCGTTATCACCTCCATCGGCCGGGTGCGATAGCTCAGGTAGACCGGGTACAGCGAGGCGACGACACCGATCACGATAGCCAGACCGATGCCGTAGGGTACCAACACGGGAGAGAAACGGGCGGGCGGGGCGTCACCGACGACCGACGCCGCGATCCGGTTCGTCCCCTCGATACCGGCGGCTCCGAGGCAGACGCCGAGAAGGCCGCCCAGGAGAGCGACCGTGAGTACTTCGACGAGAACGACCAGCGCTCGCGACCGCCGCGTGTAGCCTACCGCCGCCAGCAGTGCGAGCCGTCGGCGGTCGTTCGTGACCTCGAGTCCCATCATCGTCGCGACCGTCAGCGCGCCGACGCCGACGGCCGTGACGAACGCGGCGACGACGACGGCGAGCGGGAGTTCGTCCTCTCCGCTGCGGTCAAGCCCGACGCCGTCCCGCGCGATCACGTTCGTTTCCGGATAGACGCCCTCCAGGTCGCCGCGGACGCTCGGGTCGTTCGTGATGACAAGTATCTGATTCGCGTGGTCGCCCTCGGTCGTCCCCGTGACCGACTGGAGTTCCGCGAGGTGAACGACCGCTATCGGGACCGAGCCGACACCCGCGGAACTCGCACCGTCGACATCCTCGACAGCCACGCGCTGCGTTCGGACGTCTCGCGTTCGAAGCCGAAGGTCTGTGCCTTCGGAAGCGTTCAGCAGGCCGGCCGCGCTCTCGCTCAGGACGACCTCGTTCGTCGGGTCGCCGCCGTAGCTCCCGTTCGCGTACCGGGGGTCGCCCGCGGTCAGTTCGCCGGTCGAGACGCCGGCCACTTCGAAGGGTTCGTCCGACGGCACGACGCCGACGACGAGGACGTACTCCCCGACCCCCGCGGAGGGGTTTTCGAGTCCGACGAACTCCAGCAACACGGGCGAGGCGTGGTCGACCCGGGAGTCGTCGGCGATGGACAGAGCCGTCGCGTGTGAATCCCCCAGTCGGAGGCCGTCCGACGCTACCGTCATCGTCGAGGAGCCGTCGTCCGGAACGATCCAGTAATCCACGTCCTCGCCGCCGACGGTCGCGCCGCTCGCGAGACCGAGCGCTACGCCGGTGACTGCGAGGGTGAATCCGACGGCGACGGCGACGCCGACGACGGTGACGAGCACCCGTCGAGAGCGCCCGCCGACCAGTCTGGCGACGGCGCTCCGGGCACCGACTCCGACCAATCCGACGAACCGTCTCAGCCTCGATCCCTCAGCCATCGTCGACGATCTGTCCGTCCCGTAGGTGGAGAACCCGGTCGGCGCGACGCAGCGCCCGGTCGTCGTGCGACGCGAGCACCACCGCTCTGTCGTCCGCGACCTCGGTCAACAGTTCGAGAACGCGCTCGCCGGTCGCGGAGTCGAGTTCGCCGGTCGGTTCGTCGGCGAGCACGATATCGGGGTCCGTCACGAGCGCGCGGGCGATGGCGACGCGTTGCTGTTCGCCGCCGCTCAGTTCGTCCGGACTGTGTGCGGCCCGGTCACCCAGTCCCACGGTTTCGAGGAGCGATTCGGCGCAGTCGCGCCGGGCGCGCTTCGAACGGCCACGCTGGATCAGCGGGACCGCGACGTTCCCTCGGGCGGAGAGCGAGGGAAGCAGGTAAAAGCGCTGGAAGACGACCCCGACGTGGTCCAACCGGAGTCGGGTTCGGCCGCGGCCCGAGAGCGCCGTTACGTCCGTCCCGGCGAGTTCGATCGTTCCGTCGGACGGTTCGTCGAGGCCGGCGAGGAGATGGAGCAGCGTGGACTTGCCGCTCCCGCTCGGTCCCGCGATTCCGACGACCTCGCCGCGGTCGACGGCCAGCGAGACGCCATCGAGCGCGGTCACGCTCGGACGGTCCGTCGACCGAACTCGCGAGAGCCACCCGTCCGCCCCGCGGGTGTACTCCCGAGTGAGCGACCGGCACGAGAGGAGCGTCTCGTCGTTCGAGCGCGTCTCCGTCTCCATGACCGTCCCATCTCCTCCAGTATTACTGTCCGAGTTCAGCCGGGTCACTCCGGGTCCTCGTCGACGATATCCGTCGGATCCAGTTCGTCTTGCGCGCCGTCGGCACCGTCGTCAGTAGCCACACCGCCGCTGTCCGCCGCAGCGCTCGTCTCGCCCGGCGACCCGGCCGACCCGACCCCGCCGCGGTCACCGAGGGCGGCCGACGCGTCGGAATCGTCAGCGTCGGATCCGTCCCCGCCGAGTCCGCCAGACAGGAAGTGGCGGCCGCCGTTTCGCAGTGTGTAGTAGAGGATGCCGGCGACGACGAGCGACGCGAGCAAAAGCGGGAGGAGTACCCCGCCGGTGCTCTCGTCTTCGTCGCCGGTCCCCGAACCGGTCGTCGCCGTCGTCGTCCGCGGCGGTTCGTAGACCGCGAGTTCGCCTGCGTCGACGCCGGCGATGCCGATCTGATACCGGCCGTTCTCGTTGAACTGTCGCGTGTACGTCACCGTCTCCGAGTCGCCGGTGCCGAGGGTGACCGACTGTCGGTCGACGACCGTCCCGTCGACGGTCAGGTTCACCGTGAACGTCCCCGCAACGTCGGCCGTGTTGTGGACCGTGGCGCTCGCAGTCGTGGCGTTACCTGCCGCGATCCTGTCCGGGTCGAGCGTCACGTCGGAGGTCCGGAGCGCGGACCGGGGCGCGGCCTGCGGTTCCGCGGTCGAGACGGCGAACACCGAGAGCCCGGGCGACGTAGCGGTGTAGCGGTAGCCCGCGTCCGTCGACCCGCGTACCGTGGTGTCGAGTTGTTCCCACTCGCTCCCTGTGTATCGATACAGTGTGACGTCGCCGGGATCGAGTCCGCGCGTTTCGAGAACTGTATCGTCGACAGTGAACGTAAGGGAGACATCGTCAGTCGGCGGGTCCTCGTCGTGAGAGACGTTGATGTACCCGATGTCCGAGTCCGTCCCGTGGACTGAGGGGACGGGCTCGGGCCCCTGCGTCACGGTCATGTCGAAGTCCGTGTCCCGTGTGAACTCGACAGCTACCCGTTCCAGTCTGACGCCCTCGCGGTCGGCGAGCACTGACGACAGGTTGAGGTCGACGGGGTCGTACGCGGTGGCGTCGCGGATCTCGACGGCTGCCCCTTCGCCAGCGTCCGTGACAGCAACGTCCATCTCCGGAGTCGGGTCGCGGCCGTTCGACGGCGGTGCACCGCCGCCCGGCACGGTTCCGCCACCGTCGTCGGGAGCAGTTCCGTGGCCGCCGCCGGACGACAGGCGGAACGTGTCCGTCTCGGTGTACATCGCGCCGTCGGCGTCGACGGCCACGTGAACCCACCGGTAGCGCGTATCCGTCGTCCAGTTATCGAGCGTCTCGACGGTGAGCGACTCGCTCGCCGAACCGTTGACCGCAGTCATCGAAGCGTCGAGACGTTCGCCGCCCTCCGCGGGGACGTACTCCGTGTCCGGGTTCAACTGGGCCGGCGCGACGCTATCGACGAACGTCGGGAGGGAGACCGACCCGACCCGCCGGGCGTCTGTCACCGTCGTCCCGTCGACCGTGACCGTGCCCTCGAAGCGTGCGACGCCGTTCGTCTCGGCGACCGAGTGTTCCACGACGACGTCCTCGGATGCGTTGAAACCTGCCGAGAGGTCCTCTCGGACGTCGACGACGAAGCTCTGGTTCACGTATCCCGTCGTCTCGTCGTAGACGACGACCGTGTGGCCGACGGGACCGTCCGCGTTTTCGACTGACGCGTCGAACGTGAGATTCGTCCCCGGCGTTACCGTCGACTGCCCGTCGATAGTCGTCGGCGCGACCGACGACGCCCCCGTCCGAACGGCCGCCTGATCGACGCCGAGCAGCGTCGCGTCCCCGTCGACAGAGAGGTTCCCGTCCGCGACGACGAGTCCGTCACCGTCCGAGGCGTTCGCCAGCAGTAACACGTACTGTCCGGACTCGGGCGGGTCGAACTGGACGGTCGCCCGGCCGTCAGCGTCGAGTTCTGTATCGCCGACGTGCGTGAACGTCAGGTCCTCGTTGATCTCCCCGAGGTTCATGTCCAGCAACGAGAGCGAGCCGACCTCGGTCCCCAGAATCGTACTCCCGTCACCGGACGGTTCGAGACGCCCGGCGACGAGACGCACGTCCGTCCCGCCGAACTCCGCGGAGCTGCCGCCGGCCCGGACCGCGTCGAACTCGACGGAGACAGTGTCGCCCTCCTCGAACACAGCTATCGGATCCGCGTTCAGGCTCGCCTCGCCGGCGTCCGGGCTCCGGACCCGCCAGTCCGCGTTCGGTACCTGCATGGCCGCGTCGGACTCGTCCGCGCGCAGTGGGAAGATCGCGCGCTCCCAGATATCGACCTCGTCCCGGAGGCGGTCGCCGGCGGCGGTTCCGTGCGTCTCCTCGCCCGACGAGTTGTCCGTTCCCGGTACGACAGCCGCTGACGGTCCGTCGGACGGCATCTCCGATGTGGACGGAACTGCCACCGCGGATCCGGTCGCCGATGCGGTTGACGGTGTAGTGGTGACCGCGACTGCGACGCCGCTCATCACCGAAAGCGGCAGGGCAAGTGCAACGGCAACGACCGTCACACCCCGTGTGCTCGCCATCGGTTTACACCTCCGTGACGGACTCGGCCGAGACCGCCCTCTCACGAAGGTGTCGCGCTCGATACCGCGATAGTCCCCCAGACCTCCGTGCGTTTTTATTACCTCTTATTTTAGTCGAATCATTTACCATATCAGATGAATCAATACACTATCTCATAATATTTTTTCACGATATCTAATATGTAATGTCCCGCACCGGCCAAAGTTCCGTGCCCGAGAAACCGTCGCACCCCCATTTTATACACAAGTATTATTACTGAAATTGAATATCATATAGTGTGAATAGAACTGTCCCGGTGGCTATCGTACTTATCGCCGCCACGATACTCGCGGTTCCCGCCCACACGACAGCAGACACCGGACCGTCCGACCACGAACTGGCCCCTGACAGGTACGAGATGACGGTCTCGGATGCCATTGAAACGCCCGTGCGAACGGTCACGTTACAGGAGACAGACCACGAGATATCGAGTCTCACCGTCGTGGATCCCGGTGAGTCGGTCTCGGTCAGCGTCAGCGGTCCGAACGAAACGTACCGCGTTTATCTCTACAACGGGGACGAACAGATCGTTTCGGAGAGACGCGGCGACGGAGACGGGTCGTTCACGTTCGATCTTTCGGGCTACGACCCGGGGTCGTACATGCTGGCAGTGCAGCAGGACGGCTATTACCGGACGGTTCATCCGGTCGTAGTTCGCGGCTACGAGGTGACCGTCGACGCCGCGGAGGAGGTGACTGTCGGCGACGACCTGACCGTCACCGCGAACGTGTCGCGGATCGCGGACGCGCCATCGCCTGACAGTGTCGAGGTGACAGTGGTGGACGACGAGACCACCGTCAGAGCGTCCGCGACGCAGACATCGGAGGGAACGTACACCGCATCGGTGTCGACGGGGGACATCGGAACGGGCGAGTATTCGCTCTACGCGGGCGTGCGCTCCGACGATCCGGCGTTCGGCGAACGAGCGGTCGTCGGTATCAGCCGTTCGGTAGATCTGTCGGTCGAGCAGGACCGAACAACCACCGAAAGCGGTCCGTCGAACGGCGGACCGTCGGGAGGCGAGAGACCGGCGACGACGCCGGCATCAGAGACGACGCCGGAAACAGTGACGCAGACGACACAGTCCTCGGCGACTGTCACGACGACGGCGACGGGTAAGAGGACCCCGACGAGAACCGAAGGAACGACTGAGTCGACGTCGAACGCCACCGGAGACGCTTCGGTTCTGACGCCTGACTCGTCGACGACAGCGCCTGATAGCGACGACGGCGGTAGCGATAGTTCGGGACAGTCAGGACTGGGGATCCTCGGCGCGATCTCCGCGATGGTGTCGATGAGTCTCCTCGCTATCAGGCGGTCTCGTTCACGGTGAGACCCCGAAATTTTTTGCGCCCTCCAGTGTGGGAATAATGCATGTCCACAGAGACGGACTGGAGTCACCTGCTCCCCGCGCCAGTCCGTTCGCTCCCGGCCGATCTCGTCGCTATCATTGCCGTCGTTAGCCTCACGAATCTGGCAGTGCTCGGTCCAGTTCTCCGGGACACGCCAGTCCGAGTCGCGCTCGGCCTCCCGTTCGTCCTCTTCGTACCGGGATACGCGTTCATCGCGGCACTGTTTCCGGAGGACGGGACCCCGCCGTCCGAGGTGGAACGAGACGGTCGCTTGACGACCGCGCTCCACTGCGACCGCGGCATCGACGGCATCGAGCGTGTCACGCTCTCGTTCGGGCTGAGCATCGCCATCGTTCCCCTGCTCGGATTGACGCTGAACTTCACGCCGCTGGGCGTCCGCCTCGTCCCCGTACTGGGAAGCGTCAGCGCCTTTACGCTCCTTGCGACCGTCGTGGCCGCGCATCGCCGGCGGGACCTCCCCGAGGACGAGCGGTTTCGGGTCCCCTACCGCGCCTGGATCGCAACCGGACGGTCGGAACTGTTCGAACCAGATACCCGTGGAGACGCCGTGTTGAACGTGATTCTCGTCCTCAGTGTCTTGCTCGCCGTCGGGAGCGTGGGGTACGCCGTCACCGCCCCGAACGAGGGTGAATCGTTCACCGAATTCTACCTCGTTACCGAGAACGAAACCGGCGACCTCGTCGCCGAGGAGCATCCGACGGAGTTCACGCGGGGCGAGAGCGAAGAGATCGTCGCGGGCGTAGTCAATCGGGAACACGAACCCGAGGAATACCAGGTCGCAGTCGAACTTCACCGAGTCGAACTGGCGAACAACTCGACGCGAATACTGGAACGAGAAGCGGTGTCACAGCACGCGACAGGGGAACTCGGACACAACGAGACGTGGCTCCGAACGACCAACGTCTCGCCGACGATGACCGGTGAACGTCTCCGGCTAACGTACATGCTGTACCGTGACGGCGTCCCTGACCGGCCGACCCCCGAAAACGCATACCGGGAGTTGCATCTGTGGGTGAACGTGACGGAGTCGGAGAACGAAACGACAGCGGACAGCGACGACGCAGTTCGGGAACCCAGTCGTTCGACGGTACGGGGTGGTTCGGCCGGGCAGGACGCGACACAGAGTCGTCTCCCTCGAGTACGAGTCCAGGTCGCCCGCGTCGGACGGGGGACCGCAACTCGGCCGCTCTGACTTCACTCTATTTCGGCTTCCACAACGGGGTCCGCCTGCTGGCGGTGCGATTCAAAAAGCTTCGACGCCCAGGTGACCGCCGCTCGCGTGTCGTTAACCATGAGACCAGCGATACTGCTCTGGTCGGTGTAGACGACCACACAACAGTACGTCGTCTCGTCGTGGTCGGCGATAATGAGACCGAAGGGGAGATCGCCGGTCACGTACGGCTGATAGTCGCCGGCCGCGATCCGGTCCGCTATCCAGTCGTACGTCGCCTGAACGTGTTCGTACACCGCTTTGCAGAACACGATTTCGGCGGTTGCACCCCCGTCGATCGCCATCCGGAGCGCGTCTTCGGCCTTCGGCGCAGCGTGGGCCTGCGAGAGCCCGCGGATCCGGTCGGCATCGCGAATGATCTCGGTCAGGACGGAGACCGGAACGGCGGGAGCAGGCTCTTCGGCGACGAAGACCTCAGCGTCCCAAATGAAGTCCAGACTGATCGGTGTCTCTTTCGGGAGGTGTTGGAGCAGTTCGTCTGCAGCGACGATGGCTTCGGCGCTCTCTTCGTACCGTGAGTACTGTTCGTAAAGGAGTCGTCCACAGACCGTCAGTTCGTAGGCACTGTTTTCGTACGCGACGAGTCCGAACTGTTCGAGGTCCTGTACACCTCGGTTTACAGTCGAGCGTGAGACATCGAGTTGGCTGACCAGTTCCCGTTTCTCCGACGGGTTCTCGGCGAGCGCGTCGAGAAACTCTATCCGCTTAAACACCGTCTCCATCATCTCGCGCAGGCCTTCGTTCATTCGTTTCGCTCTGTGCTATAATTACAGGCAGAGGATTTTTATATCTATTTCGTAGTCTGATTGAAATTTCAGTAGGTGAATTTACTAAATCCTCCATTGTAGCTGAAAATCATCGATGGAGGTAATCGCATCGTCACCGTCACGTACAGTAGTTACCTTGGATAAGATTAGATAAATAAACTATATTTATAGAAGAATGAAACCAAGAGCACAGAGGTGGGTGTCCCGAGGAGGGGTCCATCGCGTTAGGGAACGTAGCCGACGCACTCTACCGGCCGCAGTTATCCGTGAGGGCTGGTCCAAGGGTGCCGAGTACGACGGGTGGAAAGTGGAGCCAAATGTGGGGTATACTGCAGGAAATTCCGCGTCATGATGCAAGTACCGATCATTACCCTCGATTCGATCCTGTTACTACTTGCAATAGGCGTCCTCCTTTGGGGGTTCGAACGATATCGGTCACGGTTCGTCAAAAGCGACCTTTTCGCCGCAGTGATCTTCGCCAGTGGACTGTTGGCCATGGCCTTCGCTCCGGGGCTTTTCGGAGTACTCGGCGGGGCCCTCGATATACAACAGCGACCACTCGTGATGTCGATGGCGGCCAACCTCGGCTTGCTCACGTTCCTACTGTACGTGTCGAGCGTCGTCCAGAACGTTCGTGGCGACCTCTCGGAACTAACGCGCAATCTCGTAGTCGACGACGCGCCGATGACAGACGGCGGCCGAGAGAGCATCTACGTAGTCATTCCGGCGTACAACGAGGCAGAGACTATCAAGTCGGTGGTTCAGTCACTCCCGGACCGAGTTCGAGGACACTACATTCAACCCGTAGTCGTTTCGGACGGGTCCGCTGACAACACCGCAGAACGGGCGCGGTACAACGGTACCATCGTCGTCGAACACCCGCTCAACCAGGGCCAGGGCGGCGCGCTGAAGACCGGGTTCGAAATCGCGCAACGCGACGGGGCGGCAGTCGTCGTGACGATGGACGGTGACGGACAACACCCGGTCGAGGAACTCGACAGACTCGTATCGCCGATCATCGACGGAGAAGCGGACTACGTGATGGGATCGAGACATATCGGCCAGGACGAATCCGGGAACAGTATCGTGAGACAGAGTGGAATTCGGTTCTTCACGGTGCTGATAAACGTGCTGACGAAGGCGGACATCACCGATTGTACGAACGGTTATCGGGCGATTCGGGGGTCCGAACTGGATGAGTTAACGCTGACTGAAGAGCGGTTCAGCGCACCGGAACTGATCATCGAAGCTCGAAAGAACGGGCTGCGTATCAAAGAACTCCCGATCATGATCAAAGAGAGACAGGCCGGCGAGACAAAGAAACCACAGATCGGCTACGCGGTCGGACTAACTCGGGCGATCCTCATCAGTTGGCTACGATAATGACCGATCCGTCTCCCCGTTCTGGAACGAGACCCATTCGGACGGTACTCTCCCGTGTGTAGCAGTGTGAATGTCGCAGTGAGTTCAATACAGCAATGACAGATCAGTGTGAGGCCGAGAATCTGAAGATACTACGTGTAGCTCAACAAGTGTATCCGAAAGCCCTCGGTGGCGGCGCGTATCACGTTCACGCATTAAGCAGAGACCAGGGCTTGAGAGGTCACAACGTAGAGGTAGTAACCGTGTCCGACGACAGCCGTGGATACAGAGACGACCACTACGACGTGACCGCATATCCCTGTACTGTGGAACTGTTTAAAAATCAGTTTTCCGCAGACGTTCTCAAGTCGCTGATCGACCTGGGCAAATACGACGTAGTGCATGCACATTCTCATCTGAGAGCGACGACGAATTTCTGCGCTCTGTCCAGGTGTATCAACGACACACCGTTACTCATCACGAATCACGGCAGTCACTCTCAAAGCGTCCCGTACTGGTTCTCTGAGGTGTACAACCGCACCGTTGGACGGTTCACGATGAATCGTTCGGACGTCGTTTTTTGCTACACAGCCGAAGAAAAGCGGCAGCTCCGTGAGTTCGGGATCAGTACGGACATTGAAATCGTCCACAACGGCATCGACCACGAGATGTTCCGACCGCAGACCGACTCCGACCCTCGAATAGAGTCGTCCGGTCCAGCGATCCTGTTTGTCGGAAGACTTTGTGAGGGGAAACGACCGCAGGACGCTCTGATCGCGTTCGAAACGGTCAAACGGACGTATCCTGACGCGGAGTTGTTCCTGTGCGGGGACGGCCCGTTGCGGACTGATCTCACTGACTTGGCCGAAAGGCTTGGGTGCAGGAAATCAGTGCATTTTCTCGGCCACATCGAGTACAACGCGATGCCGTCGATCTATTCGGCCGCCGACGTTCTGGTCCTTCCGAGTCGGACGGAGGGATTTCCACGGGTCGTTTTGGAGGCGCTCTCGGCTGAAACGCCAGTCGTAGTTTCCCATCTCGAACAGATCGCCTCGCTTGTACAGCAGGTCGGCAAAACAGCACCGGTCGGGGACGCGGAGGCCTTCGCTGAGAGGGTCCTCTCGCTGCTTCGTGACCAAGAGAGACTAGCACGGTTGGGGGAAAGCGGCAGAGAAATCGTCAAAGAGAGGTTTTCATGGTCAGAAACAGTCGAGGATGTAACTACGGCAACCCGAAAAAAAGTCCGCAACAAACGTGAAAATGACACGTTATAGTCGAAGTTCGTGTCTGAAATTGGCCATTATTCTGCTGTCGTTCGTACTGATCAATTCCTCGATCATCTACTCTGGGCAGTATATGGGCTCAGGGTTTTTATTTAACCTCCGTGTGCCAGAATATATAGAAGCCGCTTCTACCGGATCTGTTAGTTTAGACGGTGGCGCATTCGAAACCTTTCCACTGTCTCCGTTTTACGTTATAACCCTCTCCGAGATCACTGGGTTGGGAGTTCTACGATCCCTGTACATCCCGGTCGTCCCGGTGCTGTCGTTTTTTATCTATGTATACGTCTGTAGCGTTCTGTTCGACGACTTTCGTGTAGCCCTCCTGCTCGGATTTAGCGCAGCGGTCTTTCACTACGGAACTGTCCTCCATTTTGTCGAATACTCAGTCGGGTCCCTTCTATACCTCATCACTGTGACAGCTGTGTACAGGTATCTGGAATCGGGAGATAAACGTATAGGGGTCGTCTCTCTACTGCTTTTCCTGGGTGTTAAATCGTTCTCTCCCCACGCTGAAGTCTGGGCAGTGACGTTCGTTTTCGCTTTTTGTTTCCTTCTACCGTTGGTGAAAAACGAACCCGTTCGAACAGTATCCGGATACGCAACGATAGTGTTGATCCTTTTGTTCTCGTTCAATAGTAAAGTGTACGATCAATTGCTGCCGGGACTATTAATTGGCGAACGGAGGATCCAACCGCTGACCCATTTCATGGAGTTCCTGTTCCAACTCGGGGGGAAGAACAACCCGATTAACGAGAAGTTCATTGCGCCGGGGTTTTCCCGACAGATACCGCAGTTTATCGACGCGACTTACGTTCTACTGACTGGACTGCTCGTTCTCATTGCAGTGATCAGTTACGCCCTGTTGCTGGTGTTTCAGGGAAGGGATAGTTTGTCTTCGCCGGATGTGTTCGCATTATTGTTGGTGTTCGCACTTCTCCTTGACACGCTCCTCGTCTTCTCATTCGGAAACGTGAGCTACGAGTTTTTGCGATTAGCTGGCCCGATACTGGGAGTGTACACCGTTTTCAGGATCGTCGCGGTGACTGGTAGAACAGGATATAACACGGCGTACATCGGTAAATCACTGGTCGTGGCGTTTCTCGTCCTGACGCTGCTTTCACAGGCAGCGTACTTCGCCTACGACGTTCCAGAAACGAAAGTCGACGAGACGCAGACGGAATCCGTCGCCGTTCACCTTGAGTCGAGTTCAGATTCCGCTGTGTTCACTGGATTTAACGAATTCGGCGTGATACGGAGTTATTACGCAAAAGCCGGCGAGGAAGTGCCGTTTTCTCATTCGGAATTCAATAGCCGCCGATATGAGTATATAATAGGCGCTAACAGCACCGAGAACGGAAGTTTCGACTCTTTGATCGTGAGCGAACAGATGTGGAACCGGAATTTCAAAGGCGACGACACCTGGCGGTATTACGAGTCCCTATCGAGATATGAAACCGAGATCGATTCGAACCCGAGACTCAGCAAAACGTACACATCCGACGAATACACGGTGTATCAAGACTGACCGGTGAGTTCTATGAATACGAAGAAACGCGTTTGGACCCGGTTCCTATGTTAGAACTGCTCCTCATAATCACAGGGCTCGTAGCGGTAACAGCCCTGTTGACGTTTGAAAACACGGCGGTGGTCGGGATCTGTTGTTTAGCTACGTCGTCTGTGATCTCTTATTGGTTGATCAACTACCACTCTCTGCCGACTATCGTCGGGGCCGGCGTGAATTCCCTTATATTCATCTCCGCGGTTGGAGGGTACTACCGATTTCGCCGCCCTTGACCCCCGGAAACGTTAGTTACTCTTCCGTAAGATCGACTCGACGGAGCGGAGGATCTGCTCGCCGGTTACCCGGTTACTGTGGTTCTCTTTGACGTATCTTCGTCCTTTTCGACCGATATCTCGCCGTCGAGTCGGCGAAGAGAGCAATGACCTCATCGTTCGCCGAAATTCGGCCGTGTCTGAGTACGTAATAATACCGGTCGGATCGTCCGTATAATCGTCGATACCGAATGCACTGTTAGTGAGGACGGGAAGCTCCCACGCTTGAGCTTCGAGGAAGACGTTCGGCATTCCGTCCGTATAGCTCTTATAGATGAATATATTGGACATGCTGTACAGTTCGAAGATGTTATCGACGTGTCCAACAGCGTTGATCCGACAGCGAACATCAGGAGACGGATAGACGCGGTTTATGTCTTCGAGTAACTCCGAGAGATAGTAGCCGCTACCGGCGATAACGAACCGTACCGATCGGTTCTCGGATAGGATCGGCTTCAGCGCCTCCAGCGTTTCTCGGGCCCCTACGTATTTCCCCTTGAACCGTAAGTTCGCGACAGTCAGAACGATAAAAGGGTCATCCTCTTGCAGATCGGCAGCGTCGTCGCTACTATCGCTGACCTCCTTCGGCACTGGCGTGAGTTCTATCCGCTCCGGAGGACAACCCGTATACTGTTCGACGCTACGCTGGATCTCGTTGGAAACGACTAGGAATCCGTGGGTGAAACGGAACGTAAACCGACGAAGCAGACTCCGAGCCTTGTATATTGAATATTTTTTATAGTTGCGCTGCTGGATATGTTCTTTCCTCTTTGCTCGGTTGACTCGCCACGCATCGCCACCCAGTCGGACGATCAACGTAGTTCGAGTCAGTATCGAGACTATCGTCGCAACGAAACTAGCGAACCCGTCTCCTTTCGCGAGGATAACATCCGGCCGCTTAACTACCGCGTGATACAGTGCCGAGAGCAACAACAAAGGATATCTCCAGACGAGACTGCTATCCGAATTCGTAGTCAGGATGGACGCTGAGACGTCAGTCGTCGAAAGCGGCTTTGCAAGTTCTTCTGTTCTGGTTTCAGAGACGACTACGATTTCAGTAAGAGTCATCGATTACTTCCTCAACTGTGTTCACCAGCTTTTTTCGAACGTTTTTCCGGTAGAACCGTTCCGGGCTTTCGACAGGTAAGCGCTCCCAGTTCGTCAGTTTGGACACGAATTCGCTCTTCGAGTTGAACAGATTAGACGTTGCCTCCGCGATGTCACCGACGTTTCGAGCCAGGACAGGAGTGCCCGTAGACAGCGCTTCTAAGATCACTCGTGGAACGCCCTCAGTCAAGGACGGATGAATAAGGAGGTCAGCGGCGTGTAGATACTCCGGTATTCGGCCCGGATCGACCGGGCCAACGAAATCGACGTGATCCCGTATCACCGAGAGTTCAGGTTCCGTTCCGTCTCTCTGTCCGACGAAGACAAAATGCAGATCTTCCCGTCGTTCGACTACCCGTGGAAGCGTTTGTCTCAGTAAACGCGACCCCTTCTGCGGAGTGAACCGCCCAATGAACAGAATTACGTCCCTGTCCGTGCCGAAGTCGATTTCGCCCAACTCGTTTCGTTGAAACCGTTTAGAGTTAATCGACGGGGGGATCTTGACGGTTTTTTCCTCCGGGACGTTCCGTCGGACGAGCCGTTTCCGACCGGTGTCTCCCAGAACGATGGAACGATCCGCAAGTACCGGGGGAACACGACCAAAGACGTTGTTGACAAGATACGACACGGGTTTCTTGTACCCGTCCTGATACCGGTACGAGCGAAACCGGTCACCGCTGTATCTATAGAGAAACGGAATATCGTATACCTCAGAGACTATGCCCACCACTAACCCGTGTGTCGGCGGGCGAGTGATCTGCAGTATGAGGTCAGGATCATTGTGTGCGGCGTACTGCCAAGCGAGAGCCGCCTCGGCTCTCCGTCCGGACGAGAAATTCCCTCGATACACGGTATCGTAATACTCGTCTATACGAGTGCGATAGCTCGGTTCCGTAGTCGTAACCAGATCGAGAGAATACCGCTCAAGCATCCACCCGATGTTCGTCACGGTGTTTTTTATGTTGAATTTGTTCGTGAAACAACCCGTGAATATCGCTACTTTTGGTTCCATCTATGCAGTGTACCCGAGATCTCGGAGTCTCTCCTCGACTGAGCCTACGTCTTCGAGCTGATATCTCTCCTTTTTAGAGCCTTTTTCGATGGAACGTCTGTTCTCGAATGGACACTCGAACCATGGGATTTTCACTAACTCATCGACGTAGATCCCCAAGGGATGGCCCCACCCACGTACGGGTATCGGCGACATAGACTCGTTGAACAGGTTCCCGTGATCAGAGGTGACAACCGTTTTCCCGTCTAACTCATCGATGATCTCCTCTACGTGTGGAATACACCTCTTCAGATTCGATTCGTAATGCGCGTAGAGTTCGTTTCTCGGCACACTCAGTTCGTTTTTCATCAATTTGGTCCACAGGTTCACCTCGTCCGTTCGTTTTCCCGATAGGTGCCCTTTATCGAAGTCGGTGTTTGAATCGATGAATGGGTAATGTGGCTGAATGTAATGTATAACGTATCTCTTGTTCGGATACTCGGCCTGTAGTTCATCGACGCGTCCGTTCATGGTTTCCGGGAGAACTGTGCCGGTTTCGGAGTCCCAACCGTCCTCCCTCCACACGTTAACGATATCAAACAGTTCCGGCGACAGGGAGTTGAAATTATGATATAGCTGGGGGTTTGCAGTGATATACACCGTATCGAGGAGTGACCGGCCCGCGAAGTTCCCACGGAGGAATTCGATCGTACTCGATCCACGAGATGTTTTCCGGGATAAATCGCCAGTCAGCGACCAGTTCTCGGAAAACGTATCGTATCTGCAAGCGTCGAGAACGATCAGATTATCCCAGTCCTGTTCAAATACGTCGACACCGTTTTCGTTATACCGTCTCCTGTTCAGCCGCCGATGGTATAAGTTATTTAACTTTTGTACTGCCAGTCGAGGGTGTTGAACTGCAGAGACCAGAGTTGAACCCATCAGAAGGTAGTATTCTCTTAGAGAGTAATTAAACTAATTCTCACTAATAGAAAATATAATATATTTTACTTTAATACAAGTATATTTATAATTGAATGTCTTTTCATTAGTCTTAAGATAAATTGATATAGAGGGGTATAATACCTACCCAGCGGAGAACAACCGTTGATGCCTGGCCCTTATGAGTCTGTTTAGCCACTACGAGAGGTGTCGTGAGTAATGGGGGAGGATTCTTCGTCGAAATTGATCGTCTCGTCCCTCGATTCAGTCGTTAAAGGGTCGTACTGGTATTTCCTCGGGATAGTGGCGAGTAACGTATTACTGGTTGTATTTAACCTACTACTCACGCGATCACTGGGGGCGGACCTGTACGGGATTTTCGCGTTTGCGAACTCACTCGTCATGTCACTGCTGCTCGTCTCCAGTTTCGGTGCGAACAAGTCCGTTTTGAAGTTCATACCGGAGTACGAGGACGACAAGTCCACTCAAAACGACATATTCGGTCTAACAGTTATCAGTTCGCTATTGGGGTGTAGTTTGATCGGTGGGACGCTCTACCTGTTTTCCGGGGTAATAACGTCTCTCACATTAGAAGATCCGCTACTAGTGCCCGCGCTTGAGATATTTTCACTTATTCTGATAGTTCTCACCTTCGTCGAAGTCATTAAAAGTTCCTTCCGCGCCATGGAGATAGCATCGTATCCGATACTGATCGACAAAATCCTACGGCCGACGGTATACACGTTTGCTGCAGCGGCAACATACGTACTGAGTCTGTCGCTGTATGGGTTTCTGTTTTCGTTTCTGTTCTCCGTGGTTCTTTTATTCGCAGTATCACTGTTGTTGTTCATACGGAAGTCCCGAATTCGTCCAACGTTTTCGTACTCACCGAGCAGGATCTATGAGTATTACAATTATTCCCTTCCAGTCAGCCTGAAAGACGCGGCATCGATCCTATATACTAGAGTTGACGTTCTAATGGTCGGGGTCCTGCTCAGTTCCAGTTCAGTCGGAGTATACAACGTCGTCGTACTCGTATCGAGCATTATCGCGTTTCCGTTATCAGCGATAAACCAACTGTTTCCACCGATCGCCTCGAAACTCTACTCGTCAGATCAGAAGCCAACGCTGAACGCCGTATATAAAATAGTGACACGATGGTCGTTCACAGCATCGTTGTTTCTGGCGGCTTACCTGATAACGTTCCGAGATAGTGTGTTACAACTTTTCGGGAGCAACTTCACGACCGGAGCTACTATTCTGATACTGTTAGCGATAGCAAAGCTGATTAGTGGTTTAGTCGGTCCCAGTGGGTACGTTCTCATGATGTCTAACCATCAGTATCTGGTTCTTTGCAATCAGGTTACGGTCGGCGTATTGAACACTATACTCAACTACGTACTGATAGTAAAGTACGGTATCGTCGGCGCTGCGATAGCAACAGCACTCTCGCTCAGCGTGATTAACCTCGTTCGGATCGCCGAGGTGTATCATATGGAGGGGTTGTTCCCGTATTCAAAGGCGATGCTGAAACCCGCTGTGAGCGGGGTCTTCGGATTGGTAGCGATGTACGGTGTGAAGACACTGATGGGGAATACGCTCTCATTGCTTTTCGGGGGTGTGTTTGGGTTCGGTGTCTACTTAGCGGGCCTTGTCGTCTTAGGGTTAGAAGACGCCGAAGTGAGGATATTAGATACCGTTCTCCCGGAGAAAGGAACGAATGCGTTACTCGGGTATCTGGAATAGATCGATCACACCCCACCGACTGAGACGTGGTAATCTAAAGGTATCCCAGTTCCTCCAGTATCTCTTCAGTTTGGCGGTCAACGTCGGCGTTTTGGTCCCGAACCTCCGGTGCCATGGCTCTGGACCGTTTCCACTGATTTAGCTCTCGGTCGAGTTCGATTACGGTTTCCCGGTCTTTCGCGAAACGGTTCTCTGATTCCCGGGGGTCGTTACGGATGTCGTAAAACTCGTCGTTCGAATCAGAGGCTCGAATGAGTTTGTGTGTCTTCGTACGTATCGCCCGTAAACTTCGGTCGAACGTCCGCATACGATCATTTACCCCGGAGAGCCGTTCCGTTAGGGCTTCCATCGAAGGCTGTGGAGCCATGTATTCAGAGACCACGAAGTCGTGTCCGCTCTCTTCAGCATTCGGATGGAAAGAGTTCCCGCGGAGGTTCTCTTTCACGGACGCGTCCTCTTCGCCGATCAGGTCAAGTATCGTGGGAAAGATATCCGTGTGCTGAACCAGTTCGTCCGGGTTCGCCCCGGTCGAAAACCCACCTCCCTCGACTATCAATGGAGTGTGTACCAGCGTATCGTACAAGCAGTACTGATGGTCCATCAGTCCGTGGTCGCCGATATTCTCCCCGTGGTCCGAGGTGATGATGAAGATGGTGTCTCTCTCGGTGAGGGTTTCGTTGATTGTCCTCCGCAACTCGCCGATCCTGTGATCGAGGTATCGTATCTCGCCGGCGTAGAGCGCCTTCAGGCAGTCCAGTTCGTCTTCCGGAAGGGAGAGCGACCCGTTGATGTACTCCCAGGGGTTCTGCGGAACGTTCACCGCTTTATCGTAGCTTACACCGCTTGGGAGAAACTCCGTCACAAATCGTTCGGGCGGGTCGTACTCCAGATGCGGTTCGAGGTAGTTCACGAAGAGAAACACCGGATCGTCCCGGGAATACGACTGTAACTGCTTACGGATCCATTTGTTCGCCCTCGCCGCTCCGTTATCGGATCGAAATCGGGACCGGGTTTGATGGTACAGTCCGTTGAGAAAATTGACAACAGGGTTCCCCGACAGCGTCGTTTTCACCGCTTTCCGTAATCTGTCACGGCCTTCGTTTGTCAGACCGGCTTTTCCGAAATCCTCCCCCCTTTGAATCAGCTTCCACCCTTTGAAGAACTTATCAAACTCCCTGATAATTCCGAACTGATCGTTGATCCAGGCGTTGTTAGAGGCCCCCATCGTCGTATACCCGCACTGATGTAAAATCGCCGGGAAAGTCGGAACTGACGGATCTAAATACTTATTGCCGGCGTGGGCACCGTGTTCGGACGGATGAACACCCGTGAATATCGACGCGTGAGATGGTAAGGTCCACGGTGCTGCTGCAAACGCGTTCTGAAAGGACGTCCCCCGAGAGGCGATATCGGCGAGATTCGGAGTGACATTCCGTTCGGTTTTCCCGACAAAATCGTATCTAGCGGTGTCCATAACGATCAGTACAATATTCGGATCTGGCTCATTTTCACGCATAATTACAGTTGTGTGAATTACTACTCACAAGTTAATCAAACTATTCCCTACGGAGAATATAATTTGGGCTACGGGTCCGCTTTGTGGCCTTCAATATTTCGTCTGTCAGTTCCACGATATCGAATCCGTATTCCGCCAGCAGGGTTCGGACTTCGTCTTCGCTGCTGCCCTTTCGGTTCAGGGCAGCGGGATGAACTTCAATATATGCGAGTCGGCACTCGTCCGAAGACAGAACTTTCGGAGCCCCACGGATCAAGTTGCCCTCTTCACCGAGAATGTCTGATTTAACGATAGTTGGTGGGGTTACGTTTTCGTCTTCCACGACGGCATCAAGTGTCGTAACTAGAACTGTCGGACCGGATCCGGATTGCCGAACGGCACCCATTCCCCCTGCCGCCTCTCGGCGAATATCGAATCGTATCTCCCCCTCATCGTTTGAAACTGCGTAGTTTTTCGCGTTCGCATCTACGTCATTTAACTCTAAATTCCGAACCAAACTGTCGAAGGTTTTCGGATGGGGTTCGAAACAGACGATATCAACCTCCGCCTCCTGGAGACCGACGATGCAACTTATGAGTCCGATATGAGCACCGATATCGTAGAAAACGTCCCCGTCAGTTAACTCGTGAAGTAAATCGTCGAACAGTTGGTTCTCGTAGCTAGATGTAACGTCAGGGAGAAAGTTGTGTTCTCGTGCGGACTGTTTCCGAAAGGTCGCCTCCGTCCCGTCAATGGTTATCGTTTGTGTCGTCTCATCGAGGTTCCGTTCCTCGAACCGGTCCATGTAATTGAACAGTTGATAGTACGTCCTGTCGAGAGCGACATCAAGTCCCGTTCACTGCATGACGTTTCTTACTGGTCCGCGGTATCCGTACTGGAGGAACTTTGACCGGACGGTGTGTAGGAACCGTTGAACGGATCTCATAGTACAACACGATGTTGTTTTCTGTATTAAATACAATGTACTAGCATCATTGTAATTAAGTCAATGAATACGCGATACCGGTGAGGGATGGCGCTAATGTTTCCTAGGTCAGGCCCCCCTGTTTCAGCGATGTCACAGGAACGCCCCATGTGTAGTAGCCGCTGACAGTGATTGTACATCTGATCGCAGGACAGCGATGCGATCAGCGTGTCAACCGCTTCAGTGACTACAGTAGTTCATCACCGGCGTCCGTCAGTATCCACAACAATATTCACCGGAGACGCGGATATCCCTATATGGTGAAGTCAGTGCCGGTGACTCGATGGGGATAGCGAGTCGATTGGAGATCGATCCGCAGGTGTTGACCCTCGCTCTCGCCCGCATGACCGAGTCGGTCGGAAACTCCTTTCTCATCGTGGTGCTCCCGCTTTTCATCGGGAGTGGAGTGATCCAGGGGAACACGTACGGCCTGACGGAAGTCGCAGTAACGGGCATCGTCCTCTCCCTGTTCGGGTTCGTCAACAGTCCGTTGCAACCGGTTACTGGTCGACTGTCCGACCGAACCGGCCGTCGAAAGGTGTTCGTTCTGATAGGCCTGGTACTCATCGGTGTGGCCAGTTTCTCGTACTCGCTTGCGTCGACGTACTGGCATCTCGTCGGGTTGCGCGTACTGCAGGGCATCGCTGGCGCGCTGATCATCCCGACGACCGTGGCCCTGGTAAACGACCTGGCGACGGCGACGAACCGGGGCGGAAACATGGGCACCTACAACACCTTCAGACTCGTCGGCTTCGGGGTCGGTCCCATCGCCGCCGGTGCCGTGGTGTCGGCCGGTCCGTACGCACTGGAGTTGAGTACCGTGCAACTCGAGTTTAGCGGGTTCGACGCCGCGTTCTACTTCGCGACGCTGACGGCTACCCTCAGTTTCGTTCTGGTGGCGTTCCTGATCCGCGATCCCGACATGGAATCGGCCGAAGCGGGCGATTCGATGGCCGGGATCACCATGATCGACCGCACTGGCCAAGGGGTACTCGACCCCGTCTTCACTCTCGGTGTGGTCTCGTTTTTCATGGCCGTCGGGATCGCGATGTTCGCCACGCTCGGGGATATCATCAACGCGCGACTGAACCAGGGACCGACGTTGTTCGGACTCCAGTTCGCGGCGTTCGTCCTGGCGCAGATCCTGCTCCAGATGCCGATCGGACGGGCGACCGACTTCTACGGTCGAAAGGGGTTCATCGTACTCGGCATGGTTCTGCTCGTACCGACGACGTTCGTACAGGGGGTCCTGTACGACCCGTGGCTCATGTTCGCCGCCAGATTCGCTCAGGGCGTCGCCGGGGCGATGGTGTTCGCCCCCGCGCTCGCGCTCGCTGGTGACATCGCCCCGGACGGGCAGTCCGGATCGACGCTGTCCGTGTTGACGATGGCGTTCGGATTCGGCGTCGCTTTCGGGCCGCTAGTGTCGGGGTTTCTCGTCGAGTTCGGGTTCGTGGTCCCCTTCGCGTTCGGCGCGTTCCTCGCCGCTATCGGGGTGGTACTGGTCTGGTCGCAGGTCGAAGAAACGGTGACGTCGAAGAAGTCGGTCTTCCCGACCGACTGACTCGGAACCGGTCTCGGAGTCGGGAACGCGAGAGGCTCGTCCGACGCACTCGGAAAACCTTCGGCCGACGCATCCAGATACGAGCGGCCGACGCGGGACGACGGGGAGAAACGCAGACTACTACAGTCTCAGATAACTGCTGTCGCTCAGCCCGACAGCGTCTCCTTTTCGTCGCGGATCCGCCGCTGCATCTCCTCGTTTCCGTCGACCTGCGCGAGCTGTTCGGCCGCTTCGAGCGTCCGGACGCCGTTGTCGAGAAACGACAGAACGTCGCCCTCGTAGGCGTACAGCATGTAGTCGTCGCCCATCACGTCGACGATAGCCGCAGGACCGAGACCCTGCGCGCGCAGTTCCAGCAGGTAGCGAACGAACTTCTCCTCGGGATGTCCGCAGTACGGGTTGTTGTTACAGCCGCAGTCCAGAAAGTCCTCCGCGAAGTCGAGCACCTTGTCCCGCGTCGCCTCGTTCAGTTTCTCCAGACCGTCGCCCTGAAAGAGCACGTCGAGCGTCGCCCCCTTGAACGCCCCCTTCGGGATGTTCGTCTCCAGCTGGGAGGCGAGCTGGCGGTGATTCTTGACGTATATCTTGTCCGTAATGGCCACTGTTGACCGTTCGTAGGCGCGGCGTGAGCAAAAGCGTCCCGGATTCTATACTGTCGGACGTAACAGGTTCAGATATTTCGCGGGAACGTCCCCGCGAAATTCGTCACTGACTTCCGTCCGTCAGTATACAGTCCGCCGCAGGTCAGGCCGCGCCGAACAGGAACATGAAAACGGCCACCGCGCCGGCCACGATCGATGCCCCAGTACCCGAGAGGTTTCGACCGTCTTCGAGACCGAACCGCCAGATGACCGCGCCCCAGAGCGTCCCCAGCAGTCCGAAGACTGCTCCGACCGTATGGAGTACGCCCAACTCGCCGATCACGTCGTCGCGAAACACCGTCGGGTCAGTTCCGGCAGTGACCGTCACCGGATCGAACGTGAGAGACAGGACGACGAGGACGGCGGCGAAGCTCACGACGCTCGGGACCAGCCCCCAGGCCGCGACGACCCAGGCGTTCGATCTCGGCCCGTCGCCATCGAACAGCCACGACCCGGCGTACAACAGCAGGCCGACGAACAACCAGAGGACCGGGACCCCGACGATCATCTGCCCCGCGACGCTGCCGACGGCCTTCCAGAGGAAGACGTCGATGTCCTTGTCGACCGTCGCCGGTTCATCGCAGTCAGCGTTGCTGTTCGCACTTTCGAACGTGCCGTCGCAGAAGTTCTCCGGCGGGCGGTCGGGGTTGTCGACCGTGACAGTGCCGTCGATGTTTTCGGTCACGATAAACCCGAGAGAGTACACTCCGGCCGTCAGCCCAACGGTAACGAGAAGTACGACTGCGATGCCGCGAGCGAGGCTGATCTGGCGTCCGTCGAAATACCTGTCAGGTCTGAGGAGGGGTGTGCGAGGGGACACAGTTCTGGTATTTAATTTCGAGTGTAAATCTCTTTTGAACCATCGTACCGATAGCCACCCACAGAAGCGACGGACACGCAAGTACTCGGGTATAAAACCGCATCTAAACGCACGATACCGTCGTCAATCCGTCGAAAAACCGTTTCTGCGCTGCCTGTGTGTTGTCTGGTACCATGCCAGATCGCCATCTCTCCCGTCGGTCAGTACTGCGGACCACGTCCGGCGCGTTCGGTGTCGCGCCCGTCGGCGTTCGCCACGCCAGCGGAGAGGCTATCGGTACCGCCGGACGCTGTCCCGAGGCGACGATCCGGCCGGGGATGGAACACTGTACGGACACACACGGAGACGACTGCAGCGACGACCATCCGGAGACGGAGGCGATTCAGGACGCGGTCAGCCGAACGCTCGAAGACCGCTACCCGAACGTCGGAACGCTGATCGACGAAGGGTTCATCCCCTACTTCGACCTCGCGTCGTCCGGCGAGGAAGGCGGGTACTCCCACTGGATCAATCCGGACTATCTCGGCGACGAGACGGTACTTGATCCTGAGCGCCCGGAGTCCGTTCTCGTCGACAACAAGTGGTGGCGACCGATCGGCGTGATGTTCATTGCGACCGAGGACGGCGAAGCCGTCGACGACCCCCCGGCAGTCTACGGCGAGGGCGACGAGGCGTGTGCCCCGTGGCATTACCACACCGGCGTTCCCGGGCGGTTCGCCTGGTGGTACTACCAAAAGGTGTACGGATCGGACGGGAAGACGAGCCTGAAACTCCCCTGCCGAACCCCCTGTATGCTCCACGTCTGGACGTATCCGAACCCGAACGGCGTCTACGCTCACGGACCGCCGCCGCGCGGGAACCGCGGCGGTCCGCCCGCTGAGGATCCGGGGTTCGACACGTGGGCGACTCCCGGCGATGACGAACTGGAGTGGGATACGTTACCCGACGGCTTCGTCAGTCGGTTCAAACCGGACACGTCGCTCCGTGACCTGCTGTTCGGGTAGATGCATCCGTAACGCGTCGAAAGACAGCAGGAGATTTCACGGGCCGTTCGAACAGATCGGTGTATTTCACGGGCCGTTCGAACAGATCGGTGTATTTCACGGGCCGTTCGAACAGATCGGTGTATTTCACGGGCCGTTCGAACAGATCGGTGTATTTCACGGGCCGCTCGAACAGATCGGTGTGAGTCTCGACGACGAATACGAGGCGGGCGGTCGGCACCGCCCGCTAGTGGATATCGCAAGCCGTCGGTCCTCCGCACACCCCGTCGGGAAACGGTCGTTCCCGTAGATGGTATAAATGGCCTCACAAATCCGAGAACGCGCTATCTGCGGCAATCCCCGAGAACAAACCGAGACATGCGGACAGTACCAGCCCCTGACGGCATCGAGATCGCCTACGAACGCAGCGGCGACGGACCGCCGCTGATCCTCCTACACGGCGGGTCGGGGTGCCACCGGCACTGGGACGCGCTCCGACCTCACCTCGACGAGGATTTCACTCTCGTCACTCCTGACCGACGCGGACGGGGTGAGAGTGGCGACGCCGAACAGTACGACCTCGACCGCGAAGTCGAGGACCTGCGGACGCTCGTCGCCGCCGTCGACGGCGACCCCGTCGTGTTCGGCCATTCGTTCGGTGGACTGGTCGCACTCGCGGCCGCCGACGAGGTGGACCTCGACGCACTCGTCCTCTACGAACCGGCGCTTCTGGTCGGTGAACACCGCGGCGACGACCTGGCCGACCGGATGCAGGAACGGCTAGACGCCGGCGAGCGCCGCGCGGCGATGCGGTTGTTCATCGAGGAAGGCGGCGGCGTTCCGGACGTCGAAGCGTTGCCGTGGTGGCCCGACGAGGCGAATCTCGACCGCACCGAGACGGTCATCCGGGAGAACCGCGCCGTCGAGGCGTTTCGACTGCCGGAGGAGCCTGATATCGACGTCCCCACGCTTCTCCTGACCGGCGAACGCGGGCCCGAACACCTTCGAGACGCCGTGTTCGCGCTCCGCGAGCGCCTTCCGGACACTCGTCTCGTAGAACTCGATGGCGTCGGGCACGTCGCGACCGAGTCGGCCCCGGAACGAGTCGCCGACGCGGTGCGCCCGTTTCTTCGTGACAGTCACAGCCCGGAGTCGTAACGTATTTTAATTCCTCACCTGTTACGAATAGGTGTGTCCGGGTTGGGGTAGTGGACTATCCTTCAGCCTTGTGGAGGCTGAGACGCGGGTTCGATTCTCGCACCTGGACCTTCTCGCGACGAACGGACGTGAGGAGCGTGCCGTCCCCCCGAAAGAGAATCGAATCACGCGAGACGAGAGACCGGGTCTCGCACCGGGTTCGATTCTCGCACCTGGACCTCGCTTTTCGAGGCGACGAACCCACTCGTCATGAACTTCGAGATCAATCGTTAGCCCCCTCCTGTACGTCCGGAACGGTAAACGAAACCGTAGTCCCCTCGCCCGGGGTGGACTCGACCCAGATCTCCCCGTCGTGCCGTTCGATGATCCGCTCACAGAGCGCGAGGCCGATCCCCGTGCCGGAGTGTTCGGTGTGGCTGTGTGCCCGCTGGAAGACCTCGAAGATCCGGTCCTGGTCCTCCGGAGCGATACCGACCCCCTCGTCGGAAACTGACACCGTCCACTCCGCGCCGCTCCGTTCGGCGAAGACATGAATTCGGGGCGGTTCGTCGCCGCTGTACGTTATCGCGTTAGAAAGCAGGTTCTGGAGGACTTGACGGAGTTGTTCCGGGTCGCCACGGACTCGCGGGAGCGACTCTGCCGTGACCTCGGCGTCGTAGCCCTCGATTTTTATCCGGAGGTCCTCGCGAACGGCCGCAAGGACGTCCGTCAGATCAACAGGCTGGAACTCGTCGCCTCGGGTTTCGACCCGCGAGTACTGGAGCAACCCGTTGATCATCCCGCGCATACGGTCCGCGCCATCGACCGCGAATTCGAGGAACTCCCGGCCCTCCTCGTCGATGGCGTCGCCGTACCGGGTCTCGATCAGTTGCAGGTAACTCGAAACCATGCGCAGAGGCTCTTGCAGGTCGTGAGAGGCGGCGTACGCGAACTGTTCGAGCCGTTTGTTCGACTCCTCTAACTGCCGCTGATACTCCCTGCGTTTGGTAACGTCCTGTACCACAAGCATCCCCGCGAACACCTCGTCGTCGGCGTTTCTGATCGGCAGCGTGTGGGCGAACAGGTGACGGTCATGATAGTCGGTCTCGAAAGAATGTGACTCTCCGGCGAGCGCCGCGTTGAAGTACGGTTCGACCTCCTCGACTATCTCGTCGGGATAGATGTCGTAGACGCTGTTTCCGATCCGCTCCTCCGAATCGACGCTGGATACGTCCAGAAGCCCTCCGCCGACAGCGGTGTAGCGCAGGTTCTCGTCGAACAGGCCGACCGCGCCGTTCGGGAAGTTCTCGACCAGCGTTCGGTACCGGCGTTCGGACTTCTCGAGTTTCCGCCGCTGTTTCTCGCGCTCGGTCACGTCTCGGACGACGCCGACTCGCTCCTGACCCCCGTCAGTCGGGAGCGACGTGAACGTCACTTCGACTGGAACGCGATTCCCGTCCGCCGTCCGGATCGTCGTGGCAAGCGTCGGGCTTGCCGCGTCGCCGTCCGCCATCTCCGCCCGTAGCTCCGACGCTCGTTCGATGGTCGCCTCGTCGACGATACGAGTAGCGTGCTCACCGAGCAACTCCTCGCGGCTGTAGCCGGTCAACTCGGTGTACGCGTCGTTGACCATCGTGTAATGGCCGTTCTCGTCGACCACGTAGATTCCATCGTCGATCGTTTCGACGATCCGCTCGTACTTGGCCAGTTCCCGGTCGCGTTCTCTCCGGTCCGTTATGTCGCGCCCGATGCCGGCCAGCACGGGGGTTCCGTCAGGGGCTTCGAGCCCGGAGGCGACGAACTCGTACGGGATCCGCTCACCGTCCTTGGTCAGGACGTCCGCTTCGATCCGCGAGCTCCCGGTTTCGAATAGCTCCGCCATCCCGTTCGCGAGCGCGTCCCGGTCCGGTTCGGCGACGAACTCCAGCGGCTGCATCGACTCGATCTCCGCGTCCGAATACCCGGTGACTCTGTTCAGGCTCTCGTTCCACCGCTGGAAGTTGCCCGCACGGTCGACGACGTAAAACAGGTCGTCGACGGCGGCGAAGATATCGTCGGAGTACTCCTTGTATCGCTTGAGCCGTCGTTCGCGTTCGTGCAGGCGACGCTCTTTCTCCGTGCGATCGATCGCAGCGGCCAGAACGTTCGCGACGTTTTTGACGAACGTCGCGTCGTCCTGCGTGAATTCGCGGCAGTCCGTCGTGTGGGTGCCCAGGATCCCCCACGGCTCTTCGAGCGGTCCGATGATGACGCTGATCCCGCTGACGACGTCGTGACTAGTGAGTAGTTCGGGGCCGGAGAACCGGTCCTCGGTGCGCAGGTCGTCGACGATGACTGGTTCCTCGGAGAGCAGCGTAAAGCCCGCCTGCGAGTCAGTGTCCGTCGGGACGGTTTCAGTTCCGACGAGCCCGTCGCGCCAGCCGACGCCCTGGCGGAGCAGGACCTCGTCACCGTCGGGTAACAGTTCCAGAACCTTGCAGTACTCGGTGTCGAGCGTCTCAGCGACGGCGACCGAGGCGTCGTGCATGAGCCGGTCGAGGTCGTCAGTTTCCAGGGCGCGCTCGCCCAGATCGGCGACGACCTCCTGCTGACGGACCCGTTTGCGGAGCGCGGCGTTCGCCTCGGAAGACGGTCCCATTTGGCACTGATAGTCGAGGGACGACTGTAAACCCTTCTTTGGAAACGGCCCGCGGCGTAGTGCGCCTCTGACAGCCGAGCGGGATGCGACGCGGCCGGCGGATCGCGGGCCGACGATTCCCCGCCACCGCACGCCCGTCGACGCGCCCTCAGGGCGTCAGCACTACCTTGATGCAGCCGTCCTCCTTGTCGCGGAACGTCTCGTACATCTCCGGCCCCTTCTTCAGCGGTTCCTGATGAGTAATGACGAACGACGGGTCGATGTCGCCGTCCTCGATCCGTTGCAAAAGCGGGTCGAGATAGCGTTGCACGTGCGTTTGCCCCGTCTTCACCGTCAGGGCTTTGTTCATCAGCGGACCCACTGGGACGTTGTCCGCGTGTCCGAGGTAGACGCCGGGAACCGACAGCGTCCCGCCCTTCCGACAGCATCTGATCGCTTGCCGAAGGACGTGCGGGCGGTCAGCTTCGAGTTTCGCCTGTTGTTTCACCTTGTCGGCGACCCCCATGACGCCCGTTCCGTGGGCCTCCGTCCCGACCGCGTCGATACACCGGTCCGGACCGCGGCCGCCGGTCATCCCCATGAGCCGGTCGTAAACGTCGTCTTCCTCGAAGTGGACGGTCTCCGCTTCCCCGTGTTCTCGCGCCATCTGTAACCGCTCCGGAACGCGGTCGATGGCGATCACCCGACCTGCGCCGAGCATCCAGGCGCTCTGAATGGCGAACTGTCCGACCGGCCCGCACCCCCAGACTGCGACCGTGTCATCCTCCTCGATCTCTGCGTTCTCGGCGGCCATGTAGCCCGTGGGGAAGATGTCCGAGAGGAAAAGCACCTGCTCGTCCGGCAGGTCCGATTCGATCTTGACCGGCCCCACGTCGGCGTACGGCACCCGAAGGTACTCCGCCTGCCCCCCGGCGTATCCCCCAAGCATGTGCGAATACCCGAACAGTCCAGCCGGCGACTGACCCATCATCTCGCGGGCGATTTCCGCGTTCGGATTCGAGTTGTCACAGAGCGAGTAGAGCCCCTCCTCACAGAACCAGCACGAGCCACAGCTGATCGTGAAGGGGACGACCACGCGGTCGCCCTCCTGGAGAGTCTCGACGCCGCTTCCCACGTCGACGACCTCCCCCATCGGTTCGTGGCCCAGCACGTCGCCCTCTCGCATCGTCGGCACGTAGCCGTCGTACAGATGGAGGTCGGATCCGCAGATCGCGGTGGCGGTGACCTCGATGATCGCGTCGTGCGGATTGACGAGTTCGGGCTCCGGCACTTCCTCAACGCGAACGTCTTCCGTCCCGTGCCAGGTGAGCGCTCTCATCGGCCCCTCCCGGTTCGGCCGTGGACGCTAACTCCTCTCCACGGCCGTCGTTCGGTAGGTCGGCACGTCCTGCCGGTTTCATCGTCCGTACCGGTGGCGTTCTCGGTGCCCTCGATAGGACCCGTCGGTCCGTCGAACTCGATACCCCCGTCGCGTCGGCGCGACGAACACTGCACCGTCCGTGATCCGAGTCTGTCTCTCACTGTATCCCCCGATATCTACGACCACGGAACGTTCATTAAAAATTGTGTAGTGTATCCAAATCGAGAGACGCAACGTACTTGCAAGTCGAGTTCTCGACCCCGAGCGAGTTCGGGAGATCGTGCAGCAGGTATATTCCGTCAGCGTGTCAGGTATACGTATGGGCGGCACACCAGCTGAAGGGGGCGTTTCTCCGGAAGAACCGGCAAACCGGGACGGAGAGACGCCGGTCCTCGAACAACCGACCACTACCGACGAAGCGACGGTCACGGAGGAAGGGACCGAACTAGAGCGAACCATCGGCCTGACGGGAGGCATCGCCATCGGCGTCGGCACGATGATCGGAGCGGGCATCTTCGTGTTCCCGGGAATCGCGGCTGGACAGGCCGGTCCCGCGGCTGCGGGGTCGTTCGCAATCGGCGCTGTGGTCGCGCTCCTAGTCGCGTTACCGGCCTCAGAGCTGGCGACGGCCATGCCCCGTAGCGGCGGCGGCTACTACTTCATCTCGCGGGGAATGGGGTCGCTTTTCGGGGCGGTCGTCGGGCTCTCGCTGTGGTTCGGTCTTGTGTTTGCCTCGGCGTTTTACCTCGTCGGGTTCGGCTTCTACGCGGAGGCGGTGCTCGCCAGACTGGGCGTCTCGCTCGGCGGGTTCGACATCGTCGTCCCCCTGGCGCTGCTGTTCGGCGTGTTCCTGACGGTGTTGAACGTGACTGGGACGGAAAACGCCGCGAAGCTTCAGAACGGAGTGGTCGCGGTCCTGTTGGCGATCATCGTCGGGTTTCTCAGCTTCGGTGGCCTCTCCGCGCTCGGACTCATCGGCGATCCCGAACCCGTCAGTGAGCCCTTTCTGTCGAAGGGTGCGTTTCCCGTGCTGACGACCGCCGCACTCGTGTTTACCTCCTATCTCGGCTTCGCGCAAGTCGCCACCGTCGCGGGCGAGATCAAACAGCCCGGACGAAATCTGCCGCTGGCCATGGTGGGGTCGGTTCTCATCGTCGGCGTGCTTTACGTCGCGACCATCTTCGTGGCTGTCAGCGCGTTCGGCAGCGATCGGCTCGCCGCGTTCGGGGAGACGGCGATGGTGTCAGTCGCCGAGAGCTTCCTCGGTCCAGTCGGCGCGTTCGCCATCCTCGTGGGCGGCCTGCTGGCGACGGTATCGAGCGCGAACGCCTCGATCCTGAGTACGTCGCGGGCGATCTACGCGGTGAGCAAAGACGCGTTGCTCCCGCGGGTCGCGAGTCGGATCAACCTGCGATACGGGACTCCACACGTCGCGCTCGGGTTGGCCGGCGGTCCGATCATCGTCCTTATCCTCCTCGGTGAGGTCGAGGTTCTCGCCGAGGTCGCCTCGTTTCTGCATCTCGTCATGTACGGACTGCTGTGTGTTGCGCTGATCGCGCTCAGACGGGACGAACCCGAGTGGTACGACCCTGAGTTCCGGACCCCCGGATATCCGGTCGTACCCGTCCTCGGAGCGCTGGCGAGTTTCGCACTCATCGGATTCATGCAACTGGCGTCCCAACTGATCGGCCTCGTCGTCATGGCGCTGTCCGCAGGGTGGTACCTCTATTACGCTCGCGACGTGAAACTCAAGGGGGTTCTGTAATGTCCGGATCCGACTGGAACGTCCTCGTACCGATAGAAGTCCTCGAAGGGGAGTCGGTCCCCGAGACCGTCATCGAACTCCTGTCGACGCTGCCGGTGGTTTTGCTCGGGTATCACGTCCTCCCGGAGCAGACCCCGCCGGGACAGGCGCGAATGCAGTTCGAGGACCAGGCACAGGCGAAACTCGACGACCTCGTTGCCGCCTTCGATGCGGCCGACGGGACCGCCGAGACTCGCCTGGTGTTCACCCACGACGAAGACCAGACGGTTGAGCGAGTCGCGGACGAAACCGGGTGCGAGGCGATCCTCCACCCGAACCCATCGTCCCGGATCGAACGGCTACTGCTCCCAGTGAGTACCGATGCCGACCTCGATCGAATCGCGGGGTTCGTGGCATCAGTCGTCGGTGACCGAGACATCGAACTCACCCTGTACTACGTCGCGGAGACGGATGCGGACGTTCCGTCGGGAGAAGCGGTAGTCGAGGAGGCGACGGGTCTCCTCCGCGAGCGTGGCGTCGCCGCTAATGCGATCACCGGAGACGTGACTGTTTCCGGAGCGCCGGTCCGGGCCATCGCGACGGCGGCCGCGGATCACGACGCAGTCGTGATGGGGGAGAGCGAACCCTCGCTCGGGAGCGTTCTCTTCGGGGACCCGTCGGAACAGGTCGCCGACCGCTCGCTCGGACCAGTCATCGTCGTCCGCAACGAGCGCGACGCGGACGCGAGCGCCCCCGCCGAGTGACTACCGCGTCGACGCGAGCGAGCCCAATCACTGCATCTCAGCGCACTCATCCGGGGATAGTACCAGTAGTGGCGTCGACGGCGGTACTATGCGGTGACGGTACCTCGTGTCGCTGTGAAGGCGAGTAGTAGCGGGAACGTAGCCGGTGCGAGCAGTTCACAACCTGTGAGAACTCGCTAGTCGGGGGTTGCTGGCCGCCGCCGCGTGAGGTACTGGTCTTCCCACTCCTTGCGCGCCTCTATCTCGCGCTGTCCGCGGTCCGTGAGCCGATACTCGTTCGTTCGGCGGTCCTTCTCTCCCTTCTCGACCAACCCCTTCTCGACGATAGTGTCGAGATTAGGGTAGAGACGGCCGTGATGGATGTCTTTCTCGTAATACTCCTCTAACTCCTCTTTGATCGCGAGACCGTGGAGGTTCTGCTGTCCAGCGATAATGTAGAGCAGGTCACGCTGGAAACCGGTTAGATCGTACATTGTCTCTCTACTCGGCACGTATATTAGTGCGCCTACACTTATAATTAATTATTAGTTTCTGAGGATGAATCGAATCGATCATCCCGGGGTTTGTTGCGTTCGGGAGTCCGACCCCATCGGTTTTGGACGTGGCGACCGACCAGTACGAACGCATGAACGGGAGAGACATCGCTACGGAACCGAGAAACACCGCCGGCAGAGAGCGGGGCGAGGCGAGAACCGGCTACACGAACGGCTCGAAGGCGAAACGGACCGTACGGCGGGCCATCAACTCCGGCGCGGTAGCGGGGTTCAGCGGTGGTATCGGGCTCCTCTGGGGGATAGTGACGCTCGGACGCGGTGACAGCGAACGGGGGATAACGCGGCTTCTCCTCGGCGGATCACTGATCGCGATCGCCAGCGGACAGCGCCAGTCCGCCGGCGATAGCGCGGGCGAACAGCCCGATATCGACCAGACGGACGTCATCGGTTCGACTGACATCGAAGCGGCCGCTTCGGGGGGCAAGACCGGCGACAGTCAGCGGGCGAGCGGCGACGAAGCGCAGGAGGTCGTCGGGAGTTCGGTCGACATCGAGGACGCGGGTCCCGGCACCGAACTCGACAGTGACCCGGCTGAGTCGACAGTCGATCAGACGGACGTAGCCGGGAGTAGCATCGACGATCCCAACCTGAACGATTCAGGCTCGGACGACGCAGACACCGGCGGTTAACCGGACGAGCCGAACGGGTAACTAACTGATCGGGACTGTTGCAAGTCAGTTCGGTAGTTCGCCGACACGGAGTCAGTGAATACCCGGACACAGTTACGACAGTCCCTACGAGTCGTTCGGATGGCCGGGAGGGGCCGGTCCGACCGTTCTCCGCAGGCCGGCGTGCTCCGCCGAGGGTAACTGAACCCTCAAGAGGGTCGCCCGCGTAGTGTCCCGGAGTGACCGAGACACTCGAACTCCCGAACGGCGAGGAGGTCACGCCGGAGGACGTCTTCCTCTACAACAACTACCCGTACCGCTTCGTCCCGGAAACCGACGAAGGAGACGCGTTCAAACTCTCACCGCTGTACTGGGGCGACAGCGAGATGGACGTGCCGTTCCCCGACGAGGACGCCCTCACCGAACAGTGGGGTGACGGTTCCCGCGGAACCCTATCGACCGAGGAGTGGGAGCAGTGGCTCCGAGACGCCCGCCGCGACGAACGGTTCGGAGAGGCGGAACTCGACGCCATCGAGGACGAACTCTCGACGACGGAACGCGGGATCGTCACGTCGCTTCGGGACGCGCTCGGCCTGTAACCGAGGAATGACCCGTCGACGGCACCGAGGCCGACCGGCGATCCCCAACCGGAATTCGCATTGGCCAAATAACATATATGTGAAAAGTTCGAACCGTCGAACGGGTGATATCCCATCGTCACCCACCCCCCACCCCCATTTGCGGTTTTCGTAGATCACCCGGAGACACGCAGCTGATTCGGTACTGACTGCCAGAGTCGCCTTCCGGACCGCTTTTTTGACGCCGCCGCGAACCGTCCCGGTGGCGTGTTCCCTTCGTCCGCGACATCGACGGTCCGTCGGCTTCGACGGTTCGACGCGCTGATCGTGACCGCGCTCATCTGGTTTCTCGCGAAGTTCCTTCGGTACGCGTTCCCGCCGCTGTTCGAGACGTTTCAGGGGTCGTACGACGCATCGTACGCCGTTCTCGGCGCGGCGTACACCGGGCTGATGCTCGTGTACGCCGCGGTGCAGTTCCCCTCGGGACTGCTCGCCGACCGGGTCGGGTCGGTAACAGTGATCACGGCGGGCGCGTTACTGGCGGCGGCGGGCGCACTCGCACTGGTCGTCGACTCGCCGTTTGTCGTGCTCGTCGGGGCGATGCTGCTCGTCGGCGTGGGAACGGGCGTTCACAAGACGGTCGCGGTTCGCCTCCTGTCGCGTACGTACCCCGACCGTACGGGACGGGCGCTCGGCGTAATGGACACCGTCGGCGCGTTCGGGGGCGTCGCCGCACCCGCCGCAGTCGCCGTCTTTCTCGGGTCGGCCGGACTGGTCGGCGCGGGGTGGCGGACGCTGTTTCTCCTGGCCGGGGTCGCGGGCGTCGTGCTGGCGGCGGCGTTCGCCGTTCGCGTTCCCGGTCGGATCGCCGCGAGTACGGTCGAGCGCGCCGGTGCGGGCGACGCCGAGACAGGGGTCCGACAGTACGTCGCGCTGTTTCGGGAGTGGCGCTTCGCGGCGTTCGTCCTCGCGACGGTGCTCTTTTCGTTCACGTACAACGGGTTCGTCGCGTTCCTACCGGTGTATCTCACCAGCGAGGCGGGTCTCGGGACGGCGACGGCGAGCCTGCTGTACAGCGCGCTCTTCGTTGCGAGTCTCGTCCAGATACTCTCCGGCGAGGCGAGCGACCGCGTCGGCGAACTGCCGGTCATCGGAGCCACGCTCGGGCTAGCGACCGTCGCGCTCGTCGCGCTCGTTCTCCTGACGCCGACCGGCGACCCGCTACTGTTGGGGGTCGCCGTCGTCGCGACGGGTCTGGGGAGCCACGGTTACCGACCGGTGCGGGGCGCGTACCTGATGGCGGCCGTGCCGGAATCGATCGCCGGAGGGAGCCTCGGCGTCGTCCGGACGCTTCTGATGGGAGCGGGCGCCGTCTCGCCCGCGGTCGTCGGCGTCCTCTCGGAGACGGTCGGCTTCCGACCGGCGTTCTGGCTGCTCACAGCGTCGATAGCGTGCGCGACGGCGCTCGCCGGGGTGCTGTGGGCCGACGACCGCTGACCGACCGCCGACCCGGAATAGTCCGTTTCCAGTCGTCACCGCCGATTGCAGACGATGCGGACGCGAGGGGAGACAGGGGAAGCCTTTCGGCGCTCGGCGGACGCCATCGCCTGCTGACCGCGGCTACGCGCAGGTCGGTGACAGGGCCGAGCGCGTCTCACCGATCTGACGCCAGCGAGCGCATAACTGTGTGGGTGTCGTACTCATCCCCATGCCGGTACCTGGATACGACCCGGAAGACATTGACGACACTCTCGAATCGCACCTCGGCGAGGATGGGCTCAGAGAGCGACTTTCCGACGAAGAGTGGGAGGCCTACCAACACGAAGACGCGAGCCTGGTCGACATCCTCGACGAAAGCGAGATAGAACGGTTACTCGACGCGGACGGGGACGGAAACGACAGCGGCGGTTCCGCCGCTGGCGACGGGACAGCCGAGGCGAACGATACGAGCCCCGACGGCGAGGACGACTGACGCCGAAGCCACTTTCTATCAGCGCACGAACCACCCCGTATGCGCGCTGTCGTTCTGGAGGAGTACGGCGAACCGCCGGCGGTGCGGGACCGGCCCGAACCGACCGCAGACCCCGACGGCGTCGTCGTAGAGACGGAGGCCTGCGGCGTCTGCCGGAGCGACTGGCACGCCTGGCAGGGCCACGGCGACTGGGCCGACGACCGAGTTCCGATCGGTCAGGTTCTCGGCCACGAACCCGTCGGCGTCGTCCGCGAGGCGGGCGCGGCCGTCGAGACGGTCGATGTCGGCGACCGCGTCGTCGTTCCGTTCAACCTCGCCGACGGGTCCTGTCCCGCGTGTCGCCGCGGCCGGACGAACTACTGCGAGGACGCGACGGCGCTCGGGTTCGGCCCGGACGCGCCGGGGGCGTTCGCGGAGTCGTTCCACGTCCCGCGGGCCGACATCAACGCGGTGGAACTTCCGGACGGCGTCTCCTCGGTCGCCGCGGCGAGCATGGGCTGTCGGTTCGTCACCGCGTTCGAGGCGCTAGACGCCGTCGCCGGCGTGAGCGGCGGCGACAGGGTTGTCGTCGTCGGGTGCGGCGGCGTCGGCCTCTCGGCGGTCCAGGTCGCGGCGGCGCTCGGCGGAACCGTCGTCGCGGTCGACGTCCGCGACGAACCGCTCGACCTCGCCGCGGAGATGGGCGCGTCCGAGACGGTGAACGCCGACGAAGTCGCGGACATGCCGGCGCTGGTCCGCGAATCGCTCGGCGGTGCGGATGTCTCAGTCGACGCCCTCGGAAGCGCGGAGACGTGTCGCACCGCCGTCGACTCGCTGGCGAGCGGCGGCACCCACGTTCAGGTCGGCCTGACCGGCGAGGACGACCGCGGAGAGATACCGCTTCCGATGGACGAGATCGTACAGGGCGGCCTCACGGTCCGGGGCTCTCGCGGGATGCCGCCGGCGCGCTACGGGGACCTGTTCCGCATGGTCGCGACCGACCGGGTCGACCCCGAAGCGCTGGTGACCGACACCGTCTCCCTCGACGAGGTGCCGGACCGCCTCGCCGCGATGAGCGAGTTCGACACTGTCGGCGTGGAAGTCGTGACGGAGTTCTAGCGGCGCGGCTTCACAGCGGGGAACGGCCAAGTCGTCAGGGCGCGCCGGCGAGGACGAACGTGCTCTCCGCGTCGCCGTTCTCTATCTGTCGCTCGGCGTCCGGTGGAAGCCGGACCGCATCGCCCGGAGACATGTCGACGGACTCCCCGTCGACCGACACCGTTGCCTCGCCCTCGACGAGTACGTACACCTCTTCGTGCCCGTCGTCCGCGTGGTCGTGTGGTTTCCCCTCCCACCCGGGGTCGCATTCGAGCACCGATACGCCGAGGTTCTCGCAGTCGAGCGAGTCCCGCAGCATGTGCAGGCCGCCGCCGACCGATTCTACGTCCTCGTAGTTCGCTTTCGTGTACGCCATACTCGGACTATCGACGCGCTGGACCAAAACCGATCCGGCGAACGCGCGCCCGAGTCCAGGCGGTGATGGCCGCGGCTCAGGGTTCCCCGTTTGGATCAGCTGTCCGGAGTGTCGATAGCCGGCAGTTGCCCCTCGATCATCGCGCGGTCCTGCTCGAACCACGACGGCAACTGGAGCGACGACCCGAGGTCGGCGGGAGTCTCGTCGACGGTGAGACCCGGTTCGTCCGTCGCGACCTCGAAGAGAATGCCGCCCGGTTCGCGGACGTACACGGACTCGAAGTACTTTCGGTCAGTGACCCGCGTCGGTTCCAGCCCGGCTTCGTCGAGGCGCTCGCGCCACGCCGAGAGAGGGAACTCGCCTGCGCGAACGGCGACGTGGTGGATCGTCCCGGCCCCCTCGCGGCCGTACTCGGCGTCCCGGTCGAGCAGGTCGACGGTTGCGCCGTCACCGGCGGCATCCGGAACGCGGTACCGGACGCGGTCGCCCTCCTGGTCGAGCAGGTCGAAGCCGAGCACTTCGAGCGTGCTGGCGGTGTGGTAGACGCTCGTCGACAGCAACGTCACGCTGTGGACGCCGCGGATCGCGTACTCGGACGGGACATCTCCGCTCGCTCCGTCCGCCGCGGGCGGCGACGCACTCGCAACGAGTTCCAGCGGTTGCCCGTCCCCGTCGCGGAACGGGACGACCGTCTCCCCGAAGCGCTCGACCGGGTCGTCGACTGCGACGCCGCGCGCCGCGAGGCGGTCCCGCCAGTAGCCGACCGACCCTGTCGGAACGACGAACGCCAGCGCGGACGGCTGAGGCTTCCCGACGCGGCCCACCTGCCCCCGCTGATAGGGAAAGAACGTCGCGAGCGTTCCCGGCGAACCGGTGTCGTCGCCGAAGTAGAGATGATACATGAACTTCTCGTCGAAGTTCACCGTCTTCTTGACGAAGCGGAGGTCGAGCACGTCGGCGTAGAAGTCCACGGTCGCCTGCGGGTCGCCCGAAATAGCGGAGACGTGGTGGATCCCCGGCGTCGGTGGCCGCGCCATCTGACTACTGATCTCCGTCCCCGTCGACGAGGTCGGCTAACATCCCCGAAACGAACCCGATCTCGTCCTCGTTGACCCCGTGGCCCATCCCCTCGTAGATCCGCTCGGTCACGTCTCCGTCGAGGCGCTCGAACGTCTCGGTCGTCTCGTGAACGCGTTCGAGCGGGATGTGGGGGTCCTCGTCGCTACAGCCGAGAAACACGGGGGTCCCCGCTATCGACCCCTGATACGACTCGGGGTCGACCTCCGGCCCGATGAGACCGCCCGAGAGAGCGACGAGGCCACCGTAGCGTCGGGGGTTTCGGGCGACGTACTCGCTGGCGAGACAGCCGCCCTGCGAGAAGCCGAGCAGGAGGACGCGCTCGGTTGGGATGCCGACGTCCTCGGCCGCTTCGACGGCGTCCTCGATCGCCTGCAGGCCCGAGGAACGGCCCGGCTCGTTCGACTCGACGGGCGCGAGAAAGGAGTTCGGATACCAGGCGTTGCGCGCGGCCTGCGGCGCGAAGTAGGCCACGCCGCGCTGTCGGAACTCGTCGGCCATCGCCACGATGCTCTCCGCGGTTGCGCCCCGGCCGTGAACCAGCACGGCGGCGGCCTCCGCTGCCTCCAGTGGCGCGCCGGCGGTGACGAGCGGCTGGTCCTGGTGCGGTCCGTTCACGGCGCTTCACCCGCGGTTGCGACGGCGTCGGTGTCGGCTCGACCGCCGGTCGTGGTCGTCCGGGCCGAGCGGTTTCCCCCCTCGTTCGTTCGCTGTTCGTCGAGGATCATCTTGTCTCCTCGTACGGTTCAGAATCATATACGCATTGGCTAACGGGAACACGACCAGGTAACGGTACCGTCACCGGCGGCCGGGAAACGCTCCGAGGCCGCCGCGGCGTCCGGCTTATTGATCCAGACTCGGCGGCGCGACCGATTCGATCCCTCGCTCCTGCAGGAGTTCCTCCAGAAACGCCGCGCGGTCGCCGATCTCGTCGGGGGCGTGCGAATCGGTTCCGACGGTGACGTCGACACCGTGCTCTCGCAGGACCGCCAGAAACGTCTCAGTGGGGTGGACGACCGCCTCGTCGCGGAGCGCCCGCCCAGCGTTGATCTCCGGCACCGTCCGCGAGTCGGCGAAGGCCGACGCGGCGCGGCGGTAGTGGTCCTCGGTGGCTCGCCCCCGTAGCGGTTCGACGCGCTCGATCAGGTCGGGGTGTGCGGCCACGTCGAACAGTTCCGACTCCGCGAGTGCGACCAGGTTCTCGAAGTACGAGTCGACGACCGCGTCGCGCTCCGCCCCGGTCATCTCCACGAAGTTCGACGGGTTCTGTACGTCCATCCCGTCGACACCGTGGACGCTCCCGATACCGTAATCGAAGTCGGCGTCTCCGAGGAACTCCCGGATCGCGCCCTCGTCGCGAGGGTCGTAGTCCATCTCGACCGCGTCGTACACCTCGATATCGGCCTCGTCGCGCACCTGCTCGATACCGCGGCGGCGACGCTCGTACGTGCGGTCGAGGTTGAATCCCAGCTTGGCCCGCACGTCCCGCATCGACGCCCGCTCGGAGACGTTGCAGTGGTCGGCGACTCCCACGCCGTCGAGACCGGCCTCGCTCGCGGCCCGAACCATCCACGGCAGGAACCGGCCGTCCGAGTAGTTCGAGTGAAGGTGAAAGTCGTGCACTCCTCGGCCAACGGAGGCGGAAGGCTTGTAGGTTGTGCAAGGGAGACAGAGGCGGTCGCCGAGGCCGCGGCGCTCGGTTGCCGGTCGGCGACGGCAGCCGATATCTGTCCGGCGAGCGTTCCGAACGCAGACGACCCAACGCGCAGCGAGACGCCCGACGAGAGACAGTCCCGCTCAGTCGGCCGTCTCCGACCGCCGGGCGGGTTCGAGCGAGCCGGTCTCCTGAATGATGTTGAACGCGGTCATGAGGTCGGTCCGAGAGATGAGGCCGACTAGGTCGCCGAACTGGTCGACCACGAGCAGGCGTCCGATCCCGTTCCCCTGCATCTCGTTGATCGCGGTCATGGCGTCCGTGTCGGGCGTGACGGTCCGGAGGTCCTCGCTCATCACTTCGTCGACAGTGTAGGCGTCGCGCTCGACCTCTCTGACGTCGCGGGCGTCGTCCAGCGTGACGAGTCCGACGAGGTTGCCGTTTTCGACGACGGGATAGCCGGTGTGGCGCTCGGTGAACATCCGCCGCATCAGTTCCGCGACCGAGGTATCGGGGGAGACAGTGTGAAGGTCATTCCGCGGCGTCATCAGGTCGCGGACGCTGACGTCCTGAAAGGCGGCTTTCATCGTCACCTGCTGGGACTCGCTGGAGGCACCGATGTAGATGAAGAAGGCGATGCCGACCAGCAGGATCTGGAGGTTGAACAGGCCCCAGAGGCCGAGCAGGATCGCGAACGCTTTGCCGACCTCCGCGGCGATCTGGGTGGCGCGGGCGTACGGACGAGTCCGGGCGAGCAGTGCGCGAAGCACGCGGCCACCGTCCATCGGGAACCCAGGAAGCATGTTGAACACCGCGAGGACGAAGTTGAGCAGGGCGAGATAGCCGAGGACGAACCGGACCGTATCGAGCGACGACGGCAGGGAGACGAATCCGACATAGCAGACGGCTCCGACCAGAACGCTGACGACGGGACCCGCGATGGCGATCTGTAGCTCCTGCTTCCAGTCTTCCGGCATTTCCGTGAACGAGGCGATGCCGCCGAAGATCCACAGCGTGATAGAGTCGATGGAGAAGCCGTAGTGCATGGCGGTCAGCGAGTGGCCTAACTCGTGGAGCACGACGCCGACGAACAGGCCGAGCGCGGCGGCGACGCCCAGTATCCACGGCGTTAGCCCGCCGGTGAGACCGTCGGTCACAAGGCCCGCGTTCCACACCGTGTTGAGCATTTCCGCCGTTCTCCCGACCTCGTTTCCGATCAGATACGCGAAGATCGGTAAGATGATCAGAAACGTGAGATCAAGCTTGATCGGGATCCCGAACAGGGACCCGATTCGAAAACTACGCATACGGGACTGTTGGTGTGGCTAAAACATAAAACACGTCCCGATAGGATTACGTCGCGGAACGCGTAACGCAGAGTATGACGCGACCGCTTCTCAGGCGGGCGGATGACGTATCGTACGAGTCAGTCGACGCCGCCGACGGGCTTTCGAAGGGCGTCCTCGTCGACGAGGACGACGGCGCGCCGAACTTCGCGCTCCGGCGGTTCACACTGGACCCGGGTGCCGAAGTCCCAGAGCACACGAACGAGGTCGAACACGAGCAGTACGTGCTGTCCGGAGAGTACGTCGTCGGTATCGAGGGCGAGGAACACGTCGTGAGCGAGGGCGACGCGCTCCTGATCCCGGCGGGGGCCGTCCACTGGTATCGCAACGAGGGCGACGAACCCGGCGCGTTCCTCTGTGCTGTGCCGAACGGTGACGACGAGATACGCCTCGCAGAGTGAGGGGAGTCACCGTCGAGCACACCTCCGTCGCGTGACCTGACAGAGTGAGAATGACAGGATCGATCCGACGCAGTCACGGGGTTTTTGCACGCTGAACGCCTAGCAATGAGTAATGAATCGCCCGGAATCATCCACCCCCCGTAGTGGCGCGCAACGGTCCCGGAAGGCGATACTCGTCTGTCCGGAGTGCGGCCACGAGAGTCCCCCTGACGGCGACTGGGACGTCCGCGAAGAGAACCACGAAAACCGAGTTCGAGAAACGTACAGTTGCCCGGTCTGCGGCGCGACGGTGACGACTCGCCCGCGGTTCACCGAGCGACACGTCGTGACCCCGCGGTGAGAACACCCGCACGTCGCGAACTATCACGCAGACGTGTCGATCGAAACAGCGTTTAGGTCGTTCGGCAGTCTCTCCCGTCTCGAACGCGAAAACGGTAGTCGCGCGCTGTAGCCGTTTTCCGAACGCCTGAAATACCCGCATCTCGTACCCGTTCACGTGTCACGGCAGGTCCAGCAGGTGGACACCCTGTTCCTCCACGAGTCCGGCGACGACTACTTCGTCGTCGTCGAACGCGACGGTACCAGGGTGTTCCGCGCGAAGCTCGAACTGAAGGAGACGAGCGCGGGCCCACGTCCCGGGAAGTTCCGTATCAAGCAAGACTCCAGCGAGGAGCCACGGAACCCCGACGAGTTCGTGGAGATCGCCCGCGGAGCGTCGCGTATACGCATCTCACAGCAGACCTCGCCGGAAGCGCGCGAGGAGTTACAGGCGATGCTCGACGGCTATCAGCTAGAGGCGAAAGCCGTCCGGACCTGTCGCTACTGCGCCTCGAACGGGCGATATTCGCCCATCACCGCCGAAACCGCGATCGAAGCCGACGGCGAGCACATCTGTCCGGACTGCGCCAAGCGGGAACTCGAACGCGAACTGTCCTATCAGGGGGAGATGACGGGTGCCGCCCGGGACCGCCTCGAAGAGCTCCTACTGGACGTACAGGACTTAGAGCGGATCACGAGCCTGCTGAAGGGGCATCTCGACCCGGACCTGACGAAGTTCGACGAGATAAGCGCGACGACCGACGAGGTTGACAACGTCCGCGTGGACGAACTGAACCTCCACCCCGGCGTCCAGGGACTGCTAGAGGACCGCTTCGAGGAGCTGCTGCCGGTCCAGAGCCTGGCCGTCGAGAACGGGCTGTTCGACGGCCGCGACCAGGTCGTCGTCAGCGCAACGGCGACCGGGAAGACGCTGGTCGGGGAGATGACCGGACTGAACCGGGCGTTGAACGGGAACGGGAAGATGCTGTTTCTCGTCCCGCTCGTCGCTCTCGCCAACCAGAAACACGAGGATTTCCGCGACGAGTACGGCGACGTGGTCGACGTTTCCATCCGGGTCGGCGCGAGTCGCGTCCGCGACAACGGCAACCAGTTCGACCCGAACGCCGACGTCATCGTCGGCACCTACGAGGGGATAGACCACGCCCTGCGGACGGGCCGCGACCTGGGCGACATCGGGACAGTCGTCATCGACGAGGTCCACACCCTCCAGGAGGAGGACCGCGGCCACCGCCTCGACGGACTCATCTCCCGGCTCAAACACTACTGCGAGACTCGCGCCGAGAACCGGAGCGAGTACGACGGCGGCCAGTGGGTCTACCTCTCCGCGACAGTGGGCAACCCCGGGGAACTCGCCGAGCAGTTGCGCGCCAACCTCGTCGAGTTCGAGGAACGGCCCGTCCCTATCGAGCGCCACGTTACCTTCGCTGACGGCAAGGAAAAGCCCCGCATCGAGAACAAACTCGTCAGGCGGGAGTTCGACTCGGAGTCGTCGAAGGGGTATCGCGGGCAGACGATCATCTTCACGAACTCCCGACGGCGCTGTCACGAGATAAGCCGGAAACTGGAGTACGACTCAGCGCCCTACCACGCCGGCCTCGACTACGGCCGCCGAAAGAAGGTCGAGCGGATGTTCGGCGACCAGGACCTCGCCGCCGTCGTCACGACCGCGGCGCTTGCGGCGGGGGTCGACTTCCCGGCGTCGCAAGTCATTTTCGACACGCTGGCGATGGGAATCGAGTGGCTCACCGTCCAGGAGTTCCACCAGATGCTCGGCCGCGCCGGTCGCCCCGACTACCACGACAAGGGGAAGGTGTACGTCCTCGTCGAACCGGACGGCGGCTATCACGGCAGCATGGAGATGACCGAGGACGAGGTGGCGTTCAAACTCCTCAAAGGCGACATGGAAGACGTCCGGACCCGCTACGACGAGAGCTCCGCCGTCGAGGAGACGCTTGCGAACATCACCGTCGCCGGCAAACAGGCGAAGAAGCTCAACGACCGGATGATCGGCGACGTTCCGACGAAACACGCGCTGGGCAAACTGCTCCAGTACGAGTTCATCGACGGGTTCGAGCCGACCGACCTGGGTCGAGCCGTGACGAGTCACTTCCTCGACCCCGAGGACGCGTTCATCCTGCTTGACGGCGTCCGCAAGGAGAAACACCCCTACAGTATCGTCGCCGACATCGAGTTGAACGAGGACGAACTCTAACGGCCCACGTTCCTCATCGAAGCCGCTCGGGTTCCGCGCCGCTCCGAACGAACTCGACTCCGAGGCTTCCGAGATATCCAACGGCGAACGCGACCGTCCCGATGACGACGCCTTCTACCGCGAGAAACGCCAGTCCGTCGACTCTGATGAAGTAGCCGAGCCGATACTGGACGGTACGGTTGGAGAGGCCCAGGAATGCATGGTCTGCGTGGTAGCCGAGCAACGGCGCGTACGCGACGAGCCAGGCAAACACGAGTCCACCTCGAGAGTAGCCCACCACGGCCGCAGCGATACTGCCGACGACCGCGGCGTCTCCCGGGATGAACACGACGCAGCCGGAGACCGCAAAGACACCGAACGCGTACGCTGCGAACGTTGCGACGAACAGCGTTCCGGCGGCCAGGAGACCGAGATAGCGGCCGAACGAGTTCTCGGCAGGACCGATGAGCAGGCGACGGAGGGCGGGATGCATACACCTCCGTTCTCCGACAGGGTATGTAAAAACTAGGCCCATACCGATAGAACGAACGGCCGAGCGGTGCAACGCGCCGACGAATTCACGTCACAGGCTTTTTTCGGTTCCCCAACGTCTCACCACTGTGGCATCCGTAACGCCGGCTATCGTCGTCGTGTTCGCTATCATCCTCGTCGCCCTCGTCCTGTTCGCCACGGAGGCGATCCCCGTCGACATGACGGCGCTCGGGATCATGGTGGCGCTCCTGCTGGTTGACCCGGTGACCGGCGCGTTCGCGGACCTCGGACTGCTCGCTGACTCCATCACCGTTCTGGACTCTCCCGAACAGGGCGTCTCCGGATTCGCCAGCACGGCGACGATCACCGTCCTGGCGATGTTCATCCTCAGTGACGGCGTCCAGCGGACCGGCATCGTCCAGATCCTCGGTCGCACGATAGCGACCTACACCCGCGACGACGAAGGCAAGCAACTCGGCGCGACGATCGGTATCGTCGGCCCCATCTCCGGCTTTATCAACAACACGGCCGCAGTCGCCATCCTCCTGCCGATGGTCACGAACCTCGCTCACGAGGGGAAGACATCGCCGTCGAAACTCCTCATCCCGCTGTCGTACGCCTCGATGTTCGGCGGGACGCTGACGCTGATCGGTACGTCGACGAACATCCTCGCCAGCGACATCATGTCCCGCCCCGAGTTCCTCGGTCGCGAGTTCGGGATGTTCGAATTCACGGCGCTCGGCCTCCTCGTCAGCGTCGTCGGCACCGTCTACCTGCTCACGGTGGGACGGTGGCTCCTCCCCGAGCGGATCAAACCGGTCGGAGACCTGACCGAGGAGTTCGGGATGGGCGAGTACCTCACCGAGGTGGTCGTCCGCGAGAACTCGCCGCTCGTCGGCCAGACAGTCAAGGAGATACTCGACGAGACCGAGTACGACGTCGACATCGTCCAACTGGTTCGCGGAGACAGGGTGTTCATCGAACCGCTCAACCCCAAAACAGTCCGGAGCGGAGACATCTTCGCGGTGCGTACCGACCGCGACACGCTGCTTTCGCTCTCCGACGAGGAAGGACTCGACCTGCTTCCCGAGGTGACCGTCGACGAGGCGGAACTGGAGGCCGCGAGCGAGGAACAGAACCTCGTCGAGATAGTTATCCCGCCCGGGTCGGCGTTGCTCGGCGAAACGTTCGTCTCCTCGAACTTCCGGCAGCGCTACGACGCGACGGTGCTCGCACTCCGGCGCGGTGGCGACGTGATCCGAAGACGCCTCGACCACGTCCCGCTCCGGATCGGCGACACGCTGCTCGTCCAGGCGACGCCGGACAGCATCGACCGCCTCGACCGCAACCGCGATTTCACCGTCGCTCGCGAGATCGAGCGCAAGTCCTTTCGGGAATCGAAAATACCCGTCGCGCTGGGCATCGTCGCCGGCGTCGTCGCCGTCGCCGCGGTGGATTTCCTCCCGATCATGGTCGCCGCGCTGGCCGGCGCGCTCTTGATGGTGCTGACTGGCTGTCTCAAACCGGGCGAAGTGTACGAGTCCGTTCAGTGGGACGTTATCGTTCTGCTCGCCGGCGTCATCCCGCTCGGTCTCGCAATGGAGAACTCCGGCGCGGCCGAACTGATCGCCGACGTGATCGTCAGGAGCGCATCGGCGCTCCCCCCCGTCGCGGTACTCGGTCTGCTGTACGTCGTCACCGCACTTCTGACGAACGTCATCAGCAACAACGCCAGCGTCGTGCTCATGGTCCCGGTCGCCTTCGAGGCGGCACAGCGTCTCGACGCGAATGCGTTCTCATTCATCCTCGCCGTGACGTTCGCCGCAAGCACCGCGTTCATGACGCCCGTCGGCTACCAGACCAACCTGTTCGTCTACGGTCCCGGCGGCTACCGATTCACGGATTACCTCCGGGTCGGCGGCCCCCTCCAGTTGCTGTTCGCTATCGTCACGACGGCCGGTATCGCGGTGTTGTGGGGGGTGTAGCGAGGGGTGGCGGCGCTGCGTCGTTGAACGAAACCCTTTACACCGCAACGGCCGAAGGAGGTCATGCGGGACCGTGGGTTAGTGGTATACTCCGAGCCTTGGGTGCTCGTGACCGCGGTTCAAATCCGCGCGGTCCCATTTCTGCCGCAAGACTTCAGAGCACCGCCGAGCGACAGCGAGGCGTGTGCGAACCCCCTTGCGGCGAATGGACGACCGGATCTGTAACCCTGGAAGACGAGCGGAGCGAGTCTTCCGCTGGTTCAAATCCGCGCGGTCCCATTTCCTGCAGCTCAGTCGACCACGTTCACCGTCACGTCCCCGGTGTCCGTCTCGACCGAGAACGTGTGTGCGCCCTCGCCGAGCGTCGTCTCGTAGGAGTTCTCAGCCTCTGTCGTCCCCCCGTCACTTCCCCAGAACTTGATGTCGCCGGTGTCGACGGTGACCTCGATCCTGGCGTCGAGCGACGACGGTAACGTGAGGTCGACATCGCCGGTGTCAGTCTTGATGCGTGCGTCGCCGTCAAGCGCCCGAACGTCAGCCGTAACATCACCGGTGTCTACTGTCACCTCGTCTACGGCCGCCTCGCGGACCGTCACGTCACCAGTATCCGCCGACGCGGTCACGACGCCGTCGACGCTGTCGATCCGTTGATCGCCGGTGTCGGTCCGGGCGGTGACGTCGCCAGTGACGTCGGAAACGTCGACATCGGCCGTGTCGCCGGTCACGTTCGTCGGCCCCGAAACGTTCTCCACGTTGATATCGCCGGTGTCCGCTTCGGCGCGGGTAACGCGGAAATCCTCCGGAACGGTCACCGTCAGGTCGATAAGCGGCGGGACAGAGAGCAGGCCGCCACTGTCCTGGTTGCCCTCGACCGATATGTCGATAGTGTCGCCGGAACGGTCGACGGAGATCGACACCTCGTCTATCGCGTCTTCGTCGGTGGCCCGCTTGATGCCCTCGACGCCGATGTCGTCACGGTCTTCGCCCCGAACGACGACGTTGCCCAGGTTACCGACGATGGAGGCCCCGTTCGCGTCGCGAATATCGACAGATCTACTCACGGTTTCTTCGGCGGTCCGTTCGCCGAACAGACAGCCGGCAATTCCTGCGATCATCGCACTCGCGCCGCCAGCGAGAACCTGACGCCGAGTCGTCGTGTGAACCATATCACACCTTGATCAACCGGTTACAAAAGGGCCGACCGACGGTTACACGGGCTGCCACTCTGAGCAAAGCATAAATAGGGGAAGGGGACGGTTCGGGCGACGGCCGACTCTCCGCGCCTACCAGTTCCACGGCCCGTGGTCGGGGTCGACGAGTCGGCGTTCCGTTTCGATCCCGTCGATTCTGGCGATGTCCTCGTCGTCGAGCGCGAGGTCCTGCGCAGCGAGGTTGTCGCGCATGTGGTCTCTGCTGCTGGATTTCGGGATGGTGGCGACGTTGTCCTTCGAGAGGAGCCATGCGAGGCTCACCTGTGCGGGAGAGGCATCGTGTTTGTCCGCTATCTCCCGGATCACAGGAACGTCGAACACGCCGCCCTGCGCGAGCGGTGAGTACGCGACCAGCCAGTGGTCGTGACGCTGAGCGTACTCGACGAGGTCGTCCTGCTGGAGGAGCGGGTGCATCTCGACCTGATGGGCGAAAAGCGGCGCATCGAGCACGTCGCGCGCCTCATCCAGCAGTTCCGGCGTGAAGTTCGAGAGGCCGACGTGGCGGACCTTCCCGGCGTCGCGAGCGGCGTCGAACGCCGGTAGAACGGCTTCGGCGTCGTACATTCCGGAGGGCCAGTGGACGTAGAGCAGGTCGACAGCGTCGACGCCGAGGCGGTCGAGGCAGCCGTCGATGGCTTCCCCGACCTCGTCAGGCGACGGCGGAACGTCGTGGTGGACGGTCTTGGTCGCGAGGAACACGTCCTCGCGGTCCACGTTCGCGGCGGCGAGACCTTCGCCGACGTACTGCTCGTTCTCGTACACCTGCGCGGTGTCGACGTGGCGGTAGCCGACATCGAGCGCGGTTTGGACGTTTTCGGCCCACTGGCTACGGTCGTCTTCGGAGTACGTCCCGAACCCGAGCCGCGGGAGGTCGTCGACGGTCATAGGAACCAGATCCCGCCGGGTCTCCTTGGGAGTACGTGTTCCGGCAGGGCTGACGAAGTGAAAAGCGTCAGTCGGCCGCGGATTCGAACGTCAGTCCCGCCATCTGCGATTCGAGCAGGTGGCGCTGCCAGGCGACGAGACCGCGGGGCGAGTACGGTCACAGCGGCCGCATCGACGCGCTCGACGGCTTCACTTTCACTCTGCGGTTTGCCAACCTTCATAGGGGATCCGGAACTACGGAGTTGTGAATGGCCCAGGCGGAAAACACCGAACTCGTCGATGCGTTCGAGCAGTTCTACAGGAGTTACTACCGCGACGAGATCGGGTCGCTTGCGCAGAACTATCCGAACGAGCAGCGTTCGCTGTACGTCGACTGGCAGGACCTCTACCGCTACGACCCGGACCTGGCCGACGATTACCTCTCGAAGCCCGAGCAGTTACAGGAGTACGCAGAAGAGGCGCTCAGACTGTACGACCTCCCCGTCGACGTGAGCCTGGGACAGGCACACGTCCGAATCCGAAACCTCCCCGAGACGACTGAGATCCGCCAGATCCGCTCCCGGCACGTCAACAAACTGGTCGCCGTCCGCGGTATCGTCCGGAAGGCGACGAACGTCCGCCCGAAGATCGAGGAGGCGGCGTTCGAGTGCCAGCGCTGCGGGACGCTCACGCGTGTCCCCCAGTCCAGCGGCGACTTTCAGGAACCCCACGAGTGCCAGGGCTGTGAGCGACAGGGCCCGTTCCAGATCAACTTCGACCAGTCCGAGTTCGTCGACGCTCAGAAGGTCCGGATCCAGGAGAGCCCCGAAGGCCTGCGCGGCGGCGAGACGCCCCAGGCGATCGACGTCCACATCGAGGACGACATCACCGGCGAGGTGACCCCCGGCGACCACGTCGCCGCGACCGGCGTCCTCCAACTCGAACAGCAGGGCAACCAGCAGGAGAAATCCCCCATCTTCGACGTGTACATGGACGGGGTCTCCGTCGAGATAGAGGAAGAGCAGTTCGAGGACATGGAGATCACCGAGGAGGACAAACAGGCGATCGTCGAACTCTCAAACGACCCGGACATCTACGAGAAGATGGTCGGGTCTATCGCCCCGTCGATATACGGTTACGAGCAGGAGAAACTGGCCATGATCCTCCAGTTGTTCTCCGGCGTTACGAAACACCTCCCCGACGAGTCCCGGATTCGTGGTGACTTGCACATGCTGCTGATAGGGGATCCGGGTACGGGGAAGTCCCAGCTGTTGTCGTATATCCAAAACATCGCCCCGCGCTCGGTGTACACGTCTGGCAAAGGGTCATCGAGTGCGGGACTTACCGCCGCTGCTGTGAGAGACGACTTCGGCGACGGCCAGCAGTGGACGCTTGAAGCGGGCGCGCTCGTCCTCGCCGACCAGGGGATCGCCGCGATCGACGAACTCGACAAGATGGCCGCCGACGACCGGTCTGCGATGCACGAGGCGCTGGAGCAACAGAAGATCTCCGTGTCGAAAGCCGGGATCAACGCGACGCTGAAATCCCGCTGTTCGCTGCTCGGGGCCGCGAACCCCAAATACGGTCGGTTCGACCAGTACGAGTCGATCAGCGAGCAGATCGACCTCGAACCCGCACTGATCTCCCGGTTCGACCTCATCTTCACCGTCACGGACCAACCCGACGAAGAGGAGGACAAGAACCTCGCCGAGCACATACTGACGACGAACTACGCCGGCGAGTTGAACACGCAACGTACTGAGATGGCCTCGCCCGACATCACCAAACAGGAGGTCGACGACGTCACTGAAGAGGTCGACCCCATCATCGAGGCCGACCTCCTCCGGAAGTACGTCGCCTACGCCAAGCAGAACTGCCATCCGCGGATGACCGACGACGCCCGGGAGGCGATCCAGAACTTCTACGTCGACCTTCGTTCGAAGGGTCAGGACGAGGACGCACCTGTCCCCGTCACCGCCCGGAAACTCGAAGCCCTGGTCCGTCTGGCCGAGGCCAGCGCGCGGGTTCGGCTCTCGGACACCGTCAACTCGGACGACGCCGAGCGCGTCATCGAGATCGTCCGGTCGACACTGCAAGACATCGGCGTCGACCCCGAAACGGGGCAGTTCGACGCTGACGTGGTCGAGACGGGGACCTCGAAGTCCCAGCGGGATCGGATCAAGAACCTGAAACAGCTTATCGGCGACATAGAGGACGAGTACGACGACGGCGCGCCGGTCGACGTGGTAATGGAACGCGCCGATGAGATAGGGATGGAGCAGTCGAAGGCCGAACACGAGATAGAGAAGTTGAAGCAGAAAGGCGAAGTGTACGAACCGAAAACCGACCACCTCCGGACGACGTAGATGGACCGGATCGCCGCGCTCAGAAACATCGAGGACGCCCTCGCGGAGTACGAACGCGGGGAGACGGACCTGGAGAGCATGGAACGGGCGGTGACCGGCGTTTTGCGGACGTACGCGACGGATTTCGACGACGAGCTAGCGGCGTACCGGGCGAACGGGGACGGTCGGGCGGACGGTCTGATAGTGGTCGCCACGTCTCAGCGCCAGGCACGCGAGCGAGTACGGGAACTCGTCGACGACGACGTAGCCGTGACGGTCGATCGCGTGGCCGACCGGTGAATGGCCGGAAGCACTTTACGCGATCCGATAATCGTACCCAACAGCACGCACCGGTACATGACGGACCTCAACGAATCCCTCGACGGCGCGTCGTCAGTACTGTTTCTCACTCCGTCGATAGCCGACGGTACTGACGATACCTGCGTCGACCTTCTCGCGCCGTCGAACCCGGGTTCGACGAACGTTCTCTGGGTGTCGTTTACGGAGCTCCCGCAAGATCGGCTCGGTATCTGGATCGACCGGGCCGGCGGTCGACCGTCGACCGCACACGTGATCGCGGCCGGCGAGCCTGCAGGGTCGCCCGACAGCGACGGGCCGCGGCCGGACTCGATGGAACGCGTGGGAACGCCGAGCGACCTCACGGGGATCAGCATCCGAGTCAGCGAGGTGCTGAGCGAGTGGAACGAGGCCGGTTCGCGGAGCGTCGTCTGTTTCGATTCGATCACCGCGTTGCTCCAGTACGTGGACGTCGAGACGGCCTACGAGTTCCTGCACGTGTTGACCGGCCGCTTGCACGCGTTCGGAGCAACGGGCCATTTCCATCTCGACCCAGGCGCTCACTCCGATATGACCGTCGCTCGGATTCAGACGCTGTTCGACGCGATGATCGAGAGCGACGAGGGAGAGATCACGGTCCGCCGGCAGTAGAATTCAGTAGTAAGATACTAAAATTATAGCGACCAACCCCCACTGTGTTGCTGATCGTCACCTACTCCAGGGGGGCCAGACAGACGCTGCGTAACGTCTGTTCTACCCACACGTCCCCCGTGGTTCGGCGGTTCGGCCGCGCCGCGCTGTTCGACGAAACGGAGTTGGCTGCCTTCCTGGCGCTCCGTCTGCGCGAGAAACACGGCGATGACGTCCAGATAGAGCGTACACGCCCGTTCAACGAATTCACCGCCGTCCCCGACGACGTTCGATCCGCCGCGACCGCGTACGAGAACCGTGACTCGCCCAGTACGTCCTACGCGAAGTTCGCGGCCGGAACCGGACACCCCTCCCCGAACGCCCTGCAGGACCGAGAACTGTGAACGTAGACCTCGGCGAGACGGTTCGAACGGGACGGGCCATCGACCTCCGCGACAGAGGTCTGGACGCACCGACCGTCGAACGAGCAGTCAGGGAGAGCGACTGGATCACCTGTCAGACACCGGGAGAAGTTCATGAGCGCGTTTCGCCGATCCGGGATGGACTGTCGCTCGCGGTGCGGTCGGCCGTCGCCGAGGCCGCGCGAACGCGGGGGCTGTCCGCCCCACAGGACGAAACTATCGCGGCCGTTCGGCGAGAACTGCGCACTCTGGATCCTCCGGCCGCCGACTGCGAAGCGGCGCGGCGGCGAGTCGCGGAGACCGGCGAACGGGAGTCCGAACTCTCCGAGCGGGTCAGCGAACTCCGGGGAACTATCGACGCGCTAGAGGGCGACGACGTAGACGAGGCGGTCGAGCAACGAGAAGCCGCGGCTCGACGGCTGTCGGAAGTCCGAACGGAACGTATCGCCGCGGAGCAGGCGCTAGCACACGCTCGCGGTCAGGCGCGGGAAGCGCGCGACGCTCGCGACCGCCGTCTCCGCCTCGAAGACCGGGAGAAGAACCTCCGGCGCGCGGCCCGCGACCGTCTGGCGGCCGAGGTTCGGGACGCGTTCGCCGACGCCGTCGAAACCGTACCCGGCGAGGGAACCGTCGAATCGACGACTGGCGATTTCGACGGCGACACGGTGACGGCCGCGCTCGCGGTGGTCCGGATCGCCGACGTCGACGCCCCCGTCGTCCTCGCGTGCGATCGTTTCGACTCGCCGTCGGACGCCGCAGCGGTTCTCGATGCACCCGTTCTGAGGGTTTAAGTACGAAAGCGGAACCAACATCGCCATGGTCGAGGTCGAATGCCGGACCCGACGGGAAGACGGCGTGACGCTCGTGGCAGCAGTCGTGCGAAACGACACGGGCGTGCGACGGCGAGTACGGATAGAACACACCCTCGACGGTCCGACGTGGCCGCCGCGGCGACACGGCGTTCCGGTCGAGGGATGGGACGGGAACGGGTACGTCACCACTGTCGCGGCCGACGGCCAGACCGCCGTGGGGTTCGCGAGTCCCGCACCCCCGGAGTCACCGTCTGTCAGGGTCGCAAGCGACCGGCGAGCTATCCCGAAAGACGGTGAGAGAAGGCAGACAGCGGACGCGACGGCTGGGGGCGTGATCCGGCGTTTGGGCGACCCATCACCGCCGGTCGATGCCGTTCCGGCGGGGGATCCCGGTCCGTCCGCTGCCGACGACGGATCTGGCTCGGCGGCCGCTTGGCGTGACACGGGCGACGACGCTCTTCCCCCGCCCGTCGCGGAGTGGTTCCAGTCGGTCGCGTCACGCCTCGATACGGCGGAGAACTGCGCCGATGCGACGACGCTCGGCGAGGCGACCGACGCGGTCGACCGCGCGGGAAGTCTCAACGACGTCGAGTCGGCAGTCGACCGTCTAGAGGACGACGCCGCCGCCCTCCGGGCCGTCGAACGCCGGGCGGAAGCCCTCGGTGGCCGGATAGAGCGTGCCGCCGAGTCGGTTCCGGTCACGACCCTTCGGGCGCTTTCGTGATCGTCGCGGTCGCAGGCGGGAAAGGCGGCGTCGGTAAGTCGACGGTGTCACTGAACCTCGCCGCGGACCTGGACGCCGCGGTCATCGACGCCGACTTGGGCATGGCCGACCTGCCCGAGTCGCACGGTCCGGATCTGCACGACGTTCTCGCCGGACGGGCGGATCCGATCGAGGCGGTGTGCGAGGGTGGCGCTGTCGACATAGTGCCGTGTGGCCGGACGCTCGCCGGCGCACGGGCCAGCGACCCGGCAGAACTGGTCGACGCCGTCGAGGCCGTTGCGAGTGCGTACGAAACAGTCGTGATCGACTGCCCGGCGGGGATGGCCGCCGATGCGGGATTGCCGCTGTTCGCCGCGGACCGCTGCGTCCTCGTTGCCCTCCCCGACGCGTTCGCCGTGGCGGACGTGGTCAGGACGCGGGAACTCGCGCGCGAACTCGACGCCGGCGTTGCCCGCGTGGCGCTGAACCGTACTGGACCGTCGCCGCCGACCGACCGGGTCGAGCGCGTACTCGGCGCACCAGTGACGGCCATTCCGGACGCGGCGGTGGTCGAACGGGCGCAGCGTTCGGGGGTCCCGGTGTCGAACGTCGCACCGGACAGCAGTGCCGCAAGGCGGTTCGAGGAATTGGCGGCGACGGTTACAGCGGGGATAGAAGCACCGTGAGCGCCAGCGCGATGAAGACCACTTTCAGCCCCGTGTTTACCGCTATCACCTTCGATCCGAACTCCGACCCCCAGATGCCGTACTGGAACGGGATAGAGCGCTTGAACGTCGAGACGGTAAAGGAGACGATACCGCCGACGAGCATCGTCGCAACCGCCTCCCGCGGCGTGAACGTATTCTCCAGCAGCGGTACGATCGCGACTGCGCCGCTCGTCGTGTCGAACGCGAAGGTGGCGATGACGGGGATGGCGGCACCAGGGAGCCCCAGAACCGTCGTAAGCGGTTCCGCCACGGCTGTCAGTTCCCTCAGGTCGGTGCGTGCGGTCAGAACGCTGACCAGCGCGTACACGACGAGGAGACGTGGGAGAACGTCGACGACCTTCGACCGCGTGCTGTCGGCGGCGCTCCGGAGTTTCTCCGGGAGGGTGCTCTCCTCCGGGTCGGGGGTCTCAACGTCGTCGGGGACGGCAACGGCGTCGACGTTCTCTTCCGAGAGGAGGAACGCGCCGCCGATCACACCGACGACGGTGATCGCGAGTGCGATCGCGGCGCGGGTTCCGACGTACAGCAGACCGACTTCGAGACCGAGAATGGGGATCAGGACCGGAGCGTAGAACGTGAAGATGTGCTGGACGAAACCGAAGAACGTGTTGATGGTGATGGCGACGAGCGTCGCGCGGTCGTCTAGCGTCCCGGACTCGCGGAACTCCGCGAGCATCCCGTACCCCGCTGTGGTCGAGGCGGTGGTCGTGAGGATGGCGGTTCCGACTTCCCGCGGGAGGTTAGCGGGGCCCGTCAGCGGCGCGGCCAGCCCTGCGATGTACCGGACCGCCCCGAACTCGACCGCTAGATTGGCGAGGCCGACCCCTAACGCGATGAACAGGGTGATCTTCGCCACCCTGGGAACGACCGTTCCGAACAGCAGGTCGACGAGCCACTGCACGGGAACTGGTGACGGCGGAGCGGGTAAATCTCCGTCGGTTGCGGGCCGTCGACGGCGTTCCATGCGCCCGCTGCGGCCGCCTGTTCCTCTCGGAGCCTGTCCCGTCCGCGGCGGCCTCCGCGCTCTTCGGAGAGTACTCAGCCGTACGGTGAGTCGCTGCCTAGCACGTCGGTGACGTGGACTACAAAACCAGCCGAACGACGGCGAACAGGACCAACACTCCGAGAACGTCACAGGTGTTCGTCACCACGGGGATCACCACGTCGTCCGGGTCGAGACGGAGTCGATAGGCGGCGTAGGTCGCGACGAACGTGACGACGACGGCGAGAACGGCGAGAACGGCCCCGGAAAGCGTCGCGACGAGGACGACCGTTACGAACCCGAGGTCTGCACTGACGGTGATCGAGGTCACCAGCCACGCGGCCGCGCCGACGACAGGGAAAATGGTGACCGCAAGTCCGAATGTGGCGACGGCGTTGCCGAGCAGTCGGTCGTCGTCGGGCGCGAACGAGAGCGTTCCGAGGTGAAACGCCGTCGAGAGTCGCGCGGCGAGAATACTCCCCAGATTGCCGGCGGTGCCGATGGTGACGGGAACGAGGACCAAAAGCGACGGATAGCGGAGCAGTTGCTCCTCGAACGTGTCCAGAACGAGTCCGCTCCCTACCTCGACGACCGTCAGGACGGCGAGCAAGGGCAACATGGCCCGGGCGATCCCCTGGACGGTCCACGTGCTGCTTCGCGCTCCCGACATTTAGCCCCCACCCAGTGCCAGAACCAGCCGTACGGCGACGAGCAGTGTCGCCATCCCGAACACGTCGCCGGTCGTCGTCACGACAGGGCCGACGAGGGTGTCGGGGTTCAGTCCGCGGCGGTAGCCGACGAACACCGCGAAGACGACGACGACGGTCAGTGCGATACCCGAGAGCAGTCCGGCAATGAAGGCGATGGTCGCGAGGGTGAGCAAGGACGCGGACGGGCGGGAGAGAACGAGGAGGACGGGGTACGCGACCACCGCCGCGAACACGCTAACGAGGACGCCGTTCGCCATCGCGGCGGCGATCGCCGCTCGCAACCGCTCGTCTTCCAGGTCGAATACGGGTGCGACCAACCCCTGGTGGAGCGCGGAGGAGAGCTTTGCGCCGAGAGCGCCGTAGACGTTCCCGCGAGTGGCGAGCAGTGCCGGCACCAGCACGAGTAGTCCGGCGACTGCCTCCAGTTCCGCGCGCATCCCACCGAGGACGACGCCGGCGAAGAGCCCGCCGACCGCACTCGCCGCGAGGACCGGCAACGCCTCCCGATAGGCATCGACCGCCACCTCGCGAACGCTCATGCCAATTCCCACACGCCCGGATCTGATAAAAGCCGGCGGCTCCCCCGGAGCCGGTCGGACCGGCGAACTACCGGAACGCTTACTCGAACGCGGTCTAAGCCACGAACACTGTGGTCGACATCCTCCTCACGAACGACGACGGTATCGACGGCGACGGTCTCCGTGCGCTCCGCGACGAACTACGGGCGCTCGGCGACGTGACCGTCGTCGCCCCCGCCGACAATCAGTCCGGCGTCGGCCGCAAGCGCTCGACGCACGCCACGCTGACCGAACACGAGATGGGAGACGAACTGGCGGGCACGCCCGCCGACTGCGTCGCCTACGGCCTGCGCGGTATGGACCGGGAGTTCGACCTCGTGGTCTCGGGGTGTAACCACGGCCCGAACATGGGTGCGTACGTCATCGGCCGCTCCGGGACCGTCGGCGCGGCGCTGGAGGCGGCGTTTCTCGGTACTCCGGCCGTCGCGGTGTCTGCTTACCACAACGTCGAGTTCTTCCCACATCCGCCCGCCGACTACGACTTCTCCGCCCCGGCGAGGGTCGCTCGCGAACTGGTCGAGCGGTCGCTCGACGCCGGCGTGTTCGACGACGTCGACCTGCTGAACGTGAACGCGCCGATAGACGCTGAGGACCCCCGGATTCGAGTGACCCGTCCGGACGACGACTTCGACGTGTTCGTCGACCACGACGCCGACGTTCCCGACGAACTGACCGTCGGCGACGGCGAGCGCCACGTCGCGCTCCGGGACAAGTTCTGGCCGCACACGGTCGGGTACGAGAACCCGTTCTCGGATATCGGTACCGTCCGCGAGCGCTACGAACGGGGGTCGGACCGCCGCGCCGTCATCGACGGCGAAGTGAGCGTCTCGCCGCTGACGGCCCCGCGGCAGGCGACCCACCACGAGGACCTCGACGTCATCGTGGAGACGCTGAACGCGCGGTAGACGGCCCTACGTAGTGCTGGGCTCGTCCTGCAGGTCGATCGACTTCCCCTCGGCCGCGTTCGACAGGATCGTCCTGGCCTCTTCGTCCCCGATATCGTTGATGAGACACCCGATGAAATCGGAGAGGAGTTCCGGTCTGATCCGGAGGTCGACGTACTCGACATGCCCTCCGACGACGACCGCATCGACGTCCCACTCCCCCTCCTCGGGGTCCTCCATTCGGACGTCGACCCACTCTTCGCGCGTGGTGTCCGGGTCTGTAAACTGGTTTTCAACCATATCTACAGAGTACACGCCCTCAAACAGCATAAGTAGCTAGCGTGAGCTGAGAAGAACTGAGACGATCCGCACTCCACTGTTTGCCGTCAGCACGGAGAGGTTGCGAAGGGAGATCTGACTCGATATCCGAAGTGGCTCTTCGAGACGGCCACGCGAGACTCCGAGCGTCGAAAAGGTCGTTTAGAACGGTCCCATACCGCCCATGCCGCCGCCACCGCCGCCGCCCTGGTTCTCCATCTTCTTCATCATGCGCTGCATATCCATGTCTCCCTGACCCATGCCCTGGAACTGCTTGATGGTGCGTTCCATCATCTTGTGCTGCTGGAGCAGTTCGCGCACCTTCTCTTCAGGCTGGCCGCTCCCGCGGGCGATGCGTTCCGTCCGGCTCTGGCCGATCTTGCGGGGGTTCTCCAGTTCGTCCTCGGACATCGAGTCCATGATGACCTCGAAACTACGCATGCGCTCCTGGGTGACGTCCATCGCGTCGTCCGGTAGCTGGTCTTTGATCCCGCCGCCCATGCCGGGGATCATGTCCATGACCTGATCGAGCGGGCCCATGCGGTTCATCGCGTCCATCTGTTTTTTCATATCGCGGAGGGTGAACTGCCCCTGGAGCATGTCCTCGGGGTCCCACTCCTCGTCTTCCTCCTGGGTCTCCTGCATCGCCCGCTCGACGCGTTCGGTCAGCTGTTTCAGGTCGCCCATCCCCAGCAGGCGGGAGATGAAGCCGCTCGGTTCGAACCGCTCGACGTCTTTGACCTCCTCGCCGGTGCCGAGGAAGGCGATGGAGGAGCCGGTCTCGTTGACCGCAGTCAACGCACCGCCACCTTTCGCCGTCCCGTCGAGTTTGGTGATGACGACGCCGTCGATTCCGATCGATTCCTCGAACTGCTGGGCCTGGTCTTTCGCTCCCTGACCGATGGCGGCGTCTAACACGAGCAGGGAGCGGTCGGGCGCGGCGACGTCTTCGATCTGCTCGATCTCGTCGATGAGGTCGTCTTCGAGCGCGTGGCGACCGGCGGTGTCGACGATACGAACGTCGGCCTCTTCGGTCGCTTCGATACCGTTTCGGGCGATGTCGACCGGGTCGTCGTTGTCGGGGTTGCCGTAGAAGTCGACCTCGGCGCGTTCGGTCATCTGTTTCGCCTGGTCGTACGCTCCGGGCCGGAACGTGTCAGTCTGGATGACGGCGGGTTTCAGCCCCTTCTTCGAGAACCACCACGCCATCTTGGCGGCGGTGGTCGTCTTCCCCGACCCCTGGAGACCGGCGAGCATGATGGTCTGTTCTTCCAGCGGGAGCTCCGTGCTCTCGCCGACGAGATCCACCATCTCCTCGTAGACGATGCTGAGGACGTGCTCTCGGGCAGTCGTGCCTGCTGGCGGTTCCTCGTCCAGCGAGCGCTCCTTGATGCTGTCCGAGAGGTCCATCACGAGGGAAACGTCGACGTCGGCCTGCAGAAGCGAGCGCTGGATCTCCTTGACGACCGCTTCGACGTCTTCCTCGCTGATGCGGGATTTCCCGCGGAGTTTGTCTAACGTACCCCGCAGCGAACTCCCGAGATCGTCGAGTACCATTTGCACGCTGGTAGGCGGCGGCGGGGTTAAAGCCTTGCCCGTCCGGTCCGCGGCTCCGCCGTCGCGACGCGTCGTCTACCGAGAACGGGAAAGCGAACAGCAGGGGGAGAAACGAACGACGGCAAACAGGGGGAGACGCAACTCATACTGTCGGCTGTAACTTCGTAAAGATAATCGGTCCCCGAGGGTCCGATATTCTTCAAGGGATTACAGCTGACAGTATCAGGTCGTGCGACCTATCGCCTGAAACTCCTCGTCGACCTCGTCGAAGTCGGGGACGGAGTCTTCGAGCAATGACTCCAATCGCTGAGCCGTCGACTGAAGCTCCCCGTAGGTGGAACTGTTCGACAGTTCGTGTCTGGATTTCTCGGCTTCTAGCACGGCCAGTTTCGCACGGGCGACGGAATACTTCCGGAGCCTGTCATCGCGCCCCTGGACGGCGATCTGGTAGTCGATTGCGGCCGTCAGGTCGTCGTGCTGGACTGGCTTGCAGAGATAGTCGTCGAACGCCATATCGATGATGTCGAAGTCGGGTTCGACGGCCGTTATCATGATGACGCTAAACGGGGGATCATCCGCGAACTCGTCGAGCAGGCGGTCGCCGGAGATCCCTGGCATCCGTCGGTCGAGCAGGACCACGTCGACCGAATCATCGAGTTCGTCCACCGCCGCTTGCGCGTCGTAGGCGGTCCGAACCTCGTACTCTTGCCGAAGCCACAGCACGTACATATCCGCGAGTTTGTCCTCGTCGTCGACGACGAGGACGGTCGGCTCGTCCGTCATTCGGTCGCGCACCCCATGTAGTTCTCATTGAGATTGAACCGTACTTATCAAAAGTCTAACGGAAACCCGCTGGAACCCGGTCCGAAACGGGATATCAGTGCCTCAGTGGCCGGCCTCGTGGGGGTTCAGCTCTGTCCCGTAGTGCTCGGCGTGGTCGGTATAGTCGATGAACCGCGGTGCGTCGGGATCGAAGGGACGGTCCAGCGATTCGAACGCCTTCTTCTTGTCCCAGGACTGGAGTCCGCCGACGGCGCTGCGATCCTCCAGGTCGTGGTAGTCGAGGTCGGGCTCCGCGAGTTCCCACGCGTCCATCCCCTGTTCCGTCCGAACGATGACGCTGGAGTACTCGTCTCCGGACCCGACGGAGCCGACAGTCAGGTCGGCGGCGTAGCCCGTGAAGTCGGCGCACTCGTCACAGCCTTTCAGCGCGGCGTCGTGGAACCCCTCGATATCCTCGACGAGGAGGGGTGCGCCGTCGTTGCCGTAGACGCGCATCTCGCCGTCGAGGACGTCGAGTTTGCCGATTTCCTTGGGCAAGATGTCGCGTTTCTCCTCTAACTGCTCGCCGATGAGGCGGTGGTAGTTGAAGTTCTTCGTACACATCAGCGCGACGGTGTAGTCGACGGCGCGGACGCCCGCGTCCTGTGACTGATAGTCCCAGTCGAAGTCTTGCAGGGCGCGGATGCCTTCGATCTCGCAGGGGGTGCCGACCATCGCGAGGCTGAGGTCCTCGGGATCTTTGTCCGGAAGCTTGAGCTCCCACTGGTCGAGGCTGAGGTTGCCAAGCGCCAGCGTCTGGTTGTAGAAGCTCCCGGCGTTTTCGACCAGGTCCTCGTGGCTCGTCGCGAGGAACGACTCTGCCTTCCACGGTTCGCCGTCGCTCTCGGTGGCGATCAGCGCGCCGTCTATCTCGCCCGCCTCAAGCAGGTGCGAGAGGACGCTGGTGACGACGCCGCCGTCCTGCGCACCCTCTCGCCAGTCGTCTTCTACCTTCGCGGAGAACTCCGTGATGGGGTCGCCCGCACCCGACACGTTGTCGTCGCCGCCGGTGATCTTCCACTGGCGCTCGTAGCGCAGGCCGCCGCGGGGACAGAAGTCCCAGCAGAGCGAACAGCCGGTACACATCTTCACGAGTTCCGGCAGGTCGTCGTCGCCGATACCGATGGAGTCCGTGGGGCAGGCCGCGACGCACGTGCCGCACTGGATGCAACGGCCGTCGTCGATGACCGCCTCGTCCAGTTCCATGAACCACGTCTTGTCGTCGGGCGTCTCGATGTCGTTCATCTCGTCGCGGATCTCGTAGCCGGGCGTGTCCAGTTCGACGCCCTCGGGGACCTGAACGCGCTCGTCGGGTCGGCCGTTCTCCACGTTCTGGCTTCGGCCTTCTGCGGGCGGGGTGAACTCGATGTCCGTGAGGTTGCCCTCGCTGTCGACGTTTGCCGGGGTTGCGCCGCCGTCGGAGTAAATCTCCGACGAGCCCGTGTTCGCTTCGCTCATACGGACCCCGTCTGCCGCCACCTCGTCGCCGCCGCTTTCGCATCCGCAGGCATCGTCGGAACACTCGCCGCTGTCCGCGCCAGCCTCGCCGACTGGCCCGCTCTCGGCCTCGTCGCCCGGACCGACCTGATCGCCGGGGATCGTGCGGTGCTCGGCGTCGGGCCGGTGGATGCGTACGCCGTCGGCCGGCGGGACCGACTCGCTCTCGTCGTCTCCCGTGTCCGGGACGCCCGGAAGGCGTTCGTCCGGCGGCCGGTTCTCGTCCGAGCCGCCCCGGTCAGTCATCCGCAGCCACCCCCTTCGCAACGGGCGCGTCCGCCCGCTGCATGACCTGTCGCAGGTGGTCGTTGTCGACGCGACGACACCACTGGTAGAAGCGTTCGTCGCCCGTCTGTTCCTCAGCGTACGCATCGAACAGGCTTTCCAGCGCCGGTATCACCGCGTCCGCCGGCACAGCGTTTTCGACCCAGTCGAGGAACTCGTTGTCAGAACCGAGGCTCCCGCCGAGCCCGAAGTCCATCCCTTCGACCATCTCGTCCGCGTCGCCGTCCGTATCCAACTGCACCGTCTCGCCGCGGAAGCCGATGTCCGCGATCTGCGGCTGCGCGCACGACGCCGAGCAGCCGCTCATATGCATCCGGACCACGTCGAGATTGTCCGGCGTGTCGATGCGGTCGTCGAGTTCGCGCGCCCACCGTTTGACGCGGTTTTTCGTCTCGATGATGCCGTAGTTGCAGAACTCGCTGCCCGTACAGCCGACCGCGCCGCGCGCGAACGGGCCGGGGTCGGGCTGGTACGCCTCCGCGAACGGTTCCGCCAGCAGGTCGTCGACGTTCTCCTCGGGGACGTGGGTGATGAGGAAGTTCTGGTCGGTCGCGAGACGGACCGAGGCGTCGTCCGTGCCGTACTCCCTGGCGGCGCGGGCCGCCTCGGCGAACTCGTCGCCGCCCATCCGTCCCGCGACGACGTTAAAGCCGACGTACTTCAGCCCGTCTTGCTTCTGGTCGTGGACGCCGACGTGGTCGCCGAGGTAGCCCTCGGTGAGGTCGACGCCCTGCGACGGAAGTTCGACCGTACAGCGGTCCCGGACCGCTTCCTCGAACGTCTCCGTTCCCATCTGCTCGACGAGGTAGCGCATCCGGCAGACGCCGCGGTTGTTCCGGTCGCCGAGTTCCTTGAACGTCTGGGCCACCGCCCGCGTGAACTCGACGGCGTGTTCCGGCGGGACGAACACGTCCATCGTCGTCGCCATCCGCGGGCCGTCCGAGAGGCCGCCGCCGACCTTGACGTGGAATCCGTACTGGTCCGTGCCGTTGATCACCTTGCGGGCCGGCGTCAGCCCAACGTCGTTGATCTGCGACTGGCTACAGTCTTGCGAACAGCCAGTGATGGTCATCTTGAACTTCCGCGGGAGGTTGGCGTACTCGCGGTTCTCCGTGAAGAAGTCCGAGACGGCGTCGATGACGGGCTGGGCGTCGAAACACTCGTGTCCGTCCAGCCCAGCCGCGGGACAGCCGAGTACGTTCCGCGCGGAGTCGCCGCAGCCCTGGATGGTGGTCAGTCCCACCTCGTCGTACTTCGCCCAGACCTCCGGCACGTCCGCGACCTCTATCCAGTGTTTCTGTATGTCCTGTCGCGTCGTGATGTCGAGGTACGCGTCGCCCCAGAGTTCGTTCTGGGTCTCGCCGCCGTGTTCCTCGGGCGCAGTAGCGTACTCCTCAGCCACCGTGCCGATAACTTCGGCCTGGTCCGGCGTCAGGTAGCCGCCGGGCACCTTCGTCCGCATCATGAAGTAGCCGCGCTGGCGACCGTGGCTGTACATGCCGGCCCACTTCAGGCGTTCCCACTCGCCGTCGCCGGCGCGCTCCTCTATCTCGTCGAACGACAGGCCCTCCTCTGCGTACTCCTTGACATCCTCGATAACGTCCAGCGGATGCTTGTTTTGCTTGTACTGTTCGACGGTGTTCACGGCGACCACCTCGCGTGGGAGCCGTGTGCTCGAAAGAGCTCCGCTCTTTCGGTATTCGTGCGAATCTCCGGGATGAGCAGGAGTTCGTCAGAGCTTGCGCTGACGGCGTTCACGGCGACCACCATCGGTGTTGAACATCTGTGCCGTCTGTGGTCATCTATCATGCCACTAGTACTCACCCGCCACGAAGTGTTCGCGCAAAGTGGTCAATGGTGACGGGTCTGCCCCGTAGCGGAGAGTACTGCCTCTTTCTGGCGGGCATCTCCGGCAAAACTGAGACTGTCAGCTGTCACTTCGGAACGATACTCGGACCCTCAGGGCCCGAGGTTCCGCAAGGGATTACAGCCGACAGGAGGAGGAACGGGCCAGCTGTCCGGAGACAACGACGGTAAGCGGCCGACGCGGTGTCACAAATATTGCCGCTACCTCGTGGCGTTTCTGGCCGTACCTGGTCGGAACAGTCCGCCAGAACCGGGCGTCGAACCGCCGAGTGGGGAGTATCGAGTGTCTCCCCAGGGAAAACGAGTGCGGCTTCCCTACTCCTCGTCGCCGAGCAGACGGTCGACCATCTCCTCGGGGTCGAACCGTTCGAGGTCGTCGTACCCCTGCCCAACGCCGAGAAAGAGGATCGGCTTCCCGGTCACGTGAGAGATGGAGATAGCCGCGCCGCCCTGTGAGTCGGCGTCCGCCTTCGTCAGGATGGAGCCGTCTACCTCGGCGGCGTCGTCGAACTGCTTGGCGCGCTGGACCGCGTCCTGGCCCGCAACGGCCTCGTCGACGAACAGCGTCATGTCGGGACCGACGACGCGACCGATCTTCTCCAGTTGGTCCATCAGACCCTCGTTCGTGTGTAGGCGACCGGCGGTGTCGCCAAGTACCACGTCTACGTCGTTCGCCTCGGCGTACTCCACCGCGTCGTAGATGACCGCGGCGGGGTCGCCGCCCTGCTCGTGGGCGATGATCTTCTTGTTCAGGTTATCCGCGTGTTCCTGGATCTGCTCGTTCGCGCCGGCGCGGTAGGTGTCGCCGTTCGCCAGCACCGAGGAGTACCCCCGCCGTTCGAGATACTGCGAGAGTTTCGCGATGCTGGTCGTCTTCCCGACGCCGTTGACGCCGGTGAAGATGATGACGAGCGGTTTCTCGGCCTCGGCCACGTGCTCGTCGAAGTCGAACTGCCCGACGTTGATGACATCGAGCAGGGCTTCGCCGAGCGCGTCCTCGACGACAGCGCCCGTACTCTCGGTGAACCGACGGGTCTCGCCGACGAGTTCGTCTCTGATATTGTCGAGTATCTCCTCGGCGACGCTCATCTCGACGTCGCTTTCCAGGAGCGCCATCTTCAGCTCCCACAGCGGGTCTTCGAGGTCCTCCTCCTCGATGACGAACTTCCCCGTTGCCAGGGATTTGGCCTTGCGGGCGAACCCGGTTCCGCCGCTATCGTCGGTCTCGTCGGACGCCGCGTCGTCCTCGTCGGACGCATCGGCGTCAGCGGCCGGATCGGCGTCTTCGGAAGCCGGAGCGTCCGGGCTCTCGCGAGGCACGGCCTCTGCGGCCGTCGCCGTCTCGGGGGATTCGGCCTCCGCGGCCGCGGCTTCACCCTCTTCGGCGGCCGCCGCTGATTCGGGGTCGGCGGTTACGTCGTCGGGTTCGGCGGTAGCGGCGTCGTCGGCTGCCGTCTCGGCGTCCGCCGCTTCCGTCTCGTCTCCCGCCCCCTCCTCATCCTCGGCCGCCTCGGCCTTCTCCTCGGCGACTTCCTCTGCGTCCTTGCGGAAGTTGCCGAGCTTGTCTTTCAGGCTATCGAACATCGTCGCCCGTTACTCGTCGGTTTCTTCTTCGCCCTGCATCTGCTGCATCTGCTGTTGCATCTGCTGTTGCTGCATCTGCTGTGCCTTCTGTTCGAGCTCCTCGCTTTCGGTTTCGAGCTCGGCGATTTCGGCGTTGACCTCGTCGATACGGTCGTCGACGTACTCCTTTTTGTTCTCCAGCGTCTCGACGGCGTCGCCCTCGGCCTGCTCCGCGGCGTAGCCGCCGCCGAGGCTGACGACGACCTCGTCGATGTCCTGGACTTCCGCGCGGAGGTAGGCGTCGCCGCCGAGGGGAACCTGCACGGTCGAACCGGTCTCGAGCGTCTGGATGGCCTCGATGGCCTCGTCGATCTCGGTTTTCTCCGTCTGGAGGTCTGCGACCTCCTCTTCGAGCGCTTCGACCTGCTCCTGGATCTCCTGAATCTCCTGCGAGAGCTGTTGAAGCTCCTGCTGGCCACCACCCATCATTATTTGCCGACCTCCTCGATTTCGATCTGCGTGCGCTTCAGACCGTGGTGGCTCCCGAGACGGGAGTAGAGGTATTCGACCGCGACGTCCTCGTTCTCTGCGTCAAGCGTCTTCTCGAACGAAGCCCAGCCGTCCCGGGACTCGAACTCACCGCGTACAGTAAACTCACTCATGTCTCACTGTCCGACCTTGCGCCGGAAGAATCTTCCTACATGAACTTCCACGGTCGCGCTCGTTTCGAGCGAGCGATGCGACCGCCCGAGGGCAGATATCCCTCGCCGGGCGGGACTCAGAGGGACCGTTGTAACTGTGTACCGGTATTCGCCGACAGAGGGTCGACGAAAGGCTGAAACGACTGACAACAGTCCCTATCAGAGAAACGTGAGACGGGTGCCGGAGCGACTGTCCTCGTCCCGTGTGTTCCGGGACGGCGCGAACTCAGTCGATGAACTGGAGTGCGTCCTCGATTCGGCCCAGTTCCGGGCCGGTGGTGTCCTGCCCGGCGACGTATCCGTAGCTGTTTGCGATCAGTCCGGACCCGACCAGCGGCGCACCGTAGTTGATAGTGCCGATGTCAGCTCTGACATCGAGCACCTCTTCGAGGAAGTCCAGTTCCTCGTCGGTCGTTTTGGGATGGCAAAGCACGCCGTCGTTCGTCGCGACGGCGGCGGTGCCGACCGTGCGGACGCCGGCGAGTTCGCCGCGTTCGACCGGAACGTCGAGCGCGTCTGCCACGACTTGCACGGCTTCGCGCGGCAGGTCCGGGTGGACGTACGCGCCGGCGTCGTTCGCGAGAACGACGTTACCGGCGGCGTTGATCCGTCCCGGGAGTTCGTGAAGGGGGACATCGACGGCGTCCGCGATTCGGTCGCGTTCGACATCGCGGAGGCGGCCGCTGACTAGCAATCCGTTCGAGTTACCGGTCGCGAGCGCACCGACCGTGCCTGACCCACCGACCGTCGTCGCCACTGCGGGGATATCGAGTTCGTCCTCGATGTCCGATAGCAGCGACTCCTCGACGTCCGGGCGGGCAAGCAGACAGTGGTCGGTCGCGCGTGCGAATACACCGACGTACGACGACCCGGAGAACGCGGCGCGGAGCAACGTTACTCTGCGTACTCTGCTTCGACGACCCCTCGGCCCTCTTCGTCGAAGCGGGCCGCGCGGACTCGAAGTTTGCTCGGGGGCTTCTTGCGGCCTCGGGACCAGACGGCCTCGTTGATCGAGGGGTCCAGGCGCACGTCCTCCTCCTCGACGGAGAAGTGCTGTGCCAGGTGCTCGCGCACGATAGTCATCGCCTTGTCGGCCCGTTTGTGTTTGGCCTCTGCCTTCGCGTCACGTAGCGGAACGGTGACGACCCGTTCCTCGAAATCGCTCGCGCTCATTATTCGTCAGTGTCGCTACGCCGCCAGTTGCGCCGCTTGGGGTTGCGCTGGACTTCCATGTCCGTTTTCATCATGACCCAGGCGGGCACCCGGCTGTTCTGGTTCTCGAGCTTTGCGAGACGCTTTTTCTTCGCCTTCGATTTCTTACCCATAGTGGCCCCAACTACCTTTCCGTGGCTTAAAATCTTGTTCCTTTGAAGCCGCCGCCCGCTACGACACGATGGGGACGGCGTCGGAGAGGAGTTCCCCGACGACGAACAACGCCGGGAACAGGGCCGCGAGGTGCGCGAGAAACGCGGATCCCGTGCAGAGCGTCAGGCCGCTGTCCCGGCGACGACGAGAAGCAGGGAGCCGAGTATCGCCAGTACGTCCCCGAGCGTGACCTCGCCGAGGCCGCCGACGGAGACCAGTGCAAGCGTCGCTACTCCGTACAGACCGGACACGTGACGCTACAGCGGGAACGACTCCACCGTCGAGTACTCCGGCCCGTCCTGCGTCAGGTCGCTTTCCGTTATGCGGACCTCTTCGACGGCCATCTCGCCCACGGTGGGGTGGCGGTTCTCGACGACCTCCTGAACCCGCTCTTTCCCGCCGGCGTGTTCCATTCGAGCGAGCGTGACGTGGGGCGTGAACTCGTTTTCCTCGGGTTCGAAGCCTATGTCGGTCGTCTCGTCCTCGATGCACTCGTGTAGCGTCGTCATCTCCGCTTTCCCGACCTCGACCCCGAGCCACACCACGCTGATGTAGTCGAGGCTCGGAAACACACCGAGACCGGCGAAACGCGCGGGGAAAGAGTTCTTGATGTCGGCGTGGTCGACGCCGCGCTCGACGGCCGCAGTCACCTCGTCGAGGCGGTCCTCGTCTACGTCCCCGAGGAACTTCACCGTCACGTGGGCCTGCTCGGGGTCTGTGAAGTTCAACCCCGCAGCCTCCTCGAACAACTCCTGGACCTCCCGCACCGAATCCGCCAACTCGTCGGGCAGGTCGATGCTGACGAACAGTCGCATAACGGAACTCCGACGGCTGAATCCTTGAATATACTCCCGAGACGAGCGTCGAAACCACCGGCCGGCCGCGCTCAGATGCGCGAACGAAGTGAGCGCTCCGAGCGGACGGGGAACGGCAGGCGTTCGGAGCGTGTCGCCACTACCGCGGCCTCTTTACGAGCGGAACATGACGACTCGAAGCGGCGACGCCGCTCCGGCGGACAGTGAAAGGGCGAAACAGCAGACGGCAGTCTGCTGTGAGGCATTTCTCGTTCGCAGGCCTTAACCCCCTTCCAGCAGTAGCAGAGAGTATGACTGACGAACACGACGAGCCCAGCGACCACCGCTTCTCGGAGGGCGAAGGGTTCTCCGATACCCACGACGGGTTCGACCTCGACCCGCCGGAACTCGACGTCGACCCGGACAAGGTCGACCCCGTCGACTCGCGGGTCGTGTCCGACCTGCTGGACGACGAGGCCATCCCGGACGACCAGATAAACGCCGACAAACTCGTCGATGTCGGGCTGGAGTACATGCGTATCAACCGCTACGAGCAGGCGACCGACGCCCTCGAACGGGCGGCCCAGTACGCCGACGACGACCTCGTCGAACAGGAAGCCCGGACGAACAAGGGCGCGGCCCACGCCGAACTGGAGGAGTACGACGCGGCGATCGGCGCGTACCGCGAGGCCCTGCGAATCGACGACTCCAGCGAACACGCCGCGACCGCCCAGACCAACCTCGCGTACGCGCTCTGGGAGTCCGGCCAGAGCGAGCAGGCGCTGGAACACGCCGAAAAGGCCGTCGAGATCGACGAGCGCTTTGCGCGAGCCTGGTACAACCGCGGGTTCTTCCTCCTGGAGCGCGGTCTCCCGGAGGACGCGCTGAACAGCATCGACAACGCGATCCGTCTGGGGATGCGCAACTCGTCGATCTTAGAGGAGAAGGCGCGAGCGCTCGAAGAACTCGGCGAGTACGACCGCGCCGAGGAGATAGTCGAGGAGGCCGAAGAGATGCGCAAGGAGGCAGAACAGGAGCTAGTGGAATGATTGTCAACGAGCGCCAGACTGACGAGGGGCTTCTGGTCGCCGTCTGCGACGACGGTGTCCTCGGCGAGACGTTCGAGGAGGGCGATATCTCGATCACCGTCTCCGAGGAGTTCTACGGCGGGGACGAGGTCGACGAGGCGGCCGTCGTCGACAGTCTCGCTCGCGCGACAGTCGCGAACATCGTCGGGCGTGAAGCCGTCGAACTCGCCGTCGACGAGGGGTTCGTCGACGAGGCGAACGTCCTCGAAGTCGAGACGACGCTGCACGCGCAGTTGCTCCAGATGGCCTGACAGGAAGTCTTCGAGTTATGTATCGGTGCTCGCCGACCTCGCGTCGGCGAACCACCGAACTGCCGTACAACAGTCACTATGAGAGGCGGCGGGACGCTTTACAGTAGCAACTGAAAGTCGATGCGCACCTGATCGCACGACTGCTGTGCGATCAGTGTGTAACCCGTTTCAGTTGTCACTGTAGTCGTCCCCGGACTCGTCGTCTCGCGGCGGCCCCGTGACGGAGACGTTTACGAGAACGATACCGAGCAGTGCCGCTGCGGCCACCCCGAGGCCGACGTATCGGAGGCCGCTATCGAACGCGAGCGCGGCGACCGCGTGGAACACGCCGGCGAACGCGACGCCGATCAGGAGCAGGCTCACTCCGAGCGAACGTTTCGTCACCATACCCGTACAAGGGGCTATGGCGGTTTAATGTCGGCGGTGAGAACGGCCGGACGGGCGGACGGGAACTCGCACTATCGGACTGCGGTAGTATCATGTGAGTCGACAGCGGCGAGAAACCGACGCCGTACTCCGTCGGGAGTGACTTGGTTTCTATCGCTACCAGTCCGTCTTTGAATGTTCGAACGTCCGTTGTAACCGATTGAGAGCAGTTTCATCGACTGAAACCGTGGGGGGTTTTATATTATCGTTGCAAAACAAGCGAGCAAATGCAACACGATGAGGAAACCGAGGTGCTCTCGTTGCTCGACGACGAGTGTGCCCGGACTATCCTCATCGCAACGAGCGAGGAACCGATGTCCGCCGACGCGTTGACCGAGGCGTGCAACGCCTCGGCGCCGACGATCTATCGACGGATCGACCGCCTCGACGAGCACGACCTGCTCGAAGAACAACAGGAGATGGACCCGGACGGGCACCACTACAAGACCTACGCCGCACGTCTCGAACGGGTCGCAGTCGACATCGAGGACGGAACGATGGACATCGACGTGCACCGGCGCGGAGAGGACGCCGCCGACCGGTTCACCCGACTGTACGAGCGACTATGACCATGACCGGCCAACCCCTCTCGACGTTCACCGGTGGCACGCCGTCCGTCGTAGCCCTGGTCGTCGTCGGACAGTTGGTGACGGCCGCGTTGGCGACCTGGATCGCCGTCAGGACGTACAGGGGGTATCAGCAGGCGGACGACGCCGCGTTGCTCTGGCTGGCAGTCGGCGTCGCCCTCCTCAGCGTGGGGGCGACGACGGTCGAGTTCCTGCTACCGAGTTTCGGCGGTGCACCGGTCATGACGACGCTTGTCGCCAGATCGAGCGAGCTATCGGGATTACTCGCAATACTGTACGCGATTTACGGAATTCCGCGACGACGGAGACAACCATGAAAACGACAGACACCGACGACGACCGAACCGGCCGACGAACCGAACGGACGCGTTCCGCGAGGTGGTCCCCGTGAGCGTCGTCGCCGCAGTCGCACAGAGCGGCAGCGTCCCGGACGTGGGGGACCTCTCGCTCGGGAGCGCCGAGGTCATCTTCCTCGCCGGGTTCGCGAGCGCCACGGTGGGAGTGTTCGTGGCAGCGCTCGCCTACCGCGGCTACGCCCGGCACGGAAGCCATAGGATGCTGTTTCTGTCGGCCGGCATCCTCTGTCTGACGACGCTCCCGTTCGCGCTGTCGTACGTGGTCGACCTTCTGACGGCGGCGACGGACGCACAGGTTATCCTCTCGATAACGGCGTCGAACGTCGCAGGACTCGCGGCCGTCGCGCTCTCCCTGAGAGGTGGTCCCGGATGAGCGGACACGGACGCACCGTCGACAGCCGTCAGAGCGGCGGTCTGCGGTGGTTCTTCGGCGTCGTCGCCCGCCGACAGACGTACTACAACCTCGCGTACCTGCTGCTGGCGTTCCCGCTTGGGCTGACGTACTTCGTCTTTCTCGTCACCGGCTTCTCGCTCGCACTCGCGCTCACGGTGATTCTGATCGGCATCCCGATAGTGGTGCTCGTCCTCTCGGTCACGACTCATCTCGCCGCGGTGGAACGAACGCTCGCCGACAGCCTGCTCGACGTGGACGTGCCCGCAGCGGAACCGGAAGAGACCGATGGGATCGTCGACTGGCTCAAGACGATGCTCCTCGACATCGGGACCTGGAAGGGACTGGTCTACCTGTTCAGCAAGTTCGTCACGGGCCTCGTCAGCTTCATCGTCAGCGTCGTCTTCGGCGCGGTCGTGTTCGCGTTTGTCAGTGCGCCGTTCCATTACCGCGACCCGACCACTGGAGTCCACCTGTCGGGTACGTCCTCGCTCGGGATCGACTACCAACACGACGTCTGGAACGTCGGGATCGAAGTGCCGCTACAGCTCTCCGGGGAACTGATCTCGACGTACGCCGACACGCTTGTCGGGGCGCTTGCATTTTCCGTCATCGGCCTCCTGCTCGCCGTGGTCCTGCTACACGTACTCAACGGGATCGCGTGGCTGTACGGCAAGTACACCGAACTACTTTTGCGGGATACGCGGGCGCACTCGCCGAACTAACCGAAGGAGTGTTTTGTCTCCAGAACCATTGAGTAACTAATGAAAGCACGAGAGTCCGCGCCGCTCGACGTCGAAACCATTCGAGAGGACTTTCCGATCCTCCAGCGGGAGTTCGACGGGGAACAGGTCGTCTATCTGGACAACGCCGCGACGACGCATACACCCGACCCGGTCGTCGACGCCATCGCTCACTACTATCGCCACACGAACGCAAACGTCCACCGCGGCCTGCATCACCTGAGCCAGGAAGCGTCTATCGCGTACGAGGACGCTCACGACAAACTCGCCGAGTTCGTGGGCGCGAGCGGCGGCCGTGAGGAGATGGTGTTTACGAAAAACACCACCGAATCCGAGAATCTCGTCGCCTACGCCTGGGGTCTGAACGAACTCGGCCCGGGAGACGAGATCGTCCTCACCGAGATGGAACACCACGCGTCGCTCGTCACCTGGCAGCAGATCGGCAAGAAGACCGGTGCCGACGTGAAGTACATCCGGGTCGACGAGGACGGCCGCCTCGACATGGACCACGCGAAGGAGATCATCACCGACGACACCGAGATGGTGAGCGTTCTCCACGTCTCGAACACCCTCGGGACCGTGAACCCGGTCGGTGACCTTGCCGATATCGCTCACGACCACGGCTCGCTCATCTTCGTCGACGGCGCGCAAGCGGTGCCGAACCAGCCGGTCGACGTCGAGGCCATCGACGCCGACTTCTACGCCTTCTCCGGGCACAAGATGCTTGGGCCGACGGGGATCGGCGGTCTGTACGGCAAGAAGCATCTCCTCGAAGAGATGGAGCCGTTCAACTACGGCGGGATGATGATCGAGAAAGTCACCTACGAGGAGTCGTCGTGGCACGACCTCCCGTGGAAGTTCGAGGCGGGCACGCCCGTCATCGCGCAGGGCATCGCCCTCGCGGAGGCAGTGGACTACCTCGAGGACCTCGGGATGGAGAACATCCAGCGCCACGAGGAGCAACTGGCCGCCTACGCCCAGGACCGCCTCACGGAGTTCGACGACATCGAGATCTACGGCCCGCCCGTCGGCGAGGAGCGGGCCGGTCTCGTCGCGTTCAACTTAGATAGCGTCCACGCCCACGACCTGGCGAGCATCCTCAACGACTTCGCCGTGGCGACCCGGGCCGGCGACCACTGCACCCAGCCACTGCACGACAAACTCGGCGTCGCCGCCTCGGCCCGGGCTTCGTTCTACGTCTACAACACCCGAGAGGAGATCGACCGACTCATCGACGGGATCGACGCCGCACGCGAACTGTTCGCCTGATCTGAGCGCTCTCGACTCATTCGTCCGTTCGTCTGACGTGCCGCCACAGACCGAGACCGCCGCCGACCAGCGCCGCGAGCGGACCGAACCCGGGCTGACCCCCGCCGTCGCTTCCATCGTCGCCCTCTCCGTCGCTTCCGTCGGTGCCGTCGTTTCCGCCGCCCTCCGTCGTCGCCGTCGTTTCGTCGGGGGAGGTAGTCGACGGCGTGGTCGTCGCGGAGCCGTCAGGCTGCGTGGTAGTCGTCGTCTCATCCGACGGCGGGTCGGGGAACTCGCGCCGCTCCATCGTCGGGGCGGCCGTCGCGTCCGACCCGTCCGGGTCAGGGAACACGTACAGTTTCGCCCCGTCACCGTTCCTCTCCGCTTCGTCGGCGTTTCGCGGGTCGATATAGCTCCCGGCGACGAACCCGTCGGACAGCGGCTTGGCGCTCCAGAACACCGACCGCTCGGGTGCCCGCCACTCGCCCAGTAGCTCCGGGGCTGCGAGATCGCTCACGTCGTACACGCGGACGCCGCCGCCGTACCACGAGGTGTAGAGGCGGTCGCCCCGAACGCCGAAGTTGTGAGATGTCCACCCGCCCTCCTGTTCGGGACCGGGCTCGGGCGGCGCGAGCACGCTCTGGAGGGCCGGATCCTCGTCTCCGTCCCACAGTTCGATACCGCCGGGACCGCCGTCTATGTCGGTCTCGTCGCGGTTCCACGCCTCCTTACCCACGAACAACGCACTGGCGTCGTCGTTCGGTTGTACGTAGTGGCTGTTACCCGGTAGTTCGAAGAACTCCGCTGACGGGGCCCGGCCCAGCGAGGCCAGATACTCTGAATCGTGGCCGCCGATCTGCGAGCGCGGTTCCGGGTTCGCCGGGTCAGAGACGTCGAGGACCCACGTTCCGGTGTCCCAGTAGGCGACGTACAGCGTATCGCCGTCCCCGTAGAGGTCGTGGCAGTTGGCGTAGTTGCGGGACACGTCCGACCACCCGCCCTCGTCCGCAACGGCCCATCGTCCGAGTTCCTCTGGGTCGTCGTCCGCCACGTCGTAGATCACGACGGGGGAGTCTGGTAGCCCGGAGCCGGTGAGATACAGCCGGTCGCCGTCGAACGAACAGTTGTGGATGCCGTGTTCGGTCGGCTGGAACGTGACGCGTTCCGGGTTTGCCGGGTCCGAGACGTCGTAGAGGAAGAATCCGGAGAACGTGTCGCCGCGCGTGGGGGTGTTCGGCCCGACGACAGCGAGGCGGTCGCCGGCGACTTTCACGTCTCTGATGTGGTCCATCGGGCCGTCGCCGTCGTGTTTGAGGCCGCGTTCCTCGTACAACACCGTCGGATCCGACGGGTCGCTCGCGTCCACGACGCCGAACCCGTCGTTTAGCGAACAGTAGACGGTCGTGCCGTCGTCGTCGACGACAACCTCCGCGAGACCGTTCAGCGGGAGTTCGCCGGCCGGTTCGACCGTCTGAGCGGCGGACTGGGCGGTGGTGGCCGTAGATAGAGACGTCGCGCCGACGACCGATACGGCGGCCATCCCGGACAGGACGGATCGCCGGGCGATTCTATTCGGGGCGGAGGGCTGTTGAACCATGCGTTACTATCATAAGTAGAGAGTATAAAATTCTTTGACCGGTCTCACTTGTACGAAAGTCCCACTGCAGGCGCAACCAGTGTCGCACCGACACCCGTGCTGTCGGCGATGCGCGACAGCGCCGCATCCGAGAGCCGAGTGACGATCCACCGCACACCGGCGAAGAACGCTCTCGACCCCGACACGGCCGAAACCGCTGCGTCCTGCCCGCACACGTGGGAGATAGTCCCGCGGAACCCTTTTGACGCGCTGTCACATAGTCGGGAACAACAATGGGAATGGGCTCGGACATGTACCGACAGCAGATCCTCGATCACTACAAGAACCCCCGTAATTACGGGGAGATCGAGGACGCGACGTACACGCACGTCGGCGAGAACCCGATGTGCGGCGACGAGATCCGCATGGACGTGAAACTCGACGAGGACGACGAGACTATCGAGGCAGTGGCGTTCCAGGGCGACGGCTGCGCCATCAGCCAGGCCTCTGCGAGCATGCTCTCCGGCGAACTCCGCGGCAAGACGCTGTCCGAACTACAGGAGATGGACACGGACACAGTCACCGAAATGCTCGGCGTCGACATCAGTCCCATGCGCGTGAAATGCGCCGTTCTCGCCGAGAAAGTCGCGCAGGACGGCGCGGAGATCTACCTCGGCGAGAAGGACATCGACAAAACGACGACCGAAGACGACGACTGAGTTTCCCCACACCTTTTTATCCCATAGCGCGGCCACACCCGGCCGTGATCCCGTTCAGCGACCTCCGGACGGCGGCCTACTGCCCGCGGAAGCTGTACTACGAGCGCCGTAGCGACCGCAATCCGCCGCCGGCCGTCGCCGAGCGCCGCGACCTGGCGTATCGCTACGAGGAGTTAGTCGACGCACCGGACGCCGCGTTCGCCGGCCTGCCGACCGAGGTGCCGCCGGAGCGGTACCGCCGAAACCTCCGCCGGGCGCGGGACCGATTCGACGACTGGGCCGCCGTCGCGGACCCGCCCCGCCGCGACGTGTTCCTCTCGGGCAAGGACTGCCGCGGGATCGCGCACAAGGTGGTCGAGGACCCGCCGCGGCCGTCGCTCGTCTCGCCGGGCAGTCCACCGGAAAACGGGGTCTGGGAGCCCCACGCCGTCCACGCCGTCGCCGCGGCGAAGGCGCTGGCCTGGGAGCGAGAGCGGCCGGTCGAACGGGCGTACGTGGAGTATCCGACCCACGGCGTGATCCGAGAGGTCGGGCTGACGACCCGCAAGAAGGCGGACTACCGCACCGCGGTCCGGACCGTCGAGACGCTGGACGGACCGCCGCCGCGACTACAGAACCGGGAGAAGTGCGACCCCTGCGAGTACTCCGACGAGTGCGGCGTCAAAACCCGGACGCTGCGTTCGCTGCTCTCGTAGCCGCGCCCGTCGCGCGACTCCGTCCGTTCACGGCGTCCGAAGCCACGCTTCGATCTCGTCGGCCGCCGCCCCGCGGCGGATGACCTCGCCGGCAGCCACATCGACGACGGTGCTTTCGGTTCCGCCCGTCGGTCCGCCGTCGAGGACTGCGTCTGCGGCCTCGCGGATCTCCGGGTCCAGGTCGCCGACGCGCGTGACGCTCTCCCGGCCGCTGACGTTCGCGCTCGTTGCCGTGAGCGGCCCCGCTTCGGCCAGTAGCTCCCGCGCCAGGTCGTGGTCCGGGACGCGCACGCCGACGCGGTCCCGACCGGCAGTGAGAACGTCGGGCACGTCGTCGGTCCGCTCGCAGACGACCGTCACTGGTCCCGGCAGGAACTCGCGCATGAACCGCTCCTCGCGGTCGGTCTGTCGGACGTACGGGAGCGCGGTGTCGACGTCCGGGACGCCAAGCGAGAGGGGTTTCGAGCGGTCGCGCCGCTTGGCCTCGAACGCTCGCTCGACAGCGGCGGGGTCGAGCGCGTCGGCACCGAGACCGTACACCGTCTCGGTCGGGTAGACGACGAGACCGCCGTCCCGTGCGGCGTCCGCGGCGTTCGCTACGTCGTTCATCGTTCGTGATTCGCATCGGTCGCGGGAAAAACGTGTCGCCCGCGGTCCGGCGTGTCCTGTCTCGCGCGGTAACGCGGCGTTACAGGTCGGCGAGCGCAGCCTCGACCTCGTCGTAGTCGGGGAAGTCGGGCCACTCGCTCGCGACCCAGGCGTACTCGACGGTGCGGTCCTCGTCGAGCAGGTAGACGGCGGGCCGGGGTTCGCTGACTCCCGCCATCCCGTCGAGGTCGTTGACGATGCCGTACGCCTCGGCAACGCCGTTCGCGGGGTCGCTGAACAGCCGGTAGTCGAGCCCGCGTTCCTCGATCAGCGTCTTGTGCTCGTACGGCGACGAGATGGAGAGACCGACGACGGTGACGTCGTGGTCGCTGTCCCACGAACGGTCGCGGATCTCGTTCCAGATGTACGTCGCCGGGAACGCGCCGTCCATCGTGTAGAACACGAGCAGGACCGGTCCTTCCTCGGCGAGGTCGGAGAGCGCGGCGTCCTCCCAGTACTCCTCGTTCACAAGCGGGCGGGTGAAGTCGGGCGCGGTGTCGCCCTCGTCGGCGTAGTCGGTCTCCGGAAGGTCGACGACCTCGAAATCGACCATCAGTCGGCCCCTCCGTCAGCCGATTCCGACGCAGTTCGAGACGGGTCACTTCCCTCGGTCCCGTACGTCCGGTCCAGATACTCCACGATGTTCCCGCTCTCGCTCATCGTGACTCCCGTGTTCCGGTCGACGATGGCCGGAACCGTTCGTTTCCCGCTGATCCGCTTGACGACGTTGCGGTCGGAGTGCATCGGTTCGATGAACCGCGACTGGTAGTCGAGGTCGTACTGAGCGAGCTTTCGCATGACCCGCTCGCAGAACGGACACGCCTGTAGTCGATAGAACGTGATGTCTGGATCGCTCATGAGAGACAGTTGGGTCGGTCGAGGTGTAAGCGCTTCGCTCACGGGGGGATCAGCGGCGTACGGCCGCGGGTTCGCAAAAAAACGTGACAAGAGTTAATTCGGAGGGATGGTAACTACGGTGGTGATGGGTATACCTGGGCTCGTGAACTCCCCGAGACCGGCAGCAGTGGTGTACGAGGTGTTCGGTGTCGCCATCGACCAGACGACGACGGCCGTGGCGGGCGCCATCGTCATCGTGTTTCTGATGGGGCTGTCGGCGTTTTTCTCCTCCTCGGAGATCGCCATGTTCTCGCTTGCGAAACACCGCATCGAGGCGCTCGTAGAGGAGGGGCATACGGGCGCGAAGACGCTTCGAAGCCTGAAAGAGGACCCCCATCGGCTGCTGGTGACGATCCTCGTCGGAAACAACATCGTCAACATCGCGATGTCCTCCATCGCGACTGGGCTTTTGGCGCTGTATCTCAGCCAGGGCGAGGCCGTCGCGGTCGCGACATTCGGCATTACGGCGCTAGTCCTCTTGTTCGGCGAGAGCGCGCCGAAGTCCTACGCGGTCGAGAACACGGAGTCGTGGGCGCTTCGGATCGCGAAGCCGCTGAAGGCGTCCGAATACGTCCTCCTGCCGCTGATCGTCACGTTCGACTATCTCACGCGCATCGTGAACAAGGTAACCGGCGGGCGCTCTGCCATCGAGACGTCCTACGTGACCCGGGACGAGATCCAGGACATGATCGAGACGGGCGAGCGCGAGGGCGTCATCGAAGAGGACGAACGCGAGATGCTCCAGCGGATCTTCCGCTTCAACAACACCATCGCGAAGGAGGTGATGACGCCCCGCCTCGACGTGACTGGGATCCCCACGGACGCCAGAATTGAGGAGGCGATCCAGACCTGCGTCCAGTGCGGTCACGCCCGCCTACCGGTGTACGAAGGGAGCCTCGACAACGTCATCGGGATCGTCCACATCCGCGACCTGGTTCGCGACCTGAACTACGGCGAGACGGACGCCGACGACCTCGAACTGGAGGAGTTCATCCAGCCGACCCTCCACGTTCCCGAATCGAAAAACGTCGACGAACTCCTGACGGAGATGCGGGAGAACCGCATGCACATGGTCATCGTCATCGACGAGTTCGGGACCACCGAGGGGCTGGTGACGATGGAGGACATGATAGAGGAGATCGTCGGCGAGATCCTGGAAGGCGGCGAAGAAGAACCGATCGAGTATCTCGACGACGAGTCGGTCATCGTCCGCGGCGAGGTCAACATCGACGAGGTCAATGAGGCCATGGAGATCGACCTCCCGGAAGGTGAGGAGTTCGAAACGATCGCCGGGTTCATCTTCAACCGGGCCGGTCGGCTGGTCGAAGAGGGCGAATCCATCGAGTACGACGGCATCCGTATCACCGTCGAACAGGTCGAGAACACCCGCATCATGAGCGCCCGTCTCACCGAACTGGAGACGGAAGACGGCGTGGAGATGGACACGGAACCGGACGAGCTGTCGCCCGAGGAGTAGCGGCGACCGCCGGCGGCGGTTTCCGCCGGACCAAAGGAAGCTATTTTCGTTTCATACCCCGAACGACAGGTATGTCGAATCGCTACGACGTGATCGTCGTCGGCGTCGGTGGAATGGGGAGCGCCGCGACCGCTCGCCTCGCGGCCCGGGGCCTGAATGTCCTCGGCCTCGAACGGTACGACGTTCCGCACGACATGGGGTCGTCCCACGGCGTCACGCGCATCATCAGGAAGGCGCAGTACGAGGACCCGGCGTACGTTCCGCTCGTCCGGCGAGCGTACGACCGCTGGCGCGACCTGGAGGAGCGGACCGGTCGCGACCTGCTGCACGTCACCGGCGGTATCGACGCGGGGTCGCCCGACAGCCGGGTGTTCGAGGGGTCCCGGCGGTCCTGCGAGGCCCACGGCATCGAACACGAGGTACTCGACGTGAGCGAGGTGAACGAACGGTTCCCGGGCTACGACCTCCCGGAGCACCACCGGGCGGTGTATCAGCCCGACGGCGGCTTCCTCGTCCCCGAGCAGTGCATCATCGCCCACGTCGAGACGGCGCAGGCCGACGGTGCGGAGATCCGCGCCCGCGAACCGGTCGCTGACGTCTCGCCGCTGGGCGAGGACGGGGTGCGCGTGACGACGCGCAAGGGGACGTACGAGGCGGACAGTCTCGTCGTCACTGCGGGTGCGTGGACGCGGAAGATCCTACCCGAACTCGCGGACCTCGCCGTCCCCGAACGGCAGGTGCTCGCGTGGCTCCAGCCCGACCGGCCCGGTGACTTCGACCCCGATAGCTTCCCGGTGTTCGTCCACGCGGACGACGACGGCCACTACTACGGGTTCCCACAGTACGACGTTCCGGGGTTCAAGTTCGGGAAGTTCAACCACTTCGGTGAAACCGTCGACCCGGACGTGATGGACCGGGAGCCCCGTGCCGAGGACGAGGCGATGCTCCGGGCGTACGCGGAGCGGCGGTTCCCCGACGGCGCGGGGCCGACGATGCGACTCGCCACCTGCCTGTTCACGAACACGCCGGACGAACACTTCATCCTCGATACGCATCCCCACCACCCCCAGATCGTCGTCGGTGCCGGGTTCTCGGGACACGGGTTCAAGTTCGCCAGCGCCGTCGGCGAGGTGCTTGCGGACCTGGCCGTCGACGGCAAGACGGACCTCGATATCGACCTGTTCCGCATCGACCGGTTCTGAGATCCGGGGGTCCGGCCGGTCACACCACCGCGTCGACGGCGAGGAAGCCGACGTAGCCGACGACGAGCGCCGTGGCGAGCGACGCGATCCAAGCGAGGACGGTAAAGAGCATCTTCCTGCCGCTGACGCCGCTTCCGCCGGCCGCGTAACCGCTACCGATGATCGCCGAGACGATGATCTCGTTGAACGAGACGGGGATGCCGAAGAAGACGGCGGCCTGCGCGATGGCGAACGAGGGGATGAGCGCCGCGATGGACCGCCGCGGCCCGAGCGACGAGTAGTCCTGCGACAGCGCCTTTATCATCCGGGGAGCGCCGGTCCACGAGCCAAGCAGGAGACCGATCCCGCCGCCGAGCAGCGCCGCGGTCAGCGGCACGGCGAACGGCTCCAGAAGGGGGAGCATCGGCCCGATTGCGAGACCGACCTGGCTGCCGCCCGCGGAGAAGGCAACGAGTCCGCCGAGCACCAACAGGAACCGACGCTGGGCGGCCTCGGGATCCGACCGCATTCCGTAGGCGAGGACGCCGGCGACCGCGAGCGCGATGCCGAGAGTCACGAGCGACTGCCCGACGGCGGGAGCCAGCGGCAGTCGACCGGCGGCCGTCATCGCGATAGACGCGCCCTCACCCGTCGGCCCCAGAACAGCGAACTCGATCTGGGCGACGAGCAGGCCTACGATGCCGGCGAGCGCCGGGATAGTGACGATCTCCGGGAGCCGTTCGTTCCGAAGCAGTTTCGCCGTAGCGAACGCCACGCCGCCGCCGACGAACGGTGTCAGCGTCCACAGCGCAGCGATCTCGCGGTATTTCGCCCACGCGGGGTCGCCGCCCATCGCCAGACCGACGCCGATCACCGCCCCGGTGACGGTGAAGGCGGTGGCGATGGGGTAGCCTTTGAACACGCCCATCGCGACGAGGACGGCGGCGATAGTCAGGCCGACGGTCGCCGCGACCGGCGACAGCGTCACGCCGCCGATCAGTTCGCGTCCGACCGCCTCGGAAACGTTCGCGCCCTGCAACACCGCGCCGGCGAATCCGAGAATGCCGACGAAAAAGCCCGCTCGCATCACGGAGATAGCGTTCGCCCCGACCGCCGGAGCGAACGGTGTCGAACCGCTCGATCCGGCGCCGATAGCCCACGCCATGAACAGACTCGCGAGTCCGGCAACGACAACCGTCGCCAACGTCGCGGCATCCACCATTCGCTCACACGCTACTCGGGGGTCCTACAAGTGACTACCGTCTCGTGGAAACAGCCGGGAAAACAGCGGTCAACTCGGAAATCTCTCTTTCCATGCCGTTCTCACGGACGCGGAGATGAAACGCCGCTCAGTTCGAAGACGGTTTGGACCGCTCTTCCGGCTCCGGTGCCTCCACGCCCTCGATGGCCTCGACGTTCTCCGTCTCTTTCTCGGTGTCGACGTGCCAGCGGTCAACGGTGTCTTCGTACTCGGTCAGGATCTCGGAGACGGCTTCCTTCAGTTCGTCGTCGTTGACGTTGATCTCGAAGGTGAACGTCTCCTCCTCGCCGTTGGTGTTGTGCTGGAGGTTGGCGCTGACGAGTTCGTTGTCGAAGTAGTACGGCGCTATCTGGGTCATCACGCGCTGATAGACAGTGTCCTCGACGGCCCGGAGCGCCTTGCGACCGGCGGAGTCGGCCGCGCGGGCGACGTACTCTATCGACTCCCCCCACTTGTCGACAGCGCCCTCCGCGTCGTCATCTCCGAGTTTCTCGTATGACTCGGTCAGCTTCTCGCCGGCGGTCTGGATGTCCTCGTCGGGATCTTTTCCGGCTTTCTCTCCTTTCCCCTCGTTAACGCTCGCCTTCTCGGCGGTTTTCTCACTGACGTCGGCCTCGATCCGTTCGTGGGCTTTCGGCCGCCACTCGTTCCACTCGTCGAAGGCGTCGATGTAGTCGTCGACGGTGTCGGCCACACCGTCGTTGACGTGTTTGCCGTCGTCGTCATCATCGGCGTCACCGGGTTCGTTGACGTCGAGGTCACGTAACGCACGGGTGATCCGCTCACCGTGCTCAACGATGTCCCCCCACGTCCCTCGGACTTTGAACCCCGAGATGCTCTCTTCCATACGGTAGAGTCGGCTAAGCGCGGCAGGCTTTATACCCTTTGCGGGCGTCAGCGGCCGTACGTCAGACGCGTTGCGAACTCGTCGAGGCGACGCTTGACTCGACTGAGCAGGATAGCCGGGCGGGCAACGGTGCGCATCTCGTCGTCGTCGACCTCGATGCGGTCCCCGTCGAACGGGTCATGTCCGCCCTCGCCATCCGTGGCACCGACAACGGCGGTCATGCTGCAGCGGCCGCAGGCCTCGCTCTTGTCGCTGTCCATGAGTGGTTCGTGCAGAATATTCGTGAGGAATCCGGATAAAGGTTTCTCGCGAGGGCGCGACCGCCGGCCGGTCGTCGACCGGGCCGACAGTGTATTTTACCCGCACCCTGTGACAATCAAACATGGGATATCATCACATCGGCGTAGACGGGATAGAGCCGACGCCGGATCGACCGTGTACGCGACGGTCGATAAGCGAAGCCGCGGGTCTGGAAAACGTCGCCCTGAACGTGTACGAACCATCGCCTGGTGAGTCCATCCCGCTCGCGTACCACTACCACGACAAGCAAGAGGAGGTGTTCTACGTGCTCTCCGGCGAACTGAGCGTCGAGACGCCCGAGGAGACGTACACCGTCGGCGCTGACGAGGCGTTCGTCGTCGAAGCCGAGAGTCCGCAGCGGGCGTACGTCGACGAGAATGTCGAGGAGGGAGCGAGGGTACTCGTCCTCGGTGCCCCCGCGATAGACGACGTGCATCCCTACGAGCCATGAACGGGGACTCGGCCGAGACGAGGGCGGACCCCGATGCGGAAGCGGGTCCGGACCTCGACGTTCCGGAGTGGGACGACGACTACGTCGACCGCCTGAGCGACCGCTTGATGTACAACTACGACCTGGAGAAAGACGTCAGCGAACGCGGCGAACGGTTCTCGCTGTACGGTCGCCTCTCGATGGAGAGCGAGAAACACTTCTTCTCGCCGTTGCTCTCCTACGCCCACCACGAGACCCACGAACACCTCTACCTCCGCCGCCGTGACTCGGTGACGACTGGAGACCTCGACGCGCTCGTCGAACTCGGTCACGACCTCGCCGACGACCGGATCGAGGCCGACGAGGAGCATTACGGGACGGAGTTCACGTTCGTCACCGTCGTCCCCAAGATCGCCGACGAGATTCGCGGGTACGTCGACGGGTTCCGCGACCGTACGCTGCTGAAGTACGGCTACTTCGGGCACTACGAGATCAATCTCGCCGTGGTCGCGCCGACTGAGAACGATGTCGTGACGAGCGAGGTAGCGGACATCGAGGAGGCGCTGACGACGTGGGACCAGATCGAACGGGAGGAACCTGGTCTGCTCGGTCTCATCGCGCGGCGGTTACAGATCTGACTTCCGCCCGCAAGAACTGCGTGCGGCCCTCGTACCGGGCGAGCAGGCACCGCCTCGCGAACCCGTGAAAAACGGCGGCAACGGCGTTGGCGTCAGTCGTCGGACGGTTCAGTCTCGGTGACCGCCGTTCCACCTCTTGCTTTCCTGACGTTCTCGTAGCCCATCTTGACGAGGGCTAACGCCAGGCCGACCAGGACCAGCGCGATGAGGATCTGGATCCCCGAGGAAACCATGTCCAGGGTCGACGCGCCTTCCATCCAGGTGCTGTCGAGGAACTTATCCCGGAAGTTCTGGATGAACGCCAGATACAGCAGGGCGAGCACCGTGATGGTCGTCATGATCGCCATCGGAACGCCGGTACTGATTAGCTGTTTCGTGTCCGACCAGTTGGCGAGCCACACCGTCGCCGTCAGCAGCGCAAGCGCGGCGAGCAACTGGTTCGCGCCGCCGAACAGCGGCCAGAGGTCGGCCCATCGGCCGCTGGCTACGAGCGCGTACGCGAGGACGCCCTGGACGCCGGCGTTCACGTAGCGGTTGGTCGCGGCTTCCTGTACGTTTGACTCCGGCGTCTCGACGATCTCCTCTAACATGTACCGACCGAGTCGCATCGCGGTGTCGGTGCTCGTCAGGAGGAAACTCACCAGCACGAGCGCCATGAACGGAGCACCGATTTCAGTCGGGATGCCGAAGCTAGTAAGGAAGATGCCGCCGCCGGTTGCGAAGTTCGGTAGCGCCTGACCGATACCGCCGCCCTCGACGGTGATGCCGACGAGCGCCACCGTCGAGAGCGCCACCGTCGCCAGTAGCCCTTCGCCGAGCATGCCGCCGTACCCGATCAGGCGGGCGTCAGTCTCCTTATTGAGCTGTTTCGCCGTCGTTCCGGAGGAGACCAGCGAGTGGAACCCGCTGATCGTCCCGCACGCGATGGTGACGAAAAGCAGCGGGAACAGCGGCAGTCCAGTCGTCCCCATGAACCCGTAGTACGCGTCGATGTTGACCACGAGCGGCTCGCTCGCCGACCCTAACACGGTCCCGACGATGATCGCCAGCAGCGTTCCGCCGACCCCGGTGTACAGCAGGAACGACGAAAGGTAGTCGCGCGGTTGGAGTAGCGTCCACACCGGCAGAACGCTGGCGATAAACGCGTAGATGATGACGACTGGTATCCACGCGGCCGTGTTCGCGCCGAACAGTTCCGACCCGGGAACGGCGGACCCGCCCGACAACAACACGATAGTCCCCGCGGGGTAGTCGCCGGGGAACAGCGCGAGCGGGAACTCGATGCCTACGAACACGCCGGCGAACACGCCGGAGACGAAGATGACGGTCCCGGCGATAAAGGGGAGGTCCAACTGGTAGAGCCAGACCCCGAACACCAGTGCCAGCGCGATGTAGATCAGGCTCGCGGTCGCCGCTTGCGGATACGCGTTGAACACGATGGCGACCACCAGCGCGAACACCGCGACGACGAGGATGATCGTCAGGAACGCGAACCACAGCAGCATGTCCTTCCCGCGGTTTCCAACGTACTCGCCGATGATGTACCCGATCGACTTCCCCTCGTGGCGCAAACTGCCGGATAGCGACACGAAGTCGTGGACGCTTCCCATCAGCGGATTACCGATGGCGATCCACAGCAGTGCGGGAACCCATCCCCACACCACGCCGGCGGTGATCGGCCCGACGATGGGCGCACCGCCGGCGATACTCGAATAGTGATGCCCCAGTAGTACCGGTTTCTTCGACGGTACGTACTCCTGTCCGTCTTCGTACTTGTGGGCTGGAGTCTCGTTCGTCTCGTCGAGTTCGACGAAGTTGGCGAGATAGCGGGAGTACCCGAGATACCCCGCGCTGAACATCGCCAGCACCCCAAGCACCAGCCAGATTACCTGGACCATGCTAACTTACCTCACGAATAAACCATGTGGAACAATGATTTAAACTTTTGTTCCTGTTATTTACGGATCAGTACGGGAAGACTGCGGCTACGCGGCCTCTACACTCAATTGAGACTGGAAACCGGCGAGAATCGAGGGACGAACGTCCGATAAGTGTTTTGTGGTCAGGACGGTGACGCAGCGATCTCGATTTCGAGTTCGTCGGCGACATCAGCGAGAAGGTCCCCTTTGACCTCCTCTATCCGGGTCTCTATCTCGGCGACGACGGGTTCGGTGAAGGTTTCTCTGACCGTCGCGATACGCTCGCGGTCCGTCTCGTATCGCCGGCGGAGATATCTGGCACCGCGGCCGCTCTCGTCGTCGTCGGGCGACGGCGTGACCTTGTTGATCACGAGGCCTCTGACCGACAGTCCGTACTCGGTCAGGTCATCGATGGCCCGGTCAGTCTCGCGGATAGAGAGTTCGTCCGGGTTAAGGATAAGAAAGAAGGCGGCCTGGTTGCGCAGGACGTTCCCCGCGAACTCGAACATCTCCTTTCGCTCGCTAAGACGCTTGATGATCGGGTCGTCCTCCGCCTTTCGGCGGGCGTTCCTGTCGCCGATTGCGGCCTTCTCGTAGAGGTCGATGCTTTTCGCTCGCTTGTCGACGAGGCGGTCGATCCACGATTCGAGGAACTCCGGAAGCGCGAGCAGGCGAAGCGTCCCTCCAGTCGGAGAGGTGTCGAAGACGACGCGGTCGTACGACTCCGAGTCGCGCATGACATCGATAAACCGGTCGAAAAGCGCCGCCTCGTACGCGCCGGGCGTCCGGTGAGCGAGTTCGATCTGACGGTCGATCTCGTTGACGATGCTCGGGCTAACCTGGTCGCTCATCGTCCGCTTTATCTCCTGCATGTGCGCCTCGACCTCCTCCTCGGGGTCGAGTTCCATCGCCCACAGGCCGTCGTACCCGTCGACGCGTTGCGGATCGTCGTCGAACGCCTGGTCGAACACGTCGGACGTGCTGTGTGCGGGGTCGGTCGAAACGATCAGCGTCCGCAGGCCGGCGTTGGCACACTGAGTTGCGTAAGCGGACGAGACGGTGGTTTTCCCGACCCCACCCTTGCCGCCGAAGAAGACGAATTTCTCCACGTTAGAAGTGGTACTGCTGACCCTTGCGTTCGACGAGCGATTCGCGGTCCCACATCCGGCGTTCCCACTGCTCGAACTCCTCCCCGAGATACGGGAGGAGTTCGGCGGTGTAGTACGAGATCGGACTCGGGATGCCGAAGGCGTCCGCGAAACAGGCGAAGAGGAACACGTCGTCGGTGTCCTCGGCCTCCTTCTCTATCAGTTCGTAGGCGGGATGCTCTATCATCCCGTGGTAGAGGCCGTGTAACACCTCCATCAGTGACTCCCGGTACGACTCGATCCGTTCCGGTAGCGTCATGGTAGCACGTCACGGGGGTCGAGTTGAAAAGCATGGCGGCGCTGTCGACGCGCGTCGGTCCCGTCTACCTGAAGACGAAGGGGAGCGACAGCAGGAGCGAGAGCGCGACGAGTATCAGGAGACCGTACCACAACCGGCCGAAACGTTGCCCCGCGGTGACTATCCCCCGGCGTTCCGGCCGGTGCGTCCAGACGAACTGGTAGTACGCGGCGACCGCCGTCGGTATGAAGACGGCAGTACAGACAACGAGGCCGTGGTCGACGGACACCCCGAACGCCTGCAGGTAGAGCGGACCGAACGCGTAGATGAGAAGGAACGCGAGCAGGGTGACGACGAGAAACGGGACCGGGTCGACAGGTTGCCCCTCACTGTTCTGGAGGTCCATACTTGACCAAGGCGGTTTTGCACATTATACTTGTAAGGTGATCGCGTTGTCACGAAACGCTATGGCTCCCTCGACAGACGGGAATCCTCTCGTGTTACTGGTCATGAACGCGATACTGTCGGGTACGTTTAGCTACGTGGTTCTCCGCGGATACGCGTTCGTCGGCGGGGCCCCCTTCTCGTGGCGGAACGTCGCGCTGTTGACGCTCGTACTGATGGCGCTTACCTTCGTCGTCGTCCGCTAATGCATGGTTACGCTAGCACGCACAGCCAGTCGATCCGACGGAGCGCTCGAACTCCATCGCCTCGCCACACTCGGGGCAGTCAGGTGTCCCGTCGCCCGCGACATCGACATCGCGGATCCGCTCGTCGCAGTCGTGACACCAGTACGCCCCGTCTGACGAGTCCCCGTCGGCACCGCCGCGATGCGGGGACTCCGACGAGGCTTCGAGAACGTCTGCGATAGTGTCAATCACACCCATGAGAAACTGTTGGGTACTGCTCGGCTTAAACCCCAACGCGGGTGTGCGAGCCGATCGCACGCTCGCGGTCGACGGCACGTGACCCGTCCCGTCAGTCGAGGTCCGCTGCCAGCGCGTCGAGCGCGCGCTCCAGTTCCCCCTTGCGCTTCCAGGCCGCGAGTCGGTCGGTGAGCGGCGACAGCGGCATGCCCGCCTCGACCGTCGAACGGGCGGTAACGCGGGTCCCCTCGTTTTCCGACGCCAGCGACAGCGTCGTCTCCATTCGGTCCAGCGGGCCGGAGTCACCGGCCTGTTCGTAGTACAGGCCGTCCTCGGTTCGCTCGAACCGCAGCGACAACTCGACGCCGGCCCGTCCGACGGTGACGACCCACTCGTCGTCGGTTTCGGTCACGTTGCGCACCCGGAAACTCCCCTCGTATTCGACGACGGAAGTCGGGGTGAGCGCCCGTTCCACCTCGGCCGGGAGCGCCGGGACGAACTGCGAAACCTCGACAGTGCTCATCACGGAGGGGTTCGAACCGGTACCTTATAATCCTCGGCGGACGCTGTTCCGACCAATGACTATCGAAGACCGCGACGACGCGTACGTCGTCGACCACGCACTCGCGAAAGACACGCTCTCGCAGCTTCGAGACGTCGAAACCGAACAGGTCGCGTTCCGCAAGGGGCTAGTGAAACTCGGCCGCCTCTGCGGGTACGAGATCATCGACGGCCGGATGGAGACCGAGTACGTCTCGATCCAGACGCCGCTCGAAGAGACGATGGGCGAGCGCGTGAAAGGACTCGACAACGTAGTTATCATCAACGTCCTCCGCGCCGCGACCCCGTTCGTGGAAGGGTTGCTCAAGGCGTTCCCGCGCGCCCGGCAGGGCGTCATCAGCGCCTCCCGCGACGAGAGCGCCGGCATGGAGGGCGGTGAGTTCCCCATCTCCATCGACTACGTGAAACTGCCCGAGATCCACGAGGAAGACACCGTCATCATCGCCGATCCGATGCTCGCCACCGGGAGCACGATGTGTGCCGTCCTCGACCATGTCATCGAGAACTCGGCCGACCCCGAACACCTCATCGTCCTCTCGGCGGTCAGCGCTCCGGACGGTCTGCTCCGCGTAGGCGATGCGTACCCCGAGGCCGACCTCCTGACGGTCAGCATCGACGACCACCTCGACGACGACGGCTTCATCGTCCCCGGCCTCGGCGACGCCGGCGACCGCGCGTTCCGGACGACGTGACTCACCGGGTTTCGGGCGGGAACGGGCACAAGGATATATTGTCACGGGCCGCCAGAGTCATCGCATGACAGATGGCTGTGACGCCTGCGGGGAGGACGTGACCGACGCGCTCGCACGGACAGTCCGACTGACCGTCGACCGGTCGCAGATCGATTCCCAGCGGCTCTGCCCGGAGTGTTTCGCCGACTGGATCGACCGGTACGAGACGGAGATGCGAACCGGGACGAAGACGATAGACGACGGCGACGACGAGATAATCGTCGACTGAGTTCGACGCCCGTCGAACCCCTGTATTTCGGGTCGAAACCGCAAAAGTGCGGAGCGGTAGCTGGTGCGAACCTCCTGTCGAAACGCACCTCTACAGCCCATCAGGTTGTTCTTTTTACATCTATTACCTTCCTCTCCCTATTGGTTAGATATTATTCACATCATTCACGCATTCGTGTGCAATCATATCATTCTGGGCGAGGAATAGGTGGATATTTAATTGTGTATGGGTACGTACCACTATGAAGTCCGACTTACAACGGCGGCGGTTCCTGAAAGCGACCGGTATCGCGGGTATCACCGGCATCGCAGGCTGTCTTGGCGGCGAGGAAGGCGACGAGGAAACCGACCTCTCGTGGCACGCAGGCGGGACGGGTGGGACGTACTACCCCCTGTCCAACGAGTTTAAGACGATCGTCGATGGCAACACCGACTACTCCCTGACGGTGCAGTCGACGGGGGCGAGCGTGGAAAACGTCGGGAGTCTCGCCAGCGGAGACGCCGACTTCGCGCTGATCCAGAACGACATCGCGTACTTCGCGAAGAACGGTACCGGTCTCGACACGTTCGAGGGCGAGGCCATCGAGAGCCTCATGGGCCTCGCGACGCTGTATCCGGAGACTATCACTATCGTCACGCAGGCCGACAGCGGCATCGAGACGCTCGAAGACCTCGAAGGCGCGCGGATCAACACAGGCGACCTCGGTAGCGGGACGCAGGTCAACGCTCTGCAGATCCTGCAGGCGGTCGGCATCGAGGAGGGGGACTTCGAGGAGGAAAATAGCGACTTCGAGAGCGCGAGCGACCAGATCCGCAACGGCGACATCGACGCGGCGTTCGTCGTCGGCGGCTGGCCGGTCGGCGCTATCGAGGAACTGGCGACGACGACTGACATCAACATCGTCGAAGTCAGCGGTGACACGCGCGAGGCCGTCAAGGAGCAGGCGCAGTGGTTCGCCGACGACACCATCCCGGCCGGGACGTACGAAGGCGTCGGCGACGACGTCGAAACCGTCTCCGTTCAGGCGATGATCGCCACCCACGACGGCGTCGAGGACGACATCGTCGAGAACGTGACCGCCGCCATCTTCGACAACGTCGACGACCTCACCATCAAGACAGACTTCATCAGCGCCGACAGCGCACAGGACGGGATGTCGATCGAGCTTCACCCCGGCGCACAGGCCTACTTCGGATAGCACGACACGATGCGTACGCCCCAGCGACGACAGATATTCGCGATACTCGTCGTCGTAACCCTGGTGACCGGCGGTGCCGTCGCCGTGGCGGTTCCGGTCGACCGAACGCTCGTCGTCAGTGACGCCGGGACCGGCGACAGACTGCTCGTCGTGCCTGTCGAGGACGGGACGACAGTCGACATCGAATACACCCACAGCGTCGAGAAGACCCCGGTGGTCGACGCCTACGAAGTTCGAGAGGAGAAACTCGACAACGTCCGTATGGAGTTCTCCTCATACGGGGCCGGGCTTCCGGCGAACCAGGAGATAGAGCGCGAGAACGGCTCGTTCGTCTTCGATCCTGACCGGGCGTACGAACGACTCGTCGTCAATCCGGGCGCCGTCGCGGGGCACACGCTCACCGTCGGAGACGAACAGTACGACCTCGTCACCCTCGCCGGGGGCGAGGCGGTCGTCTTCACGGTCGAACGCCGGACTACTGCAGAGATAATCGTACAGCGAATCCAGAATGACGCCGAACTCTGACGCATGACCAGTGACACCACAGGCGGCATCGACACGGACGAAGCACCGGTTCCAGAGGAGGAGCAACAGGAACTCATCGAGGAGTTGGAGCGAAAGCGGTCGCTTACAGGCGTAGCGACGCTCGCCGTCTCGGCCGTCGCGATCCTCTTTTCGACCTTTCAGCTGTACCTCGCGGCGCGGAGTTCTCGCATCTCCGTCCCCATCCCGTTCACTGGCGAGGAGATCCACATCATCTCGCTCCAGTCGCTGCAGACCCACTCGATCCACGTCGCGTTCGCGCTCGTTCTCGCGTTCCTTCTGTTTCCGACATCCACGGGCGATGGCTTCCTCTCGCGACGGCTGGGACGGATCCCGCCGTTCGTCCGTTCCCGGTTCGGCGAGGCGAACCCGGCGACGCGGACTGTCGAACGAATCGCGGACGGCGTCCGCTGGCTGGCGCTCGACCCCGACCGGGACCGAATCACGCCGCTCGATATCGGACTGATCGTACTCGCTGTCCTGGGGCCGGTGTACATGCTCAGGCACTTCGAGGAGATACGGGATATGCGGGTGTTCGGCCTCCAGCGCGGCGAGACGATCCCCGAACTGGTCCCGCTTCTGGAAGTGCCCGTAAGCGTGCTCTCGGCGCTCGGCCTCCCGCTCGAATCGCGGTCGTACGCCTTCTTGCTAGGTGCCGTTGGCATCCTGCTCGTGCTGGAAGCGACGCGGCGGGCGCTCGGGTTCTATCTGATGACTATCGTCGGGAGTTTCGTCGTCTACGCGCGCTGGGGGTATCTCATCCCCGGCAACGGCCAGTTCTCGTTCGGGGTCGGACCGATCGTCAGGGTCCCCTTCGTCGGCATCCTCTCGATCAAGGAACTGACGTGGGAGCAGATCGTCCGCAACCTCTGGTACACGACGGAGGGCATCTTCGGCGTCCCCGTCCGGGTGAGCGTCGCGTTCATCTTCGTGTTCATCCTCTTCGGCGCGTTCTTGGAGATGAGCGGCGCGGGCGAGTGGTTCATCGAACTCGCGTACGGGCTGACCGGGCGGCGGAAGGGTGGTCCGGCGAAGGCGAGTATCGTCGCCAGCGGGTTCATGGGGATGATAAGCGGGTCGTCGATCGCCAACACGGTGACGACCGGCGCATTCACCATCCCGCTGATGAAGCGGTCGGGATACGACCCCGAGTTCTCCGGCGCGGTCGAGGCGTCGGCCTCCTCGGGCGGGCAGATCCTCCCGCCGGTGATGGGCGCGGCCGCATTCCTCATCGTCGAATTCACCGGGATAGCGTACGCGGAAGTGATCATCGCCGCCGCCATCCCCGCCATCGTGTTCTTCTTCGGCGTCTGGGTGATGGTCCACCTGAAGGCGTCACAGCAAGGGATCACGGGACTGGGCGACGAAGACATCGTCAACGTCCGCGACCACCTGAAACACGGCTGGTTCTACCTCCTGCCGATCGGCGTCCTGCTGTATTTCATCCTCATCGACCGCCTCACCATCGACCGCGCCGCGTGGTACTCGCTGATCGCGATCACCGCACTCATCGCCTTTGCGGCGGCGTACTCCGAACGCGACCGCGGACCGCTCGTCGGCGGCATCGCCGGCCTCTTCGGCCTGACGGTCGTCTCGTACCTGTTCGCCGGACGGGGTCCGGTCGCCGCACTGGTCGCCTTCGCGACCGGCGGCAGTCCGGGCGGCCTCCCCTTCGACGCGGCCGTCGGCACCGCTCTCTTGCAGTTATCGTGGATAACGCTGTTCATCAGCCTCGCTGTGATTCTCGCGCGGCCGTTCGGCGACTCGCCGCTGCTCGAACTCGACGGTGCGGTCGACACGGCGACGGAGCGCGCCGCGAACGCGCTCTCGCGGGAGCGCCTCGCGGAGAACCGGGCGTTCCGCGTCGGGTCGTTCGTCGTCAAGTCGATGGACAACGGCGCGCGAACGGCCACCGAAGTCGTCATCGCCGTCGCCGCGGCGGGGATCATCCCCGGCGTTATCGGCGTCAGTGGTCTGGGACCGAACCTCACGCAGGTCATCTTGCAGGCGAGCGGCGAATCGACTATCCTCCTGTTGGTGTTGACCGCAGTCTCCTCGATCATCCTGGGGATGGGGATGCCGACGACCGTGACGTACATCATCCTCGTCTCGATGCTTGGCGGGGCGATCGAAGGGGCCGGTCTCCCCCTGCTCGCCGGCCACCTCTTCATCCTCTACTTCGGCGTCATCGCGGACATCACGCCGCCGGTCGCCGTTGCGGCGTATGCGGCCTCCGGCGTGGCGAAGTCCGACCAGTTCGTCACCGGTATCAAGGCGTTTACGCTGTCGCTGAACAAGGCGATGGTCCCCTTCGCCTTCGTGTTCGCACCCGGTATCCTGCTTATGCGTGTCACGAACGGCGGGGAGGGGACGCTCATCGGCTGGGCCGACGTGACTGACATCGGCTACTTCGTTCCCGAAGTGGTGATCCCCGTCATCGGCCTCTTCCTCGGCGTGCTCGCGCTCGGGCCGACGGTTATCGGCTACTACTACACGGACGTGTCGGGTGTCGTCCGAGCGCTGCTCGCCATCGCATCGGTCCTGTTGATGGTGCCGCTCGCACTGTTCGACGTGGCGCAGGGGCTACTGACTCTGGCCGGTACCGGGATCGCGGTCGACCCGCTCGTCGTGGACCTGACGCTCCGCGCGGTCGGCCTCGCACTCTTCCTGGCACTGACTGTGAAAAACAGGCGGGCGATGACGGCGGAACCGGCCGACGACGCCGCGACACCGACGGCGTAATTACTCTATCCGCGCCCGCCCGCTCGTCGCGCTCCGGATCCGGTCGCGCAGGTCCGCCGCCTCGGCGACTGGCACCCGCATTTCGAGCGTCACCTCCTCCTCGTACTCAGCATCGAACTCGACGTCCGCGCTCTCGACGATGCCGCGGACCGTTCCGGAGTCGTCGTAGTCGACGGTGACCGAAACGGACTCGTGCGGCCGTCGCTCGACGATCCCGGCCTCGTCGACCGCGTCTTTCACGGCTTTGCTGTAGGCCCTCGCGAGGCCGCCGACGCCGAGGTTCGTGCCGCCGTAGTATCGCGTCACCACGACGGCGACGTTTTCCACGTCGCGCTGCTGGAGGACGTTCAGCGCGGGTTTGCCGGCTGAACCCGTCGGTTCGCCGTCGTCACTGGAGTACTCCCGAAACGGGTCCGCCCGGACGCGGTAGGCGGGCACGTTGTGGGTGGCGTCTTCGTACTCGTCGCTTACCGCGTCGACGAACGCCTCGGCCTCGGCGACGTCCGGAACCGGGGCCGCGTGGCCGATGAACTCCGAGCCCTGTACCTCGAAGGCCGCAGATGCTCGCTCGGCGACGGTGCTGTAAATGTCGTCGGTCATTGGGTAGTTGTCGTCGGCCGCCGCGTTCAACGGGCCGCGTCGGCGGTGGCGTGAGAGTTCGCGTCGGTCGACGCGACGCGGTTTCCGTCGGCCGGTTCCGCGCGGCCCTCGCCGGCCTCGGTCGGTCTTTCGTCGGTCGGTCGGTCGTCGTCCGCACCGGTGTCGTTCGGTCGGTCGTCGACCGTACCGCCGTTCGTCCTGGCGTCGTAAAGGAGGAGGATCAGGATGCCGAGGAGAGTTAGCTCGATCACTTTCGTCGCGAACAGCGTTATCTCTTCAGTGACGTGCTCGTACAGACCGACGAGAGGGCTGCCGCCGTGGTGGCCGGCCTCCCAGGCGTACTGACCTTCGTGACCGCCGAGGAACAGCCATCCGACGAGGTAGCCGAGCATGAGCAAGATACCGGCGGCGTACACCACGTCGCGGCGAAGGCCGCGATACCAGAGCGTGACCCCGAGAAAGATGGCCGCTCCGGAGAGGACGAACAGGGCCTGTCGCGGGTCGGCCAACGGTCTCGACGCCATCAGGTAGTACGTCAGTCGCTCCACGCCGAGCATCAGGTGGATGCCTGCGGTGGTCGCGGCCAGCAACACCCCCGCAGACTCCAGCGTCTCACGTGTCCGCTGCTCCATACGCTCCCGTTTCGGCGGCGCGTTCAATAGCGCGTCGGTTCGACGGCGCGTTCAATACCGCAACGAGTCGGGGCGTCGGACGGCGAACCGGATGCGGTCACTGCAGTTCGATCTTCCGGACGAACTCCAGGTCTCGGATCTCGTTGATGAGGTCGCCGGGCAGCGCCTCGTCGGTGATTATGTACAGTTTCGGGTCGACGGCGAACTCGGGGTCCTCGCTGACGGTCTGGCGCATGGAGATCCCGCGGTCGGAGATACGACCCGTCACCTCGGCGACGATGCCCGGTTCCTCCGTGTCGTTGACGTCGACCGTGAGGACGGTGAGATCCAGCACCGGTGCGAGGTCCATCAGGCTCGGGATCTGGGAGATGTTCTGGAAGATCCGCCGGAGTTCGGCGTCTTCGAGGATCGCGTCCGTCGTCGAGTCGACGACCCGTCTGTCCACGTCTATCTCGCGGGCGATGCCCGTGTTCGGGATCTCGATCCCGCCGGAGACCACCCGTCCCTCGTCGTTGACGGAGAACCCCCGCTCGAGTAACAGTCTGATGACAGCCTGCTGGCTCGGACTGCCCTCGAATTTCTCCATGATGACGTCGAACATAGGCGAAAGTACTGGTGTCCGGTCCTTAGTCGTGTGGATCGCGGCCGGTGGATTGATGTCATCCCGACCGCGTACGTACGGTCGTCGTGGGTCACGGTACTGACGTATTGTACGTCCGACATCCGGAACGAGCGTCGGCCCCGGAGTTCGGGGGCAGCCTCGCCCCCGTACGCGAGGCCGCGTCGCTAGACGCGGTCTTCGCGACGCTTGACGAGGCGTCGGTCGACTGCATCGTCTGCGAGTCTCGGCTCGACGGTACCGACGGTCTCGACGTTCTCTCGGCAATTCGTGAGCGCTCCCAGTCAGTCCCCTTTCTCCTCGTCGCCGACAAGGCGGACGGCCTGGAGGCCGCCGAAGCCACCCGTCTCAACGTGACTGAGTACGTCCCTCGCGACTCGCTTGGGGACGAAACGCTGGCGGACCGCGTCACGGAAGCGCTCGAAACGGAAGCAACTGACCCCACGCTCGATTCGCTCCACGCCGTCGCTGACAGCATTTCCAACGCCGTGATCGCGATGACTGAAGACAGCGAGGTCGTGTTCGCCAACGAGGCGGTGAGCGACCTGACCGGGTACGACCACGAGGAACTGGTCGGCAAATCGCTGACCACGATCATCCCCGAGCGTTTGGAGGAACCCCACCACACGGGCATCGCGCAGTACCTCGAGACGGGCGAGCGCGGCCTGGACTGGAACTACGTCGAACTACCGATGGAACGCGCCGACGGGATCGAACGAACCGTTGCCGTTTCGTTCGGGGAGTTCACCCGCAACGGAGAGCGGTACTTCACGGGGTCGCTCCGGGACATTACCGACCACAAGGAGCGCGAGGAGATGCTGAGTAGCCTGCTCGAATCCAGCAACGCGCTCATCGATGCGGAGACCCGAGAATCGATCGCCGGCCTCGTCGCGGAGACCACCACGGAGGTGATCGGATACGGCCTCAACGCCGTGTTCCTCCACGACGAAGCGACCGACACCCTCGTCCCGACCGCCACGACCGACGAGACGCGCGAAATGCTCGGCGGCGTGGATAGCTTCGGAACCGAAAACAATCACATCGGCGAGGCGTTCACCACGGGCGAGTCTCTGATCGTAAACGACCTGGACTACGGTTCGCTCAGGTCGCTACTGGTGTTGCCGCTGGGATCGCACGGCGCCCTGGCGGTCGGCGCGGAGTCGGCGGGCGCGTTCGACGACGCCGACCGTCAGCTGGTGGAACTGCTGTCGACCGCCGCTACGTCCGCGCTCAACCGGATGGAACGCGTCGACAGCATCGAGCGACTACACCAGCAGACGCGGTCGATGCTCCGGGCCGACGGGAAAGAAGCAGTCTGCCGCGTGGTTCTGGACGCCGCTCGGGACGTGCTCGGCCATCGTATCACCGGCGTCCACCTGTACGACCCCGACAGAGAAAGCCTCGTTCCGACAGTCTGGACGGACGAAGTGGAAGCACGTATCGGTGAGCCCCCGCCGTTCGACCGCGACGAGGGGGTCGTCTGGGACGCCTATCGAAGCGGCGAACCCAATGTGTACGACGACGTCACCGAGCACGATGCGTACAACCCCGAGAGTCCGTTCACGAGCGAGTTACATCTGCCCCTCGGCGACCACGGCGTCCTCCTCGCCAGCGAACCGGACCCGGCGGCGTTCGACAGCACCGACCTGCAACTGGCCCGCCTCCTCGCGGCGAACGCCGCCGTCGCCCTGGACCGCGTCGACCGGGAAACGGAACTCCAGCGCTTCGAAGCCGTCTTCGAAAACGTGCAAGACATGTTGTTCGTCGTCAACGACGAGGGGCAGTTCACCCACGTCACGCAACCGCTCGCCGAACGATTCGGTCGAGAGCGCGACGACCTCGTTGGCAAACACATCTCTGCGGTGTTAGACGAAGAGAACATCGAGCGGGGACGGGAACTGACCGAGGCGCTGCTGTCGGACGACGGGCGGACGAGCAGGACGTTCCAGACGGCCTTGCAGACGGACACCGGCGGCCGCTTCTCCGTCGAAGTGGAACTCACCCCGCTTCCGACGGCGGACCAGTTCAAGGGTACCGTCGGAACCGTCCGCGACCTCTCCGACCTGGAGCGGGCGCGCACCAAATTGCGCGAGGAGCGCAACCGGTTCGAATACCTCTTCGACAACATCCCCGACGCCGTCGTTGAGGTGGAGTTCATCGACGGCAACCCGATCGTCCAGTCGGTCAATCCCGCCTTCGAGGACGTTTTCGGGTACGATCCGCGAGCCGTCATCGGCGACTCGCTCAACGATTACATCCTCCTCCCGGAACAGCGCAAGAGCGCCGAAGCGCTTGACCGTCGGGCGGGGGACGAAATGATCCGCGAGGAGTTGCGTCGCCTCACCGCGGATGGCCCCCGGCAGTTCCTGTTCCGAGGACTGACTTTCACCGACCAGAACGGGGACGAGTTCGGGTTCGGCATCTACACGGACATCACCGAACAGCAGATGCGGCACCGTCAGTTGGAGGTGCTGAACCGCGTCCTCAGACACAACCTCCGGAACGACGTGAACGTCATCGTCGGATACGCCGACCAGATAGCCGCCGAAACGTCGTCGGAAACGGTCGTCAAGTACGCCGGGGCGCTCGCCACGACCGCAGAGGATCTGGTCGACCTGAGCAACAAGGCGCGGGAGGCGGAACAACTGCTGGACCGGGCGAACGACTCGTCGTGGGTCGATGCCTGCGAGGTGGTCGAAGCCGTCGCCGCGACGGCCCGCGAACAGTACGACGCCGCAACCATCGAGACCGACGCGCCGGGCAAGGTTCGCGTCGCCGGCGACGAACGCCTCCGCGTCGCCGTCGAGAACCTGCTGGAGAACGCGGTCGAACACAACGACGGCGACAGTCCACACGCCAGGATGACCGTCGACACGTCCGTAGACGGGGATCGCGCTGCCATCCGAGTCGCCGACGACGGGGACGGAGTTCCGGACCACGAGCGAGCGGTCGTCGCCGGGGAAGCGGAGATAACCCCGCTCCAGCACGCGAGCGGTCTCGGACTGTGGCTTGTCTCCTGGATAGTCGACGCCTACGGCGGCAGCGTCGTATTCGGTAACAGCGACCTCGGCGGCGCGGAAGTCTCGTTGTCACTTCCGCGGGTGACAGAGAGCGGAGACCGAGATGCGGATCAGGAGTAGTTGGTCGGTTGGGTGTCGCCGACCTGCTTGTCGATCCACCGACGGACGTCCGCGACGAACAGACGGACTCCGTCACGACGGGTCATTGTGACAGCGTCGCTCGGCGACCGCACGACTGCGATGAGAGACCACATCGAACCGGCGGCGAACGCGCCGAGGGCGGAAAACGTCATGCCGAGCGTGGTGAACGTCAGGCCGTACGCCAGTCCGATGATCATCGACGGGAGACTCGTCCCGAGGGGGACGCGCGCCTCGGCGTCGCGAAGCGTGGGCGCGAGAAAGAAAATAGAGAGCGAACTTCCGAGCATAAACACGAAGTCCTGCCACATCATTCTTCGCGCACCGCCGTTGGATCGGTCGTCGGGAAGTCGTATGCGATACCTTCGGGAGTAGGGGTGGAACTCATCTTACCCTTACTAGGCGTGCCGAGTGGATAGTCAGAACGGCTAGACGCGTAGATACGGGGCGAGGGGGGAGGGCTATACTGATACGTGTGAGACGCGCCACCGAACGTTCCGAAGAGGGGGTTGCGGGCCGGTGTTGTCGGAATCCGCGGGACCGGCGACGAACGGAAGCCGGAGTAACGCGCCGGTAACGGTCTCGTACGACCGACAGGTCCGTCGGCGAGGACGGTAACTCGGGCCTACAGTTCGCCTTTCGTGCTCGGCGTCCCGGCGCGTCGGTCGTCGATCCGCGTCGCATCGTCCAGCGCGCGGGCCGTGGCCTTAAACAGCGCCTCTATCTCGTGATGGGCGTTCTCACCCGTCACGTCCGCGTGAAGCGTCAGGCCGGCGTTCGTCGACAGCGTTCGCAGGAAGTGTTTCGCCATGTGACTGGTCATCCCGCCCACGGACGCCTGTGAGAACGCGCCGTCGAACCGGAAGACCGGACGGCCGCTTACGTCGACGACGATGGACGCGACCGCCTCGTCGAGCGGCACTCTCCTGTCGGCGAACCGTTCGATCCGGGCCCGGTCGCCGAGCGCCTCGTCGAACGCGTCGCCGAGGACGATGGCGACATCCTCGACAGTGTGGTGGTCGTCGATCTCCAGGTCGCCGTCACAACGCACCGTCAGGTCGAACAGGCCGTGTTTGGCGAACGATTCGAGCATGTGGTCGAAAAAGCCGATCCCCGTGTCGACGGTGGCGTCGCCGTCGCCGTCGATGTCGACGGTTACCTCGATGTCCGTCTCCGCCGTCTCGCGGGTGGCGGCGGCCGTGCGGTCGGTCATACGGAAATCATGACGCGGACACTACAAGGGAATTCCGCCTCTGCACTATGCGGGAACCGATCTATCGTCGCCTGCGGACCCGGCGGCCGCCGGCCCGAACCGGGCAGGGGACGAAGCGGACGTCCCCGACCCGACGCTCTCCCGGTATCAGCTGATTACCGGCATAAACTGCCGAAAGGTATTCAGTCGTAGACGGCGTAGAGATCGGGATGGGAGTGATAGCCCTCTGTCATTTTCCAGCCGGCGGTTTGCTCACCGGCGGAGGAACGCCGTGACGACACCGCCGGGTGACGACCGATTGCCGGATGCCGAACGAGTGCGAAACGGCACTCGCCTCCGAGCAGAATACGCGGTAAACAGGATAGCGGACGCGCTACGGGTGCCGTCCGAAGTCACTGAGGACGCGACTGACCTCCTACACGGCGCGCTGGAGGCCGATGCGTCCCCCGACTGTTGTCCGGAGACGGTCGGAGCGGCGGCCGCGTACGCCGCCGTTCGCCGCGCCGAATACCCGCGAACGATAGCGGAAGTCGCCGACGCAGTCGACGGCGACCGCTCGGAAGTCTGCGGCGCGTACCACGACATGGTCCGAACCTTTGGGCTCTGTCTCGATCCGCCCGATCCCGCGCTGTTCGTCGCCCGTATCGTCAGCGAGTACGACCTACCGGACGCCGTCGAACGCCGCGCCCGCGAGCGCCTGGAAACGACCGAGTTCCACGACTCGGACTCGGCGCTGGGAGTCGCCGCGGCGGCGGTCGTCCTGGAGAGCGATGCGTCCCCGGCCGACATCGCCGAATCGCTTCCCCTGTCGACGCTGACGGTCCGGTCGCGGTACGTGCCGCGGTTTGGCGAGCGATAGCGAGCCAAACCTCGTCGTGGAGCTCTGCGGAATTCACGATAACAGCCCGCACTCGACCATTTACTCCTCGACTGCGTCCATCGCTTCGCTCAGCGTGAACCGCCCCTCGTACAGCGCGCTCCCGACGACGACAGCGGCAGCGCCCGCTTCGCGGAGCGCGCGCACGTCGTCGATAGTCGCCACGCCACCGCTCGCGACGACCGGGATGTCGACGGCTTCTACGACCCGACGGACGGGATCGGTCTGGACGCCGTCCAGTTGGCCCTCGACGTCGACATCGGTGAACAGGATAGCGCCGGCGCCCAGTTCCTCGTAGCGTTCGGCGGCCTCAGCGGGGTCGAGACCGGTGCCCTCGGTCCAGCCGGAAACCACGACTTCGCCGTCTTTCGCGTCCAGACTGACCATCACCGAGTCGGGATACGTCTCGCTGATCTCCGCGACGATGTCGGGGTTCTCGACGGCCGCGGTGCCGAGGATGACGCGGTCGACGCCCCGCTTTAGCAGGTCAGTCGCGTCGGCGACAGTGCGGATGCCGCCGCCGAGTTGTACGTCCACGCCGACAGCACCGAGGACGCGACCCACGGCGTCCGCGTTCGCGCGTTCGCCCTCGAAGGCACCGTCGAGGTCGACCATGTGGAGCGTCGACGCGCCCTGGTCGACCCAGCGCTTTGCCGACTCGACGGGGTCGCCGTAGCGCTTTTCCGTGCCGCGCTCGCCCTGGACGAGTTGGACAACCTCGCCGTCTTGTACGTCGACGGCGGGGATCACTGAAAAGGTGGGAAACGGATCCATACGGTCGCTCGGAGTGGAGAGAGCGTAAAGCCACCGAGTCGGCCACGTCGCCGATCTCTCCGGAGACCTACAAGAGTTAAACCGTTCAGCGCCGTTTGTTCCTCTGTGTCTCTTGTACTTCTTGCCGTCGGGTTGGCTGTCGCCGCGTTCGTCGGGTTCAATATCGGGGGGTCCTCCACGGGCGTCGCCTTCGGACCGGCGGTCGGTAGCGGTGTCATGTCAAAGCTCGCGGCCGGCATCCTGATGGCCGGGTTCGCGCTTCTGGGCGGGTGGACGGTCGGTCGGAACGTCGTCGAGACGATGGGGGGTCAGATCGTCCCGTCGGGGCTGTTCACGCTGGAGGTGAGCATCACGGTTCTTTTCTTCATCGGCTTCGCTCTCTTCCTCTCGAACGTCGTCGGCGTGCCTGCTTCCACGTCGATGACTGCGGTCGGCGCGATAGCCGGCCTCGGCGTCGCGACGGGAACGCTCAACGCGGCCGTGATGCTGGAGATAGTCTCCTGGTGGATCGTCGCGCCGGTCATCGCGTTCTGGGTCTCGGGCGTCATCGGCCGGTACTTCTACCCCGCGCTGGTCCACCGGTTCGAGGTGACACAGACGGAAGGGAGACTGGTCGCTCTCGACAGGTCGGGGACGTTCCCCCGACCGGAGTTCGGCCCGAACACGACGGTCAGGGAGTTCGTCGGGACGGCGCTCGTGATCGTCATCGGCTGTTACATGGCCTTCGCCGCGGGCGCGTCGAACGTCGCCAACGCCGTCGCGCCGCTGGTCGGCAACGGCTCGCTCTCGATGAACGCCGGCATCCTGCTCGGCGGCGGTGCGATAGGCGTCGGCGCGATCACCATCGCGCGGCGGACGCTCGACACTATCGGCAACGACCTGACCGAACTCCCGCTTCTCGCCGCGCTCGTCGTCGAGGTTGTGAGCGCGTCGCTCATCACCGTGCTGTCGGAACTCGGCATTCCGGCGAGTTTCGTCGTCGTGGCGACGATGAGCATTCTCGGCCTCGGTTGGGGACGGGCGACACGAACGGCGACCATCTCCGATACCGTCCACGGCGAAGCACCGGAGCGTATCTCCGTCGGCGCGCTCGCGGCCGATTCCGCGGACGAAGGGGCCGCGACCGTCGGAAATCCGACGCCGGAGCCCGCACAGAACGGTGGCCAACGCGAGGTGCCGCCTATCGGCGACGAGGACGCCGAGGACATCCCCAGCGCTTCGGACCTGTTCGAACCGGCGACGACGGCACGAGTCATCGCGCTCCAGAACGTCGTCCCGGCCATCGCGACCATCGCCGCCTTTCTCGTCTTTCAGTTCGTCCCCGGACTGGCCGGGTAGACGGGTCCCATCCGACCAGATAAGCGGACTTTTACGCTGACACGTCATCGGAATCGGTATGGTCGAAGTGCTGCTCGTCGTGGGAATAGCGGTGGCCGTGTTCGTCGGCTTCAACATCGGCGGGTCCTCTACTGGCGTCGCGTTCGGTCCGTCCGTCGGCAGCCGCGTCGTCTCAAAGATCGGGGCAGCGGCGTTAATGGCCGGGTTCGCGCTTCTGGGCGGGTGGACGGTCGGTCGGAACGTCATCGAGACGATGGGGGGCCAGATAGTCCCGAGCGACCAGTTCACGCTCGCGGCGAGCGTCGGCGTCCTCTTTTTCGTCGGCCTCGCGCTGCTCGTTTCGAACCTGTTCGGCGTGCCCGCCTCCACGTCGATGACTGCAGTCGGCGCGATAGCCGGCCTCGGCGTCGCGACTGACTCGATCAACTGGGAGGTCATGGGGCAGATCGTCTCCTGGTGGCTCATAGCCCCGATCGCCGCCTTCTGGGTATGTGCGATCATCGGGCGGTACTTCTACCCGTACCTCTCCGTGGCGTTCGCCATCGACCGCTCGGACGGCCCGCTACTGGCGGTCGACAGGAGCGGGGTCGTTCCCCTGCCGACCCCTGCGCCGTCAGTCACCGCGCGGGAACTCGTCGGGAGCGGGCTGGTCGTCGGGATCGGCTGTTACATGGCCTTCGCCGCGGGCGCGTCGAACGTCGCCAACGCCGTCGCGCCGCTGGTCGGCAACGGCTCGCTCTCGATGAACGCCGGCATCCTGCTCGCCGGCGGGGCGATCGGTCTCGGCGCGTTCACCATCGCGCGCCGGACGCTCGACACCGTCGGCAACGACCTGACTGACCTGCCGCTACTGGCGGCGCTCATCGTCGAGGTGGTGAGCGCGTCGCTCATTACCGTGCTGTCGGAACTCGGCATTCCCGCCAGTCTCGCCGTGAGCGCGACGATGAGCATCGTCGGCCTCGGCTGGGGTCGGGCGACCCGGACGACGACGATTTCGAACGCCGCGACGGAGGCGATCCGCAGCAAAGCGGACGCCTCCCCCCGACAGGGAGAGGCCGGAACGCTCGTCGGCGCGCTCGGCGCGGACGAGCGCGGCGACGAGGTAACGCCCATCGGGGAGGAGGAACCGGAGGAGTTGGCTGCGAGCGACCTCTTCGACCCGGCGACGACCGGGCGAGTCATCATGCTGTGGATACTCACCCCCACGATTTCCGGGGTACTGTCGTACCTGCTGTTCGAATTCGTAGCAGTTTGATCCGCGGAAAAACAGCAAGGTCTAACAGTTAGGGGGTCGAACCTTCGGGGTGATGCCCACGGTAGAATACCTCAACTACGAAGTACTGGACGACCACGGTTGGGAGATGGACGACGACGACCTCTTCGATCAGGCTGCCGACGCGGACCTCGGTGACGAGGACTACGGTACGCTCGACGTGAACGAGGGCGAGTACATCCTCGAAGCCGCCGAGGCACAGGGCTACGACTGGCCCTTCTCGTGTCGCGCCGGCGCGTGTGCGAACTGCGCCGCGATCGTCAAAGAGGGCGAGATCGACATGGACATGCAGCAGATCCTCAGCGACGAGGAGGTCGAGGAGAAGAACGTTCGACTGACCTGCATCGGCAGCCCCGCCGCCGACGAGGTGAAGATCGTCTACAACGCGAAGCACCTCGACTACCTGCAGAACCGCGTCATATAAGCAACAGCGCAGAAACTGCGCGGAATAGATGCCCCTCTCACGGGGGCTGATTTTACGCGGTCGAGTCAATCTGTCTACAAGGTGTAGTCCTGTCTCCGGCTTTCGATCCGTCAGGCGGTTAGATCTCTGTGGCACCGAACACCATCTTTTCGACGGGTCTACGCTCAGATCCCGCTCCTTGAGGGTCGAACGCGCAGGGCGGTGATCGTCGCTCGTTCCCCTGATACGTCCGGCAGGACTCATCGCCCGGGGAAAACACCATACGCGCCGCACCCGTTGGAAACGGTATGACAGAGACAGACAGGCCTACGGTCGAAGACGTGATGTCTACACCACTGGAGACGATTTCGAAGGATGCGACCGTGATGGAGGCGGCACAGCGGATGGAGGAAAAAGAGATCAGCGCGCTGGTCGTCCCGACCTCGCCGCGGTCGATCATCAGCAGCACGGACGTGCTCAGTGCCGTCGCCGCGGGACGAGATACCTCAGAACTACAGGTCTCGGACGTAATGACGACAGACGTCGAAACCGCCACGCCGGACCTCTACATGGAGGAGGTCGCCGCGATGATGACTAACTACGGTATCAAACACCTCCCGGTCGTCGACGACGATTACGTCGGGATGGTCTCTTCGACCGACGTCGCGGCCCACCTATCGTAAACTGCCGCCGAACCGGTCACTGATCCCTCTCACCCAGCAGAAGGACAGCATAGCGCTTCTCCGCCGCGGTCCCCGGCCCTCGCCGTTCGCAGCGGAATATATATCACGCAGACGGCATCGATTATCGAACGTGCTCCAAGCCGTCATCACCGTCTTCCTCGACTCGCCGACCGCCGACCTCCTGCGGTTGCTCGCGGTACCCGTATTCGCCTGGGCCGCTTACCGGGACGTGGCGACCCGCCGAGTCCCGAACTGGACGTGGGCACCGCTCGCGCTCCTCGCGCTGGCGTTGCTGGGCTGGGACGCCTGGACAGCCTGGACCGCAAGCGAGTTCGCCTGGCGGCGCTTTCTCGTCCCGGCGGCGGTAAGCGCCGGCCTCGTGATCCCGATAGCCTACCTGTTCTGGCGCACGGGCGGGTTCGGCGGGGCCGACGCCAAGGCGCTGATGGTGATCGCCTTGCTCTTTCCCGTCTATCCGGTCTATCTGCTGCCGAGTGGCACGCTCCCGCTTCAGGCGACGAACATCCGGGTGTTTTCCTTCACGGTGCTTACGAACACGGTGCTTTTCGGCCTCGCCGCACCGCTTTTGCTCGCCGCGCGGAACGCCGCCGCCGGGCGAGTGTCGTCGGTGATGTTCGTCGGCCGTCCCGTCGCTGTCGGGAACATCCCCGAGACTCACGGCCGACTGCTCGACGGCCCGGCGGGCGCGACTCGGCGCGGGCTCGACCTGGACGCTCTCAGGATGTATCTCCGGTGGCGTGGGATCGACTTCGAGACGCTCCGGTCCCGCGCCGACGCGCTACGCGACCCGGCGACGCTCCCGGACGAACCGAACCCGCCGACGGACGGCGCAGTCAGCGCCGTACCGACCGACGACCCGGCGGCTAGTGACAACCCGCTTGACGGTGCCGCCGACGGTGCGACGCGTGACGGCGCGGCTGAAGACTCCGGGGGCGATAGCCCCGAAGACGCCGACGCGTTCGACGACCCGTGGGGCGCAGAGGCGTTCCTGACGGACGTCGACAGCGCGTACGGTGCGACGGCCGAGGACCTGCGCGACGGCCTCGACGTTCTCGCGGCCGAGGACACGGTGTGGGTGTCGCCCGGCATCCCGTTTATCGTCCCAATGTTCGTCGGCCTCGTGGTGGCACTGACCTACGGTGACGTGCTGTTCGGCCTGTTCGCGCTCGTCGGTACCGTGTAGCGAGCGGATCGGCTCGGTACCCACAGTGTCGTCTCTTTCTGATCCTCCAAACAGCGAGAGCGCCGCGGCCGTCCCGGTAACCATCATGGTTTATTGTGATCGAGAGGCTACGTTAGGGAAGTCATGAGCAGTGAACGATCATCCGAAACCGGAACGTTACCTGCCGAAGAGATGGGGGTCGCAGCAGAGATCCCGATCACGCTCCGTCTGATCGGGACGGCCATGCTCAGCGGATTAGTCGGGATGGTTCTGATGATCCCCGTACTGGTCGGACTGCCGGTGGCGCTCGACCTGTTCCAGACCGAGCCGATCGTGCGGTTCGCGTCGTTCGCGTCCTTCCTCGGGTTCGAACCGAGCCTGGCGGTGGGCGTCGCGCTATTCGTCCTCGGTGGGACGCTGTTCCTCCCGGTCCAGTTCCTCGTCGTCGGCGCGTTCCTCCCGCCGGAATCGCCTCGGTACGCCCGCGGCGCTAGCTTCGGACTCATCTACTGGATCGGCTTCCTGATGGCGTTCTGGCCCCCCGGTGGCACGCTCGCGGTCGGACTGTTCGTCGTGGTTTCGTTCCTCTATCACCTGTTCTACGGCCTCGCGCTGGGCTACCTGATCGACAGGTGGGCTGAGATACCGCAACACGGGGTGTGACCGCCACGTTCCCGGCCGCGATAGAATTCGCGCGGGGGCACCGATATTATAACGCGTCGTAGACGGGATAGACGAGGGTCCAGAGCGCCGCGAACGCCGCGCCGACGACCACGACGGCGGCCAGGATGTCCGTCGACGCGCGGGGACCGGAGAGGAGCGCCCAAAACGTCGCGATGGGGAGACAGACCGTGACGGCGAGACTCCCGAGTTCGACCGCCGCGATCGTCGGGTTCGCCCGCAGTTCCGCCAGGATCCCGTCAGTGTCGGCCGCGCCGTCGTCGGCCGTCCCGTCCGCCGCGCTCGCCTCGTCGTCCATATCGTCCCGTGCGCGCCAGACCACTAAAACAGTCCCGGCGTCGGCACGAACAAAAGACCTATTCGCCGCAACGACGTGTTTCCCGGATATGACCGCCGCCACCGCCGTGGAGATGGATTTCGGCGAGAACGGCCGTATCCCGGCCGTTGCCCAGGACGCCGAAACGCGCGAGGTGTTGATGCTCGCGTACGTCACGCCCGAGGCCCTCGAACGCACCCGCGAGACGGGGCGCGCTCACTACTACTCGCGGAGCAGGGACGAACTCTGGGAGAAAGGGGCGACCAGCGGCCACGTGCAACGCGTCGAGGAGGTACGCGTCGACTGCGACGGGGACAGCGTCCTCTATCTCGTCGAACAGGAGGGCGGCGCGTGCCACACCGGCTTCGCCTCGTGTTTCTACCGCACCGCCGACGGCGAGCGCGTCGGCGAGAAGGTGTTCGACCCCGACGATGTCTACGAGTAACACTTGTTCATGAGTGAGAACCCCATCGCCGCGCTCGAATCCGCCGACGAAACGGTTCGATCCGTGGAGCGAGAGATCGAAGCGTTCGGCGAATCGAGCGTGACGACCGTCGCGGACGCGTACGGCGACATGGTCGACCTGTTCGAGCGCTACGAGGACCGCGCGACCGGCACCGGCGACTTCCAGGCGTTCGTGGAGTTTCAGGACGCCGTTGCCCAACTGGTCGAAGGGCTCCCGGACGACATGACCCACCGCGACGCCTTCGAGGAGACGCTCGATGTGCTCGACAAGCGCCGCCTGAGCGAGAGCGATTTCGCCGCCGCGCGCGAGACGCTCGCCGACGTCGCGTCCGTCGCGGAACTGCCGGAAGAGCGCGCGAACGCGCTCGAAACGTACCGCGACGCCCGAAAGGCGGCGGCCCGCAGGAAAGGGACAGTCGAAGACCGGATCGACCACCTCGAACGCCTGCTCGAACTCGGCGACGCCGACCTCGACGCGCCCATCGATACGCTCCGCGACCCGATCGAGGCGTACAACGAGGCCGTCCGCGACGCGTTCCGGACGTTCCGGAGCGAGGAGAGCGCCCGCACGGTACTCGGACTCGCCGTCGACGCCGACAAGTACCCGCTGGTCGACCTCGACCCGCCGCCGTCGGACCTTCTCGACTACGTCCGCGAATCACCGGCCGGCGAGGAGCCGATACCGACGCTGCTCTCGTACGCCGACTACTCGAAGTCGAAACTCGACCACTACGTCGACGACGCCGCGACACTCAAACGGCAGGTCGCAACGCGCCAGACCTACCTCGAACGCTTCGACGCTGACCCGCTCACGGTGGAGTGGCCGCCGACGGACGCCGACCGACTGTGGTGGCGTACCCGGGAACTGATCTCGCTCGTCTCGCGGTTCGCATCCGAAGAGGTCGTGGCGCTGCTCCGCGACGTGCGTACACTGACCCGCGAGGACGACTACGAACGCCTCCGGAACGCCGCCGTCGCACGAGAACGACTCGGCCCCGAGGAACGCGACCGCCTCGCCTCCGGCGACGTCGCCGACGAACTGGATGACCTGTGCGAGGAACGCGACGCCCTCGACGACGCGCTCGGCGAGTATCCGGACCGCTAGTCCTCGCTACGCCGGGGCAGTTCAAACGCGCCGCTCTCCACGCCTCTGGCCTCACTCATGCGTCAGCCTTCGCTGTGTCGAGCGCTCTGGCACGCACTGCGCTCCACTACTCGAACACGACGCTCACGCGTCGGTTCTCGCTGCGTCGAGTGCGGCGCGCATCCCCTCTGCCAACTCCTCCGCTCGCTCCTGCTCGCGGGCTTCAGCGTATATCCGGACCAGCGGTTCGGTGCCGCTCGGGCGGGCGAGCACCCAGGCGTCGCCGTAGTCGAGGCGGTATCCGTCGGTCGCGTCGAGCGTCGCTTCGGACCCCTGAGCGCGGGCCTCGGCGGCCGTTAGCATCGCACGGCACTCGTCGTCGGTGTCGTACTCGATGTTCAGCCGGACGTTGTAGTAGTCGTCGTAGGGTGAAACGAGTTCACTCAACGGGCGCTCCGCGACGAGTTCGAGAAATCGCGCGCCGATGTACGCGCCGTCGCGGGCGAGGCGGTAATCCGGGAAGAAGACACCGCCGTTGCCCTCCCCTGCGATGGGCACCGTTGCACCCTCGGCGCGCAGGTCGCGGATGCGCGAGATGATGTTCGTCGAACCGATGGGCGTGAGTTCGAGGGTCGCGCCGACCGACTGAACCACGTCGACGAGGCGCTGGGAGACGTTGACCGCCGACACCGTCGTGTCGTCTTGAGAGAGTTCCGCGGCGGCCAGCGCGGCGAAGGTCGCGTCGCCCTCGACGTACTCGCCGCGTTCGTCGTAGAAGATGGCGCGGTCCGCGTCGCCGTCGTGAGCGATTCCGATGTCGGCGTCCGTCGACGCGACGAGGCGGCCGAGGTCGTCCAGGTTCTCCGGCACCGGCTCGGGGTCGCGTCCCGGAAAGTGCCCGTCCGGCTGCGAGTTGACCGTGACGACGCGACAGCCCAGTTCGCGGAAGAACTCCGGGCTGGTGAGTGCACCTGCACCGTGGCCCGGGTCGAGGGCGACGGTCAGGTCGGCGTCGGCGATCAGGTCGCCGTCGACGGCGGCGTGGAGCTGGTCGATGTACTCGCGCTGAGCGCCGTCGACGGCGGCGTGGAGCTGGTCGATGTACTCGCGCTGAGCGCCGTCGACGGACCGCGCTCGGCCGGTCCGGTCCCACGACACCGTCTCGAAGCGCTCGGCGAGGAGATGTTCTTCGACGCGTTCGAGGTCGGCGACCGATAGCTCGACGCCGTCGGGACCGATCAGTTTCATGCCGTTGAACTCTGGCGGGTTGTGCGAGGCCGTGATCATCAGTGCCGGAACGCCCTCCCGCTCCGCGTACGCCTGCAGTCCCGGCGTCGGGACGATACCGAGACGGTCGACGTCAGTGCCGACACTCGCCAGGCCGCTGGCGGCGGCGTCTGCGAGCATCCGGCCCGTCTTCCGCGTGTCCCGAGCGATAGCGACCCTGTCAGCGTTCCAAACCGTCCCCGCCGCTTTGGCGACCCGAAGGAGGAACTCGGGCCCCAGCGACTCGTTGACCACGCCCCGCGTTCCGCTCGACCCGAACACTTCCATTACCTGTATCTATCTGTATGCGTTCCCAAAGTGGTTCCGAAGAACGCCGGAACGCTTTCCGTGGTGGCACGCCACGCCACCCACATGGTCAGCATCGACGAGAAGCGGGTGTACGGCGACAAGACCGGGCAGACGACGGCCTACGTCGCCGCCGGCCAGGGGGTCGCCAGCGTGTCCGTCTCCGCCGACCGGGTCGGACAGTACGGCATCGACCACGAGTGTACCGCGCTCGACGTTGCCGCGACGGACGGCCAACTCGCCGTCGCCACCCCCGGAGACGTACTCGTCAAGGACGAGGAGAGCTACGATCCGGTCGGCTTCGGACCCGCCGTCGCGGTGGGGTTCGACGGCGCCGCGCTGGTCGCGGTCGCGCCGGACTGGTCCGTCGCGCGCGCCACCGAAACGGACGAGTGGACGACCGTCGGGACCGTCGGCAGCCCCGTCCGCGCCGTCGACGGCGACCTGATCGCCGCGGAGGACGGCGTCTACCGTCTCGCAGACGGCGAACTCGCACACTCGGGCCTCGACGACGCCCGCGACGTCTCCGCCGCCGGCACGCCGCTGGCCGGGACGGGCGAAGGCCTGTTCGAACTCGGTGCCGGATGGATGAAGCAGATCCGCGGCGAGTGTGCGCTGGTCGGCGCGGCCCGCGACACGCCCCCCGGCGAACTGGACCGCGCCCACGCCGCGACGGCAGAGACGGGGTACGCCCACCACGACGGCGAGTGGACTCCGATATCCGTGCCCACCGACGGCGCGGTAGCCGACGTCGGCTACGGTGACGAGGCGGTGTACTTCGTGACCGCCGACGGGACCTTCCTCGCGGACGCCGGCGACGGCTGGCGGTCACAGCCGCTCGGACTGACGGAGGTCGGCGGCGTCGCGGTCCCGTAGCGGTCGGGGACCTGACGCCACTCGCATAACGAAAACGGGTTTAAGCAGGCTCGCGGATACCCGACCATGATAGTCAGCGGGTCCACGTCGCAGTCGCTCGCGGCCGCACTGGCCGACGAGTTAGACGAACCGCTCGCTCCGGTCGAGTTCGAACGATTTCCGGACGGCGAACAGCTCGCCAGCATCGGCGAGGTCTCACCGGACCGGGCGGTGATCGTCGCGTCGACGCCGACCAGCGACGCCCACGTCGAACTGCTCCAGTTGCAAGACGCCGCGCGCGAGGCCGGGGCACGGGAGGTCGTCACCGTCATCCCGTACATGGGCTACGCACGTCAGGACGACGCGTTCAACCCCGGCGAGCCCGTCTCGGCGCGGGCGATGGCACGGGCCATCAGCGCCGGGACGGACCGAACGCTAGTCGTCAACCCGCACGAGGACGCAGTGTGTGACTTCTTCGACCCGCAGGCGACGGCCGTCGACGCCGCGGCGCGACTCGCGGACCCGCTTCCCGATGCCCTCACGGACCCGCTCTTTCTCTCGCCGGACGAGGGCGCGCTCGCTATCGCGACGACGGTGCGGGACGCATACGGGACGGGCGAGACGGACTTCTTCGAGAAGACGCGCCACTCCGGGTCCGAGGTCGAAGTTTCGCCCAGTGACGCCGCGGTCGACGGGCGAGACGTGGTCGTCACCGACGACATCATCGCCACCGGGTCGACGATGAGCGAGGCCGTCGGAATTCTGGACGAACGCGGTGCGGCGCGGGTGTTCGTCACCTGCGTACACCCGCTCCTTGCTCGAAACGCACCGACGAAACTCGCGCGGGCGGGCGTCGAGGCGGTCTACGGGACGGACACGCTCGAACGCGCGTCCAGCGCGGTCAGCGTCGCGCCGGTTGTCGCGGGCGAGTTATAGCCGGACGAACCTCTCAGCCGGGGGTTTTAAGAACCGGTCCGCATTGGTAAGTGTGTGGACAGTACGCGTGCGTGGGGGGCGAAGTGAGATATGCACGGGATCATTCACAAGTCGCTGAAAGGGTTCGTCGAAGACCGGATGACTGACGGCGCCTGGGAGGTGATCATGGACGAGTCGGGTATCGAACCGAAGCTCTACCTCCCGGTGTCGCACTATCCTGACGAGGAGTTAGACGCCATCTTCGATACCATCGCCGACCGGACGGACCAAACTGAGGCGTCGCTCCAGCGCACCTTCGGCGAGCATCTCGCACCGGCGCTGCTCGACACGTTCAAGGCCCACGTCCGGGACGACTGGACGACGCTCGACCTTCTCAGCAACCTGGAGACGATCTACGAACAGATACGGACCGGCAACGACGAAACGGATCCGCCGGCGGTCGACACCGAACGCGTCGACGAGGAGACGGTGACGGTCACGTACCGATCTGACCGCGAGATGTGTCCGCTTGCGAAAGGGATCGTTCTCGGCATCGCCGGCGAGTACGACGAGACGGTCACCATCGAGGAAGACGCGTGCCTGCTCGACGGCGACGACCGCTGTGACCTGACCGTCGTCCGCGAGTGAGTGCCACTTCGGCGACCGTCGAGTGACGGCGGGCCGCGCCCAGGTATACGGCCGCACGCCGTTCTATCGGACGCTACGGCCGAGTAAGAGCGCAGTCGCGAGTATCGCAAGCGCCGCGAGCATCGCGCCGAATCCGGGTGTGTCGACGGTGCGTTTCCCCGCGACGTCGACCGTTCGCTCCGCGTCGCCGGCGCTCACTCGCACCTCTCCGGACGGGAGAGTGACGTTCGCCGTCACGGTATCTTCCTCGTCGACATCGAGCGCGACCGAACGCAGCGCGACCCGTTGACCGTCGACGCGGAAAGCAACGTCCCCGTCGGCGGGGCGGTCGGCACCGTTCGACACGGTCGCGATCAGTCGGACTGACTCGCCAGCCGTGGGTGACGCAGGGTCGACCCGGATATCGGTGACAGCGGGCGTCGCCGACTCTCGGACCTCGACGGTCCGTTCGGTGCCTTCGACCTCGATACGATACGTTCCAGGTCGGTCGAACACCGTCGCCAGAACGACCGCCGCGCGCTCACCCGGGTCAAGCGTGACGTGTCTGGCGGCGACGCGCTCCCCGTCGACAGTCATCGCGACGGCGAACTCGCCCGTCCGGCCGCCGTCGTTTTCGACGGATACGGTCGCGGTGAGGCGCTCGCCGGGGACGAGCGTCGGGGGCGCGGTCACGGTCCGGTTTCGCGACGGGCCGTCGACCCGGAACGAGTCGATAGACGCCGAGAGGATCGCCGGCGAAGAGTCGAACGTCGCGGCGTGATCCGCTGCGCTCCAGACTGTCGGAACCGCGTCCGTCTCGACGAACTCGCGAGTCCGCTCTCGAACCGCGGGGCCGCCGGAGGCATTCACCGCGTCGTAGAAGTCGCCAGACGTGACCCGCTCGTACTCGTTGAGTCTGCGAAACACCACGCCGAAGTTCCGGCGTCGGTCGCTCGCAACGCGAGCGTGGTAATCGACCGCGCCGACCGCGAGCGCCCCCTTCACGTAGTTCGCGTTGGTTCGCTGCCAGGTCGTCGGGTCCGCAAGCACGGATCCGGCGTACGGGCTCCGTTCGCCGTTACGCAAGTGGTCGCGGAACGTCCGGAAATCGATGCGGCCCTGCTCGAACGCGTAGAGCGCGGCGTAGTACTCTGCGCCGCCCTCGATCAGCCACTGCGTCTCCGCCGTTGTCTGGTACGCCTGCCGGGTGTGGACGTACTCGTGGATCCAGACGTTGTCCGGCGAGGCGAGTCGCGAATCCGCGAGCACCCAGGCGTCGTCCGGGCCGAACTGGAGGCCACGGGCCGCCCAGTTCGTCGTCGTCGGAGCCGCGACGAAAAACGGCACCTCGTCGCGCGCGCCGACGCGGAGGCGGCCGCTGGCGTCGTCGAGCGAGTCGAGAACGGCCCCTGGCGACTCGGCCATCGACGCCGCCTCGGGAACGATCAGCCGGATCCGCTGACCGTCCACCTCGCGGACGTGCTCCTCGGACGGACCGAGAAAGGCGACTTCTCCGCCGGTCGCGCCGTCGCCGTCGACGACAGTTCGCCTGTCGAGCGTCACGTCCTCGCCGCGGTAGTTCCAGCCCGTCCGCAGTTGGGGTACCCGCACCACGGCCCAGTCGCCGGTGTCGACGAACACGTATTCCGCGTCGGCGAGGTCTCCGTCGAGGTGCGTGTGGGTCGCCACGCGCGAGCGGTCGGCGGTGTGTGTCCCTTCGCCTCCCTCGTAGTGACCCGACCCGTCCACGTGGTTGCCCCCGCCGTCACCGCCCTCGCTCCCTGTGACGTTTATCGCGCGCCGCGTCTCGCCCGTCTCGTTCGCCGGGTGGTCGAAGGTGACCGCGGGGCGAGATGTCCTCCCGTCCCACTCGTACTCGTTGCCCTCGGCCCGACTGAATCCGCGGGTCGACGTCACCGTGGCCTCGTCCGGGATCGCGACCGTGACGCCGCTCACCCGGTCGGGCACTTGAAACCGAACCCTCGCTTCGATGCTCCCTGGCTCCGCCGGCGTGAGGGCGAGCGAGAGCGTCCGAACGAGTGGATCGGCGGCCGAGGCGTTCCGCGAATTCGACGCGTTCGACGCGGTACTCGCACTCGCTGGACTCCGAACGTTCCCGGCGGACGACGGGGCAGCGTCCGCCGTCGCGGCGGGCGGCGCGTCCGCGGCCGGCACGTCCGCACGGGCTGACGGCGCACCCCCTGCGGCGACGGTTGCCGGCAGTGAAACGAGCAGCAGGAAGACGACGACGCCTCTCAGATACACGTACGTATACGAAAACGGATAGAACAAGGGCTTTGTGGACGAGCGTTTCCCGCTCGTCCGAGACTCACGGCGAACTACTCGACCGCAGTGAAAGCCCGGCGACACCGCCGTCCGTTTAATCCGACGCTTCCGCGGTCGCCAGCGGCTCGCGGCTCCCGTCAGTCGCCGCTCGCCCGTTCCGAGGCCTCCTGCTGGTCGGCCTCGTGCGGCTCGATCGCTATCTCCATCTCTACGCCTTCCACGTCCCATTCCTTGCGGTGGCCGTCCTCGACGGGACCGAGTTCGTCGGCGCGGACCTCCTCTCGGACGAGGTCCTCGCGGCGTTCGATCAGGTCGGCGACGCGGGCGTCGTCGACGGCGAAGTCGAGGCGGATGCGCTCCTCGATGTCGAGTTCGAGGTCTTTGCGCATCTCCTGAACCCGGCGGATAACCTCGCGCGCGTAGCCCTCGCTCTCGATGTCCTCGGTGAGCGACGTGTCGACGTAGACGACGCCGCGCTCGTCGCCGTCGTCCTCGACCGCAGTTCCGGTGACGCCGTCCGGCGTCTCGGTGACGAACTCGACCATCTCCGCGGTGAGTTCCTCGCCCTCCAGCACGTCGCTGACGGCGGATTGGAGCGCGTCTAACGAGGGGTCGTCGATGCGGGCCTCGTTGAGCGCGTTCATCACCTCGCCGGCGCGGTCGCCGAAGGCGGGGCCGAGTTCGCTCATGTCGGCGCGGGCGCTGTACTCCAGTTCGCCCCACTCCTCGTCGGCACGGACGAGTTCGACCGCACGAGCGTTCAGGCGGTCGGCGAGCAGGTCGCGGTGGCGGGAAACGGCCTCGGCGAGGCGGTCGTCGTCCGCCGCGACGACGATCCGCTGGACGGGCCAGCGGAGTTTTCGCTCGGCCTGCTGACGGGCGTTCGACCCCGCCTCCTCGACGGCGCGCAGGAGACCGACGTCAGTCTCTAACTGTTCGTCGTGCCAGCGCTCGTCGACCTCGGGCCAGTCGGACATGTGAACGGTGTCGTGGCCGTCGTCGCCCGTGAGCGTGCCGTATATCTCCTCGGCGGCAAAGGGCGCGTACGGCGCGAGCAGTTTGACCACCGTCGACAGCACCTCGTAGAAGGTGGCGTACGCCGCCTGCTTCGAGGCGCTGTCCTCTTCTTCCCACATCCGTTCGCGGACGACCTGGATGTAGAACCGGGAGACGTCGTCGACGACGAACTCCAGGAGCGCGTCGAGCGCCTTGTCCTGCTGGTAGTCCTCCCAGTGGTCGCTCATCTCGGCGACGACCGACTGGAGGCGAGCGAGCACCCACTCGTCGACGAGGTGGAGGTCCTCCCCGACCGAGTCGAGCGTGGTCTCCTCGGGGTCGAAGCCGTCGAGGCGCATGTACGGTAGCGGGAACCGGAACACGTTCCAGAGGATGTTGAGGTCCCGCTGCATGTTCTCGGTCTCGTCCCACGAGAAGCGCATGTCGTCGCCCTGCGGGTTTACCGACAGGAGGAACAACCGCATCGGGTCCGCGCCGTACTCCTCGATGACCTCGTTCGGTTCGACGGTGATGCCCTTGGACTTGGACATGCCGCGGCCGTCGGGCATGTTGGCGTACCCGTGCATCAGCACTTCCTTGTACGGGATCTCGTCCATCGCTGCGGTGGCCATCCCGAGTTGCGACCAGAACCAGCCACGGGTCTGGTCGTGGGCCTCCATGATGAGGTCGGCGGGCCACAGTTCCTCGAAATCGTCCTCGTTCGACGGGTAGTCGAGGGTGCCCCACGTCGCCACCGAGGAGTCCAGCCACACGTCGAACACGTCGCCGACGCGGGTGTAGGTGGTGCCGTTCTCCGAGATGGTGAGGTCATCGACGGTACCTTTGTGGAGGTCCACGTCCTCGGGGTCGACGGACTGGTCGACGCGCTCGGCGAGTTCCTCGCGGTCGCCGACGACGACCACGTCGCTCATGCTGCCGTCCCAGTCCTCGGGCGTCCAGATCGGGATCGGGATCCCCCAGTAGCGCTGACGGGAGACGTTCCAGTCGGGAGCGTCCTCGACGAAGTCCCGGAAGCGGTTGTCCCGCGCCCACTGCGGGTGCCACTCGCTGTCCTCGATGTTAGAAAGCAGTTCGTCCTTGATGTCGGTGATCGTGATGAACCACTGGTCGGTGACGATCTGTATGATGCCGGTGTCACAGCGCCAGCAGTGGCCGTAGCTGTGGTGGGTCGTCCCGGCGTCGAGCATCAGCCCCTTCTCCTGCAGGTCGGCGATGATGTCGTCGTCGGCGTCTTTGACGAACTGGCCGGCGTAGTCGCCGCCGCTGCCGTCGTACACGCCGTCGCCGTCGACCGGACAGAAGATGTCGAGGCCGAGTTCGCGGCCGCGCTCGAAGTCCTCCTCACCGTGGCCCGGCGCGGAGTGGACGAGGCCGGTCCGGTCGACCTCGACGTAGTCTGCGGTGTACACCTGTAGCGCGTCCTCGCCCGATGGGTGGTCGGGCACCTCGTCGGCGAGCGGGTGGTCGTACTCCCAGCCGACCATCTCCTCGCCGGTGACCTCCTCGACGACCTCGTAGTCGTCGTAACGGCCCTGACGGAGCACGTCCTCGACGCAGTCCTCGGCCAGATAGAGGACCTCCTCGCTGTCCCCCGCGGCTTCGCCGCTCCGGTTCGCGGACGAGTCCGCGCTCTTTTCGGCGCGGACGCCCTGGTACGTCACGTCGCCGTCGACCGCGACGAACGTGTTCGCCGGGATGGTCCACGGCGTCGTCGTCCAGATGACGAGCGACCCGTCTCGGTCTTTCAGCGGGAACTTCACGTAGACGGAGGGGTCCTCGACGTCGTCGTATTCGACTTCGTTGTTGGCGATAGCGGTTTCACAGCGCGGGCACTGCGAGATGGAGCGCTGGCCCTGCTCGACGAGACCACGCTCGTGGGCCTGCTTGAACCCCCACCACGCGGCCTCCATGTACTCGGGGTTTACCGTCTTGTACGGGTCGTCCCAGTCCATCCAGACGCCGAAGGACTTGAAGTCGTTCTGGAGGCCTTCGAGTTGCTCGTTCGCGTACTCCTTGCACTCCTGGATGAAGTTCTCCTCGCCGAACTCCTCGATGTCTTTCTTGTTCTCGAAGCCGAGTCGCTCCTCGACTTTCGTCTCGATGGGGAGGCCGTGCATGTCGTAGCCCGGCCGGTCCGTCACGTCGTACCCCTGCATCCGCAGGTAGCGGATGTAGGCGTCTTTCAGGGTCTTGTTCCAGGTCGTTCCCATATGCGCCGCCCCGGAGGTGTACGGCGGGCCGTCGACGAAGAAGAACGGCTCCTCGCCCTCTCGGTGCTCAGTTGTTTGCTCGTACGCGTCGACCTCGTCCCAGTAGTCGAAGACGCGGTCCTCGACCACGTCGGGGTCGTACTGGTCGTCTACCGCCGCGAACCTGCTCATGGATCAGACGTGCGCCTCCACTGATAAAGGCAAACCGGTTCCACAGAAAGCCCTTGCTCGACTCTGGCGAGTCTCGCTGCGCCCTTTCAATGACCGCCAGGTCCGCTAGTTTGCGCGGCGCTGACGGTCGTCAGCGCACGCTCCGAGGGCCTGCCCTCCCCCGTTCGCTGGCGATGGCTCACTGTCGCTCGCCACGCCAGCGTGGCCGTTTCAGTAGATGAAATACAGCGAGAAATCAAACGGACATCAGTCGAGTCGTCGTATGCGGTCGGTCTTACGCGCCGACGGCTTCTTTCAGCACCTTCTCGTAGCCCAGCAGGTACGTCCCGCCGTACAGCAGGATGAGGCCGAATCCGGCGAACCAGAGGCCGAGGATAGGTTCGCCGCCGGTGAGATGCTGGAGACCGCTGTACTCGGCCAGAACGCCGAGAACCGTCAGGACGCTCGCGCCGAGAACGTACGCGAGCAGTTCGAGGAGTATTTGCATGTCTCCCAGAAGACTACTGGTCGTTATGGGCTTTTCGCTCTCGCGCGTGACGCAATCCTTTTGTTCGTTTTCGGCGACAACAGAGTCATGGGACGATACGGAACAACTGACTACCCCCGCTACGCCAAACTCGGATTCTTCGCCGGCGTCGCCATGTTTCTCATCGGCGGCATCGGGTCGGCCGCCGGGAACGCCTTCTTCGGACCGCTCCCCTCCTGGGAAACGACGCTGCTTTTCGACCTCGAACTGTTCGGGATCCTGACCGCGCTGTTCAGTCCGCTCGTTTTCGGTATCGTCATGCCGCTCACGGAGTGATGCAGTTCCCCGACTCCCGGAACGTTCTCGAACCGAACTGTGCGCGCTGTCCCGCGCTCGCTGAGAGTCGCGAGCGTATCTCTTGGGGGACGGGACCGCTCGACGCGACGCTGCTGGTCGTCGGCGAAGCCCCGGGTTCGGGCGATCCGGACGCCGACGAGTGGCGCGGCGGCAACTGGACGGGCAAAGCGTACACGACGCACCACTCCGGGCGGCGCGTGCACGAACTGATCGCCGAGATCGGCTACGCGAACGACTGTTACTTCACCAACGCCGTCAAGTGCTTCCCGGCGGGCGAGGACGGAGCCAATCGCGAACCGACGCCCGACGAGCGAGCGAACTGTCGGACCCACCTCGAAGCGGAGATCGAACAGGTAGACCCCGAGGTCGTTCTCGCGACGGGCAAGCATGCGACCCAGACGATGCTCGCGTTCGACGGCGGCGGCCTCGACGGGTTCGTCGACAGCGTGCTCGATCCGATACACTGCGACTCGCTCGGCGTCACTGTCCTCCCGCTTTTGCACCCCTCGTATCAGGACATCTGGATCGCCAGACTCGGCTACGACCCTGACGAGTACGTCGACGCCGCGGCCGACGCGCTGGACGACGCTGTGTGACGCAGTATCAGGTGCTGGCGAGTTCTCCCACCAGCGCACCGGCGTAGACGCCCACGAACGATGGGATTATCAGGTACAACAGCGCCAGAAGCCCCACGGCGATGATGACGACGAACGCGCCGGTCGCGATGGCGACGATGACAGCCGCGATGACGAGGTAGATAGTCGCGGTGATGAGGTCGCCGGCAAGTGCGAAGTGGACTGTCGGCCAGAACACCGCAACGAGAACGAGTAGCGCCATCAGCGCGCCGGTCGGGAGTACGAGTCCGATCGCCATCTCCGATTTGTATCCGTCGTACCGCTCCTTGTTAGACATCGGGTACGCGAGGCCAGTCGCCAGTCCGACGAGCAGCGTGGTCCCCGAGATGTAGGGTATCGGACCGTACCCGCTGTCCTGGAGGGTGTCGAACAACATCTCCCCGCCCAGCGAGAGTTCGAACATCGGCGACGGCCCGACGAACAGCAGTCCGACCGCGACGACCGCCAGCGGCACGCCGAACTTGAGGCCGAACGTCTCCGCTGGACCGCTCTCGTCGTCGTCTTCGACGGAGTCGTCCGCCACAGTACCATCGTCCGCGTCGATGACCTCCTGAAACTCCTCGAGAGTGTCGTCAACCCGATCGTCGGAGGCCCCGTCGCTAGTTCTCATTAGATATCAGTTATAACACATTCTGATAAATTTATGGGATATGTCAGCGAATCCGGCGTACTGTTTGTCCGTCCAACGGGGTTTCGGCGGCCGTTCGACGGTCTCGGGCGGGAAACTTTCATGGCCACTGCGGGTGATCGTTCGCCCATGCCCAACGACTGTATCTTCTGTCAGATCGTCTCCGGGGACATCCCCAGTCGAACCGTCTACGAGGACGACGATATCGTCGCCTTCCTCGACGCGAACCCGCTCGCTCCGGGCCACACGCTCGTCATCCCGAAAAACCACTACGAGACGCTGGGCGACCTGCCCGGCGGCGAGGCCACGGCCGTCTTCGGGGTGCTCCACGCTCTCACGCCCGTCGTCGAGGACGCCGTCGACGCCGACGCCTCGAACGTCGCGTTCAACAACGGCGAGGCGGCCGGTCAGGAAGTTCCGCACGTTCACGGCCACGTCATCCCACGGTTCGAGGACGACGGCGGCAAACCCATCCACGCCGTCGCCGGTCCCAGACCGGACCTCTCCGACGACGAACTCGACGATATCGCCGACGATATCGCGGCCGGCGCGGAGTAAGAGAGACTGCGCCGCCTGCCCGACGCCCGAACTGCACCACGTATTTTTTATACGATACCGGAGGGAATTATTCCCATGCCTACCGAGACGGCCGCACTTGTCGGCGCGACTGGCGGCGCAGGGTCGACCCGACTCTCAGTCGAAGTCGCCGCGACGCTCTCCCGCGACGACCGCGACGTCGCGGTGTTCGACGCGGCGTTCGCTACGCAAGGACTCGCACACTACGTCGACGACCGGGTCGAGCCGGACGTAACGACGCTCGTAACTGACGAAGACACGGCGCTCGACGACGCGCTGGTCGAGATAGACACGCCTCAATCCGGTCGGGTCGCCGTCTGTCCGGCCCGTGCCGCGTTCGCCGCCCTGGCCCGAGCGAAAACCGCCGGCGCGGCCGAGCGGTTCGGCGACGTAATCGACGCCGCCGCCGAGACGTTCGACCACGTGCTGGTCGACGCGTCGCCGGTGTCGACCAACCCGGCGGTCGCCGCAGTTACCGACGTGAACAACGTCGGCGTCGTGATCCCCGCCTCGCACCGCGGCGTCGATTCGCTGCAGCGCCTCCGTGGACGACTGGCCGACGTCGGTACCGACGCTGACCTCGTCGTCTCGAACCACGGACGCGACCCGGTCGGCGAGGCGGACATCGCAGTACCCGAAAGCGAGGTCGTCCGTGCCGAGAACGCCCCGGCGTGTGCGGATCCCGACCACGAGTTCGGCCCCGCAGTCGCCGACATCGCCGAGGAACTGTTCGAGGTGATGCTACATCTCGATTTCCCCGAGGAGTCGATGCTGTCGGACGTACTGTGAGCCCAGTACTGTCGAACGCGCCGTGATCGCTGTGGGGAAAACTGCTGTGAGCAAGCGACGGCGGCCCGGAACGCCTACGAGAACCGTTACAGGAGGTCGTCGACCGAACTCATCGTCTCGTCGAGCGGATCGTCGCCGTACCCGCCGTCCGAGAGAACGCCCTCGACCGCGTCAGCGGCCGCCGGTATCGGGTCGTGGGTTTCGATGTAAGCGGCCAGTGCGAACTCCGTCTCCGACCCTCCAGTGAGCGTCAGCGCGTCCGCGCGGGGTAGCTCTGCGGCGATCCAGTCCCGGACCACGTCGCGCTGGCGCGGCGTGAGCGGCGACACCCCCTGTACCCCGAGGCGGTGGAGCGCCTTCGCCGCCGTCATCGGCGCGATGCCAGCAGATCGTCCCGCCGACCCGACGCTCGCCCCGTCGGCGTACGCTTCGACGACGGCCGCCGCCGCGGCGGGATCACACGGGAGTTCGGCCTCGTAGTCCGACAACTGCGCCGCCAACGTGTCCCCGGTGTCGTCGACAGTGGCCACGCCGCGGTCCCGCTGCTCGGCGGTGACCTCTATCCCGGCGGCGATATCCGACAGCGCCATAGCCGAACTGCTCGCCCCAGCTGTTAAAAATCACCGATCAACCTTCCGGAATCTATCGCCCGGCGCACCAGAACGTACCGGTAACCGGTACGTTCAACTCGCCGATATCCAGGTTCGTTCCTGCGAGAGTCGTTCTTTAAATAAGTCATCCGAACGAAGTTCCGACTGTAATGAGCACCACAGGTTCGACGCGAGGCTGTCCGGAGTGCGACGGGCGGTTGAACGAGAGCGGCGACGAGACGGTGTGTGACGAGTGCGGACTGGTAGTCGCGGCCGACCGGATCGACCGCGGGCCGGAGTGGCGGTCGTTCAGCGACGACGAGACGAACCGCAAGCGGACGGGCGCGCCGCTGACCCGGTCCAGACACGACCGCGGCCTCTCGACCGAGATCGGCTACGGGACGGGGTCGAGCACGCGACTGACCGGTCGGAAGCGCCGGCAGGTCGCCCGGATGCGCCGGGAGCACAATCGGGCGCGGATCCCGTCGAAGTCCGACCGCAACCAGGTGTACGGATTCACCGAGATCCGACATCTGGTCAGCGCGCTCTCGCTTCCCGACAGCGTCCGCGACCGCGCGTGCACGCTGTTCGAATCCGCCCAGTCCGAGGACCTACTTCAGGGGCGTTCTATCGAGGGGTTTGCGGCCGCGGCGGTGTACGCGACCTGCCGTGTCGAGGCGGTCTCGCGTACGCTCGCCGAGGTAGTGGCCGACGCCCGCGCTGACGAGGACGAACTCAAAGCCGCATACGACGCACTGAACCGCGACTTAGGGCTACCGACCGGACCGATCGACCCCCGCGAGTACCTCCCGCGGTTCGCCAGCGAACTCGGCTGCTCGCGCGCTGTCGAGCGCCGCGCACGGGAGTTCGCGGACGATGCTCGCGACCGCGGCGTCGTCGGCGGGCGCAATCCAGGCGGCGTCGCGGCGGCCTGCCTCTACGCCGCCGACCGCGAACGTCACGCTAGTCTAACCCAGGCCGAGGCCGCCGAGGCGGGCGGCGTCTCGCCCGTGACCCTTCGCTCGGCGTACTACGCTGTGACCGGAAAAGAGAACTAACTACTTCTCGAATTCCTCGGTTATCGGCTCGCCTTCCTCCGTCGGCGGGGCGACGTGGTCGACGTACTCCTCGGGAGTTGGCTGGGTGACGGTGACTCGTACCTCGATGTCGCCGAGTTCGTCCGGGCTACCGACGGAGAAGTTGATGACGCCCTGGAACGCCGCCTGTTTCTTCAGCGAGAACGAGAAGCTGTCGCCCTGCAAGGTGTCGAAAAACTCCCGCCGCGCCGTGTCGAGTATCTCCTGCCGGTGAAGCAGTTCGGAGAAGTGCTCCATCGAATGCCCCGTGCCGACGACCTCGCCGGGCCGGGACTCGGTCTCGGCCTCGGGAAAGAGGTTCGTCACCGCGTCCGTGACGCGGTCGGTGACCTCAGTGTCGTTGACGGGCGCGACGATACGGACGTCGACGCTGTACACCGTGCTCATGCTTCCCCCCGCGTCGCTTCGGCACCGTCGGTGAGGAGGGACCGTACCTTCCGGTGGAACGACGCCAGCGAGTCTGTGTTCTCGATGAGCACGTCCGCGCGTTCCATCGCCTCGCCCATGCCGAAGCCGAGTTCGCGCTCGTCGCGCGCTTCGAGGCTCTCGCCGCCCTCGTCCGCGCTCTTGTCGCGGCCGCGCTCCTCGATACGCTCGGCGCGAACGTCGAACGGGGCCTCGATGCTTACAAGCGTGAAGTCGTCCCCGAACGCCTCCTCGAAGCGGTCGACCTCGACGCCCGACCGGATCCCGTCGACGACCACGGTGTCGCTGTCGTTCAGAGCCTCCTCGACGACCGGCAGCGACCGTTCGACGATGGCGTCTGGCCCATTTTCCTCGCGTAACGCTTTCGCGACCGCGCCGTGGTGCGTGGCGGGGTCGAGTCCGCGGTCCCGACACTCCTGACGGATGACATCACCCATCGTGACGACGGGGACGTTTAGCTCTTCGGCGACGGTCGCGGCCTCGTTCTTGCCGCTTCCGGGCAGGCCGACGGTCCCGATAACTCTCATTGTACCGTGATACTCCTGTGGCGCGCTTAAGAGCTTTGAAGCGCGGTATCGACGCGAAACACAACATACTTTGAACGCTGTGCCGGAGACGTATCCGAGGGCACGTAGCTCAGTCTGGATAGAGCGTCGGACTTCTATCCCCGAGACGACAGTGTCGGGGGAAGACATCCGACGGTCGTGGGTTCGAATCCCATCGTGCCCGCTCCTGCGAACGACAGTTAGTTCGAACTCTCATCGTGCCCGTTATCTCCGAGCGTAGCGACTGGGTCCATCTTCGCGTCGGTCGAACTCACCTCGGACCAGCGCACAACAGAAAAGCGCGTTTGCGAAAGCGGCGAAAGGTCGCCGTTACCGGGCGCGTTTGACCAGTCGGCGGAGGTCGAGATGGCCTGCGCCGTGGTACGTTTCGCCTTCCTCCGGCATGCGTGCGGTCTCCTGGATGAGCGACTCGATTTCGTCGACGCTCGCGTCCGGGCGGAGCGACCGTACGAGCGCGACTGCCCCGGTGACCTGCGGTGCGGCCATCGACGTGCCGGCTTTCCACCCGTACGACGGTTCGGTATCGACGATTTCGCTGGGTTTGCTCCCTTCGTCGTCGTCGTCCGGCCCGTCCTCGTAGTGGGTCGTTACGGTCGTCGAGTAGACGAGGTCGTTGTACGCACCGTCGACGCTCCCTATCGCGTCGAGGTCCGCGTTGCCGCCTGCCGCGCTGACGTCCACGGCGTCGCCGTAGTTCGTGTAGAACGCCGGCTGAGTGGTCGGCTCTTCGAGGCGGTCCCCGGTGAGCCACTTCTCCTCGTTGTCGGAGTGTTTGTCCCCCCAACCGCAGCCGATGGGTCCGGTCGCGGAGACGCCGAAGACGCCTTCGGCCTCCGTCGGGAGGCTGAGAACGTCGTCCGGACTCATATCCAGGCTGTCGTTTCCGGCGGAGTTCACGAAGACCATCCCCTTCTCGCGGGCGTACGCGGCGACGCGTTCGTACGACGCCTTGATGTCGAGCAGCCACGGGAACTGTTCCGGGTCGACGTACGGGAGCGGGTAGCCGACGCTGAAGTTCGCGGCGTCACAGCCCTTGTCCGCGGCGGCGGCGAGTGCGGCGAGCGAGTCGCCGGTCGCTCCCTCTACGCCGGAGAACACGCGGTGGGCGACGATTTCGGTCTCGGGTGCGGTACCGAGTACGCCGCCGTCTGGCCCGTCGTTGTCGTTCGTCGCCGCGATAGTGCCGGCCACGTGAGTTCCGTGGTCGCCCGCCCCATTCGGCCGGAAGTCGTAGGGGTCCGTGGTGAAGTTCTCGGATAGCTCCGCGTTGACCACGCCTTCGAGGTCCGGGTGTGCGTCGTAGACGCCGGAGTCGACGACCGCGATGCGCGTCCCCTCGCCTTTCGTCGTGTCGTGGACCGTCTGTCCGTTCTCGGGCTGATCGGTCAGGTTTTCGACGTCCTGAACGCGCTTGTCCCACTGGAGTTCGGCGTTCGACGCTGCACCGTCGTGGTTGTGGCTGTTCGCCCGCGGCCCGGCCTGTTCCACGGCCGGTCCGCTGTCGTCCTGATACACGGCGACATCCGGCGTCGTCGACGATGCTCCCGGCACTGCCTCCGGATCACCCCGCGCCGCGAGGATGTCGATCTGCGAGATGTCATGAATGATCTCTACGTCGCTCGGTACCTCACTGCGTGAGACCTCGCGAAGATCGACGAGGAATCGCTCGTTCGTCTTCCCACCCCCACCGGCAGTAGCCGGTCCGCTTACGAGCGCCGCACCGCCGACCACACTCCCTGTCGCTTTGAGGAACGATCGTCTGTTATGGTTTGACATTGCATCCCATTTGTATACAACTTTACTCATAAATATTTCCCAACTTATTGCCGGGTATAGTTGGATTAACTAGGTATATTAACCAATAGTTTCAAAAAACCAACTTTTGAGTGGTTGCGAAGGCGCTTCCCACGGACTGATTTACGCCGATGACTACGCTCGGATGATGCGGCAGAAAAACCCCACAGCGACCGCTCTACACCATGTTATCGTTGATATCGTCGAAATCAGCACGGCAGAACGGACAGCGGTAGTTCGTGGCGAATCCGGATGTCTGGGTGACGGTCCGGGCTTCGATCTCGTGCATGGCGATGTTTTGACCACAATCCGGACATGCGACCTTCGTCATACTTCATGAACAATCAGCCCATATACTTAAGCTATTCGATGTATGATACCATATATCACAGCAGAAGGAAACGATTATCCTGTACGAATTCGGAAAGAAAATCTGACCGCCTCAGTCGAAACCGAATCAAAAAGCGGCTAACTCAACCGTCGAACCCGTCTTCGAACCGGAACGTTCCGTTTCGCTGAACTACTTCCCCGTCGACTTCGATGTAGGAGTCTTCGCTCATGTCGACGATCATGTCGACGTGAACGGCGCTTTGGTTCTGAACGTTTTCCTCGCCGACGTTGGCCTCGTAGGCGCGGCCGACAGCCATGTGAACGGTGTCGCCCATCTTCTCGTCGAACAGCATGTTGTAGGTGAACTGGTCGATGTCGCGGTTCATTCCGATGCCGAGTTCGCCGAGGCGGCGCGCTCCCTCGTCAGTGTCGAGTACTTCCCTGAGAGTGTCCTCGTTCTTGCTCGCCGAGTGGTCGACGACGTCCCCGCCCTCGAATTTGAGGTAGGCGTCGAGCACTTCGCGGCCCTGATGGTAGAGCGGCTTGTCGAACACCACCTCACCCTCGACGGTGTCGGGGACGGGCGCGGTGAACACTTCGCCGCCGGGGACGTTGTTGGTGCAGGTGTCGTTGATCGTGTGGTTACCGGCGATGCTCATCGAGATATCGGTCGTCTCGCCGCTGACGATGCGGACCTCGTCGGCATCGTCTAGGATCTCGACCATCTGCTCTTGGAACTCGTGCTGTTCGTCCCAGTCCTTGTTGACCGCGTCCCAGACGAAGTTCTGGTAGGCCTCGGTGCTCATCTCGGCGAGCTGGGCGTTGGCTGGCGCGGGGTACTGCGTGAGAGTCCAGTTGTCGGTCAGACGCTCGTTGAGGATGGGCCGCTGGGCCTGCTCGTAGGCGGCGTTCTGTTCGGGATCGACGTCGCTTTTCTCGGTAACGTTCTCGTTGGCGCGGATGTGAATGTGCGCGTCGGCCGCCTCGACCATCGCCTGTTCGTGGTCGGGCGTCTCGAAATCGCCGTCGTGAGAGCGGAGATAGGCGCGGAGGGCCCGGCCGTCACGGTTGGTGTACTGGGCGAGCGGGTTCGCCCCGACATCGCCGATAACCTCGTGGAGCGCGACGACGAGATCTTCGGCGACGGGAGGAGCCTTGATCACCACGTCGTCTCCCTCGTCGAGTTCGAGCGCCTGATGAACGATGAGCGAAGCGTGCTCGCGGATCCGTGGATCCATACCACCGTCTGGTAGCGGTGTGTCCAAAACCGTTTGGTTTCCGAACCGGACGAGCTCCACACGTTCAGTTTCTCGCGGATCGTGGAGACGAACCAGAACATCGGCCATCCTACCGGTTCGGGGACTGCTTCGGCGTAGTATCGGCAACGCTTCGAAGAGCAAAGCGAACTCGTGCGGTCCGTTCGCTGCCGACCACGACGTATTTCCCCACCGGCCTCCAATCTCGCGCCGTGATAGATCTTCGCAGCGATACGGTGACGAAACCCGGCGAATCGATGCGGGAGGCCGCGGCGAACGCGGCGGTCGGCGACGACGTGTACGGCGAGGACCCGACGGTGAACGAACTCGAACGTCGCGCGGCCGAGGCAACGGGAATGGCGGACGCGCTGTACGTCCCGACGGGGACGATGGGGAACCAGATCGCCGCTCGCACGCACACTGACCGCGGCGAAGAGGTCCTCGTCGAGCGCGAGAGCCACGTGTACAAGTGGGAGGTCGGCGGCCTCGCACAGCTATCGTCCCTCCAGGTTCGCACGATAGACGGAGGCGACAGGGGCGTTCCGACGCCCGAGCAGATCCGCGATGGCTTCGTCGAGGAAGACCTTCACCGACCGGGGACGGGACTGCTCACGCTGGAGAACACCCACAACAGCAAGGGCGGCATTGCTATCGATCCCGAGACCATCGACGCCGCGGCCGAGGCCGCCCACGGTTTAGACGTTCCCGTCCATCTCGACGGCGCGCGACTGTTCAACGCGGCCGTCGCGCTCGACGTACCGGCGTCCCGGATCGTCGAGTCCGTCGACTCCGTCATGTTCTGTCTCTCGAAGGGACTCGGCGCGCCGGTCGGGTCGATGCTGGCGGGGAGCGAGGAGTTCATCGAGCGCGCGCGCCGGAACCGCAAGCTGTTCGGCGGGGGAATGCGGCAGGCGGGTATCGTTGCGGCCCCCGGGATCGAAGCTCTGGAAAGCGTCGACCGCCTAGCCGACGACCACGAGAACGCCCGCCGACTCGCGGAAGGACTGGACGCGCTCGACGGGCTCTCAGTCCAGCCGCCCGAGACGAACATCGTTCTGGTCGAGACGTCGGACGCGGAGATGACCGCCGAGGAGTTCTGCGGGGCCTGCGAGACGGAGGACGTGCTGGGTTCCGAGTTCGGCGAGACTGTCGCGCGCTTTTGCACGCACCGGAACGTCGACGGTGAGGACATCGAGGAGACGATAGCGCGGGTCGAGGCGGCGCTCGCGTAGTCGAGCGGAAAGCGACCGGGCCCGCGCCGCGCTTACTGTCGGCCGTCTTCCATCCCCTCCTGAAAGCCGTGGAGGGTTCGACGGACCATCAGATAGAGAAAGAAGATGAGCGTCAGCAACGCGCCGACGATGAGGACGATGAAGGGGTCGACCGAAGCCATGTCGCGGCCTACTCGCGGGGGGCGCAAATACGTTTCGCCACCGATCAACTGAGAGATTCCCGCTGCCGAGGGAGAAAGTTCATGCCGACCGACAGGGATCAGGGGTATATGGCCGACCTCCTGCCCTCCACCTCGGACGCGACGCCGGCCGAGGACTCCGAACCCAGGGTCGTCGGCGTCGACAGCGACGCGGCGGACGACGTCCTCGCCGCGCTCTCCTCGACGACGGCCCGGGAACTGCTCGCCGCCCTCCACGAGGAGCCCGCGACCCCGTCGGAGCTGTCTGACGCTGTCGACACCTCGCTCCAGAACACCCAGTATCACCTCGGCAACCTCGAAGACGCGGAGGTCATCGAGGTCGCGGACACGATCTACTCCGAGAAGGGTCGCGAGATGAAAGTGTACGCTCCGGCGGACCAGCCGCTTGTCCTGTTCGCCGGACAGGAAGAGGAGACATCGACGCTGAAGACGGCTCTGTCCAGACTGCTCGGGGGCGTCGGTATCGTTGGGGCCGCGAGCCTCGCACTCCACAGCATCGTCGGAGAGACGGCCGTGGCACCGCCGACGAGCGGCGGTGGCGAAAGCGACCAGGGCGGTGGGGCTGTCGCCGGCGATGCAGACGACGCTGGTGGCGGTCTAAACGGCAGCGAGGACACCTACACGGTCGAAGGCGGAGACAGCGAGACTTCCGTGGAGTTCACGACCGAAAACGACATCTCGATCAACAGCAACGGGGGGAACGAAACGACGGAAACGGTTCAAACCACGACCGATGCAGAATCCATCCAGGACTCGGCGACCGATGCGGACCTGACCACCACTGTCGCCAACGAGACGGTCGAAGCCGCGAACGACAGCGCGTCCTCCGCGGTCGACCTGGGGACGAACGCTGGTCTGCCGCCTGGACTCTTGCTGTTCGTCGTGGGAACGATCCTCGTGACTGTGTGGGTCTTCTTCCGCTACGTCGACCGATGACGCGGGCCGCCTCGAACTCTTTTATCCGCGGATAGGTAAAACAGGGATTTGAGTTTACGTTGCGTATATTGGGTGTCCATCCGAAGGTGTAGATGCGGTATCCGGGATTGCCTCCCTGGCACCCCTACCCGAAGTCCGAGCCCTCTAGCCCTCCACCAGCCTGCTTCGGCCCTCCAGTCGCCTGCCGTTCACTGTCGTCAGTCGGGTATGACGACACCGCCATTGTCCGAGACCCATTCTAATCGACCTCAGTCGAGAAATCCATCAGTCGCATCGAGCCGCGGACAGCGGTCAGATGTCGCCCGCGTCCCCGCCCCTTCTGACCTCGAAACTGTCGACGACCGTGCCGCCCGGGTCCAGCAGCCGACCGCGGACGACGTTGTCCCCTGGGACGAGTTCCGCGTACCCCGGACGCGCGCCGCGCGGGTCAGCGTGGCTTCCGGGGTTCAACAGCGTCACGTCGTCGGCGTGCGTAACGGACGGACGGTGGGTGTGACCCGAAACGACGAGCGACGCGCCCCGCGAGCGACCGAACATCGCCAGCGCGGTCGCCCCGCCGTGCTGACGATGGGTCAGTGCCGTCGTCACGCCGCCCACGTCGAACGTCCGGGCCGACGGGAGGTGTTCACGGACCTCTGCGTCGTCAGCGTTGCCGTGAACCGCGAACAGTCGGTCGCTCTCGGCCCGGAACGCCGACAGCGCGGCAGTCGTGGTGAAATCGCCGGCGTGGACGACTAGGTCGGCCTCGCGGACGGCTTTTAGCATGTGCTCCGACAGTTCGTGTCCCGTCCGGCTGTGCGTGTCCGAGCAGACGACGATCATGGAATCCCGTTCACACTCCCGGGTCACCACTCTTTCGGCAGGGCAACACCCTTCAGGGACCCCTTCCTACGGGCGAGCATGAGCGAGGAGGCGAGCGACGACGCCGGCGCGTCCGAAGCGGGAGGCGTCGGCGGTGCGTCCGGGGCCGACAGTGCAGAGAGGAGCGACGTCACCCCGGAGTCAGTCCGCGACGCGTTCGTGGACGCCGCCCCACGAACGGCGGCGGACGTGGCCACCGCAGTCGGGGCACCTCGGGACGCCGTCACCGATGCGCTCACTTCACTCGAAGCGGCGGGCGACCTTCGCCGGAAGGAACTCGGAGACGACGATCCGACGACGCTCTGGTATCTGCCGGCGGCGACGCTTCGCGACCGGGAGACGGAGGGGATCGCCGAAGCGGACGACGACATCGACAGAGCGCTCGCCAGAATGACCGTTCCCGGAGCCAGCAGAATGATGCGGGACTGGCGGCGCGACGCCGTCCGCGCCGTCGTCGAACACCTGCGCGAGGGCGGGCCGGCGGTCTCCGACGAGATCACGGAGAACGTCTACCCGTCCCATTCGGCGGGATACGACGACCCCGAATCCTGGTGGGGCTGCGTTCGACCCCGCCTGCTCTCGGTGCCTGGCGTCGTCCACGAGGACGGAGCGTGGCGGTGCGAATCTGACAGTTGATCCCGTACTTCTTTCATAGCCGCGAACGCGGGTGTGTACAATGGCAAGTAGCAAATCGGTCGTCATCGCCGCGCTTATCGCCAATGGCGCTATCGCGGTGCTGAAGTTCGTCGGCTACCTGCTGACGGGAAGCCCGTCGATGCTCTCAGAAACGTACCACTCCATCTCCGACACCGGGAACCAGGTGTTTCTGCTCGTCGGGATCCGCTACGGCGGCCGCGAGGCGACCAGAACTCATCCGTTCGGATACGGGAAGGCGCAGTTCTTCTACAGTTTCCTCGTCAGCGTGTTGCTGTTCGGGATCGCCGGATGGGAGAGCGCCACCCACGGTTACAATGCGCTCCAGCACGGCGTTCACCGCGCCAGCGAACCGACCAGTCTGCTCGGCGTCACGTTCGACCCCATCTTCGTCAACTACGCCGTGTTGGTGGGGGCTATCCTCTTCGAGTCGTACGCGTTCAAGAAGGCGTACGAGGCGATCACGAAGCAAATGGAACAGCACGGCTGGAACAGTTTCCGCGAGGCGTTCCGGAAGACGAGCGACGTGACGACGCTGACGGCGCTGACCGAGGACTTCATCGCCCTCGCCGGGGCCGGTATCGCGCTGTTCGGCATCTACCTGACGCGGGCGACCGGAAACCACATCTACGACGCCGCGAGCGCGCTGATCATCGGGATCATGCTGATGGGCTTCGCCCTCGCGCTGGCCTGGGAGAACAAGCGCCTGCTGCTGGGCGAGAGCGTCCCGAAAGAAGAAGAGCGCGAACTCCGCGAGATCGTCGAAAACGGCCGGGACGTCAAAGATATCGTCGACTTCCGGACGGTGTATTTCGGCACCAATCAGATCCTCGTCACCGCAGACGTCGCCTTCGACGGATCGCTGGACACCGGGGAGATAGACACGCGGATAACCCAACTGGAGGACGAACTCATCGCGCACAATCCGGGTGTGAAGAAGGTGTACATCGAACCGGAGACGACGGCGTCCGCGTAGGGACACGCCTTTTCTGCCCGGGGACGCGTTCGAAGGAACTGACGCGCGAAGCGCCCGTTCGAGCGGGAACAGCGCCGGAAACTATCGAACGAACGTAACCGAACAGAGACACCGACGGATATATTACGTGCGATAGAGCCGCACATATAAGCAAAGTTTTCGCCGGCGCGGTGCGATGAATACACAGACCCAACGGAACCATGACCATTTCAGTGTCCGACATACGGGAAGCGCGCGATAGATTCGACGACGAGGCGGTCGTTCGGGAAACGCCGATCGAGACGAGCCGATCGCTCGAAGCGGAGACCGGAGCGACGGTCCGACTCAAGATGGAACACCTGCAGCGGACGGGGTCGTTCAAGACCCGAGGGGCGTACAACAAGTTACAGCAAGTCAAATCCTCGTCGAACGACGCGACCAGAGCGGTCGCGGCGAGCGCGGGAAACCACGCGCAAGGGGTCGCGCTCGCCGCCTCGAAGACCGGGCTCGAATCGACTATCGTCATGCCGAAGAACGCGCCGCAGACGAAAATCGACGCGACGGCGGGCTACGGCGCGGACGTGGAACTGCACGGGCACAACTTCCGCGAGGCGATGGCACACGCGAAATCGATCGTCGGCGACGACAGCGTTTTCGTCCACGCGTACGACGATCCGGAGATCGCCGCCGGACAGGGAACGCTGGGGCTCGAAGTCGCCTCGCAGGTCCCCGACGCGGACACGGTGATCGTCCCGATCGGCGGCGGCGGACTCATCGGCGGCGTCGCAGCGGCGCTTGCCGAGACCTCGCCCGATACCCGGGTCGTCGGCGTGCAGGCAGAGGACGCCGCAACCGTCCCCCGGAGTCTAGAGAAAGGGGAACCCCACACGATAGATTCGGTGCAGACGATCGCCGACGGGATCGCGACCGGCGGGATCTCGGAACTCACTCACGGGCTGATAGAGGAGTACGTGGACGAGGTCATCACGGTTTCGGACACCGAGATCGCCGAGAGCGTCCTGTTCATGCTGGAACGAACCAAACAGATGGTAGAGGGCGCGGGCGCGACCTCGGTCGCGGCGATGCGAAGCGACCGACTCGACGTCAGCGACGAGGTCGTCGTCCCGGTCCTGTCCGGCGGCAACCTGAGCATGACTGACCTGCGGACGGTGCTTACACACGGACTCACCCACCGCGGGCAGGTCGTTCGACTGCGGGTTCACATCGTCGACCAGCCGGGCGAGATGAACCGCGTTTCGGAGATCATCGCCGACTGCGGCGCGAACATCTACGAGGTGAACCACGAGCGGTCGGTCGAGGAACTCGACGTCGGCAACGCGTACCTGCAGTTCCGTATCGAGACGAGCGGGACGGACCAGACGGACCGCATCGTCGAGGCTATCCGCGACGCCGGCTACTCCGTCACTCGGGTCAGTTGAGGCGGGAGGTTATCCTTCTCTCGGAAGCAGAGCTCCGGCCGACGCCGAAACGAGCGGACGAGCGAGCGGCGCGCCCATGCCGTGCCTCGTCCGGGGGCGTCCCCACGAAACGACTTACAACAGCCCCTATGAAACGGGGACCCCGACAGTCCACTTTCACCGTGGTGGCCGAGACTTTTTGTCGGGCCGAGCGAAAGAACGGATGTGCCAGAGACGAACGGGTACATGCGGTTCTTCCCGTACGACGAGCCGTACGGCGCACAGCAGGAGGCGATGGACCGCATCTACAACGGGCTATCGCGCCAGCAGGACGTCCTCTTCGAGGGGGCCTGTGGCACCGGCAAGACGCTGTCGGCGCTCGTCCCGGCGCTGGAGTACGCCCGCGAGGAGGACAAGACGGTCGTCATCACGACGAACGTCCACCAGCAGATGCGCCAGTTCGTTACCGAGGCGCGCCAGATCACCCGTCAGGAGCCCATTCAGGCCGTCGTGTTCAAGGGGAAATCGTCGATGTGTCACATCGACGTCGGCTTCGAGGAGTGTCAGGTGCTCCGGGACAACACCTACGAACTCGTCGACGCCGAACGCGACATGGAGCAACTGGAGCGCCGCCAGGAGGAACTACTCGAAGAGAGCCAGGAGGGCGACGAACGCGCGACCGAGGCGCGCTCCGCGGTGATGGACGAACTCGAAAGCGTCGAGGCAGAGGTCGAGGACTTAGAGGAGCAAAACACCTGCGAGCACTACTACAACAACCTCACGCGGGACGACGACGAGTTCTACGGGTGGCTGTTCGAGGACGTGCGCACCCCCGAGGAGATCTACGAGTACGCCCACGAGCGGACGCTCTGCGGCTACGAACTCCTCAAGGACGGCATCGAGGGCGTCGATCTGGTCGTCTGTAACTACCACCACCTGCTCGACCCGGCCATCCGCGAGCAGTTCTTCCGGTGGCTGGACCGCGACCCGGAGGACGTGATCACCGTCTTCGACGAGGCGCACAACATCGAAGGGGCCGCGCGCGACCACGCGACGCGCACGCTCACGGAGAACACCCTCGATCAGGCGCTCGACGAACTCGACGACTGCGACGACGCGCGAGCGCCGGGCGCGGAAAACGTCATCCGGGCGTTCCGGGACGCGCTCGTCGAGACGTACGAGGACTCGTTCGGCTTCGGCAGCGAGGGGCGAAGCGCCTCGGGCAACGCGAGCGGGCAGGGCCCGCGAGCGCGGAAGCGCGTCGGTGAGGACTGGGAAGACGTCCCCGTCGCCAACGACGAGGGACGCGACGATCTCACGCGGTCGTTCCTCCAGCAGTACACCGGCCCGGGTATCGACTCGGACCTGGAGGCCGCCGCGAACCTCGGACTCGAACTCGACGAGGAGTACGAGGAGGCGTACAAGCGCGGCGAGACGACCACGCGCACCGAGTGCCAGACGCTACAGGCGGCCTCGTTCGTCTCCTCGTGGATCGACGAGGGGACTGAACTCGGCCAGTTCCCCGTGGTCTCGGTCCGCCGCGACTCGGGGACGGAGGAGGTGTACGGTCGCGCGGAACTGTACACCTGCATCCCGCGGGAGGTGACGGGGCAGTTGTTCGACGAGGTGTACGCGAGCGTCCTGATGAGCGCCACGCTTCGCCCGTTCGACGTGAGCGAGGACGTGCTGGGGCTGGAGAGCCCCGTGAGCCTGGCCTACGGCCTCCAGTTCCCCGAGGAGAACCGCCGGACGTTCGCCGCCGGGACGCCCGCGCTGTTCGCCAGCGAGCGGGACGACCCCGAGACGCAAGCCACCATCGCGAGCACGCTGTCCGACGCGGTCCGCTTTACGCCGGGCAACACGCTCGCCTTCTTTCCGAGTTACGCCGAGGCCGAGCGGTACGAGGAGTTACTCGACGTGGACGCGACGGTGCTCCGGGACCGGCCGGGCGACTCCGTAGAGGACCTCAGGAAGCGGTTCACCGACAGCGACGACGCCGTTTTGCTGACCTCGCTGTGGGGGACGCTCGCCGAGGGCGTGAGCTTCGACGGGGACGACGCACGGACCGTCGCGGTCGTCGGCGTCCCCTACCCGCGCCTCGACGACCGCGCGAAGGCAGTCCAGGACGCCTACGGCGCGGCCTTCGCCGACCGCGGCGAGAACGCGGGCTGGGAGTACGCCGTCGAGATTCCGACCATCCGAAAGACGCGTCAGGCCATCGGCCGAGTCATCCGCTCGCCCGATGACTTCGGCGTCCGCGTGTTGCTCGACAAGCGCTACACCGCCGCTGCGGAGGGGGAGATGGGCAAGTACAGCGTCCATGGAACGTTCCCGAAGGGGGAGCGTGATGAGATGATCGACGTCACCGCCGAGAAACTAAAATTCGCGATGCTGAACTTCTATCAGGGGCAGGACGCGTACGAGGGCGGGCCGCCGTCTCCGTGATCGGTTGGTGGCCAGCGCGAGAGCGCGACGCTCCGACGCGTCGCGTGCGAGCGGCCGGAACGAAAAAAGGTCGCTACGGAAGACTGACCGTACTCACGGACTCACCGTACGTTCCGTCCCAGAACTGTAGTTCGGAGACGGTCCATGTCACGGGCTCTATCTCGCGTTCCGCAAGGCGTCGAGCGTCCGCCTCGCTGCCGTCGCGGGCAAGCGTCACGTGCGGGGTGTAGTCGTCGCCTTCGAGCATGTCGACTGCGCCGAATCGCTCGACGAGACGGTCGTGGATCTGGCGGAGACCGGGGCTCTCGACGGTCAGATACACGACCGGAGCCGATCCCTCCGGCGGATCTGAGAAGTAGTCCACACCGGTCACTGCCACCTCGAACGCGGGGGCGTCGCCCATCGCGCGCCGGGCCTCGTGCTGTAGGGAAGCGACGTGGTCAGGGTCGCCGAAGCGTTTCACCAGCAGTGAGTGGTGTTCCCGGATGCGGTCGAACCCGACGAGGGAGGGATGCAGGTCGGACGCGATCCGGGCAACTCGCCCGGGGACCGGGGCGTTGATGCTGAACACGGCGGTGCTAGGGGGCGGCGTGGCAAGAGGATGGCGGTCGGTCTCGACACCAGTGCCGCGTTAGAGTCGGTCGAGCAACCAGAGCACGATCAGCGCCAGGATGACCAGACTGACCAGCGGGCGGAGGGGACCGAGGAGAGACATGACACCGTCGACGATGAGCCCCAGAATTTCCATAACGAGCAGCAGCGCCACTAGAACGAGCACCACCTTCAGGAGCGTCTCCACCCCGAGGTCACCACGGTTGTCGAACATATTTGATTAAATCAGAGCACGCGCATAAATATCCTGTGGCTTCTGCGGGGACACGACTCGGTGGTAAGACCTTTCACCCCTAGGATCCACCGTTCGGCAGAATGCGAGAGAGGACACGAGGGGCACTCGCGGTCAGTTTCGTTGCCCTGCTGATCACGGTTTCCCTCGCTTCCAGCGCCGGAGCCGCCGGTTCTGCCTCGGGTGCCGTCAGGACTGTCGCGGGCGGCACTGGCTTCGAGCACCAGTCAGCCAACCCGGACCCGGAGGTCGCCGCCGCCCAAGAGGTCGAAACCGATGAGATACGCCTGCTCGTTTCGGTCGACGAGAACGGGACGGCGACGTGGGAGATGCAGTACTGGACGCGCCTCGACGACGACAACACGACGCAGGCGTTCGAGGACCTGCAACGGGACGTGGAGGCGAACCCCGACAACTACACCGCGCGCTTTCGCGACCGGATAACGCGCACCGTCCGGTCGGCCGAAAACGAAACCGGTCGCGAAATGGCGGTACGCGACGTGAGAATCGGCACCGAGACGCGCTCGATCCCGCAGGAGTACGGCGTGATAACGTACACGTTCGACTGGGAGAACTTCGCCGCCGTCGACGGCGACCGGATCCTGATCGGCGACGCGATCCGCGGGTTCTTCCTGAGCAGCGAAACCCGTCTGACTGTCGAGTGGCCCGACGGCTACGAGGTCGAGTCCGTCTCGCCGGATACCGACAACAGCGGCGACACCTCGGTCGGCTGGCGCGGGACCCAGACCGACTTCACTTCCGACGAACCGAGCCTGGTTCTCGCGCCCGCGAACGGCGGCGAAGGCGGCAGTAGCGACGGGGACGGGTCCGCCGGTTCCGGAAACGGGACCGACCCGCTGCTCGCGGCGCTCGTCGTCGTCGGTGTCGCCGCGATAGCGGGTCTGGCGTACTGGGCACGGAGTCGCGGAAGCGGTGCGGCCGGGGCGGCAGAGACGAGCGACAGGTCGACCGAGGAGGCTGGCGCGACGGCCGGTCAGGCCAGCGGCGATGCGGACGACGACGGTCCGCCGCCGGAACTGCTGAGCAACGAAGAGCGCGTCCTGCGGCTGCTCGAACAGCGCGACGGACGGATGAAACAGCAGGAGGTGGTCACGGCGCTCGACTGGACGGAGGCCAAAACCAGCCAGGTGGTCGGCGACCTGCGAGACGAGGGGAAAATAGAGAGCTTCCGCCTCGGCCGGGAGAACGTTCTCTCGCTCCCCGACGAAACCGACGAAATATGACCGGGCAGGGCGGTCACGCGATTCGCATCCGCACCTTCGGCAGAACCGCACGACGTAACCGGGATCGAAACCGCGTGAATTCGAATTAATCGTCGTTGATCGGGATTGAGAGCCTATCGTTTATATGAGAGTAGAGCGGTACAGTAGTGATACGATGCGTCGCAAGACCCTGGTTGCACTCGCCCTCCTCGTCCTCGCTCTGGTGGTAGCTCCGGCCGCCGCCACGGCCGGTGGAAGCGCTGGCACACCGGTTCAGAGCAACGAATCGAACGATTCGGTCGCACCCGGCGAACGACTCGCCGGCGTCGTCGGCGTTCAGGCCGCCGAAATCGACGGCGAGATGGAAGAGCGGACCTTTCAGCTCCGCGTCAGCGGCGCTGGGAGCAATACCGCCCGTGCCGCAGTCGTCACCGGGCGGATAACCGACATCGAGACCCGCCTCGAAGAACTCGAAGAGCGTCGCTCCGAACTCCGGAAAGCACGGGCGAACGGGTCCATAACCGAAGGCGAATACCGCGCACGGACGGCCCAGATCGTCGCGGAGGCCCGGACCGTCGAGCGGATGGCGAACGCGAGCGAGAACGCCCGCACTGACGACACCATCGACGTACTCGATCAGAACGGCGGAGACGCGGTTCAGTCGCTTCGCACCCGAGCCAAGGACCTGAGCGGCGGCGAGGCGGCCGATATGGCGCGCTCTATCGCCGGCGAGAACGCTGGCAAGCCGATAGCCGCCGACCATGGTTTTAGCGCAACGAACGGCTCCGATAGCCGCAGTACCGACGCCGCGAACGGTTCTAACGGACGCGACGCTGACGGGACGAACGACAGTGACCCCGAAGCCGTAAATGTGACCGGGAGCGTTGAAACGGCCGGCGGAGACCACGTGACGGATGCGACGAACAGTTCCGAACAACGAGTCGTTGACGCGAAAAACACCGCTGAGGAACGCGCCGACGGTGCCGCAAACGACAGCGACCGCGGAAGCAGTGTAGACGTAAACGGCGACGCTGAGGCGGCTAGCAGCAATGGTGACGCCGCCGCCACGACTACCGCCGGAGCCATCGAGAACGTGACTCGGAGTGGGTCCACCGACGGCGAACCCTCCGAGGACGACTCGGCCGCCGAATCGTAACTTTTGCCTCGCCGGAAGGGTTTAATAGCCCAGTTCCACTACTGACGGGTACGATGGACTGGACTCGCCGCCGTTCCGCGCTCTCGGACGCCGTGAGCGCCGGGTCCGTCTCCTTCTCTCCGCGACTGCGACCGCGACGACCGGGCCTCTTCTAGGCCCATCATTACTCTCCATTCCGACCGGATTCGAACGAAGCCTTGAGAACTCTTTAGCCCGCCTACGGACGCGTCTGTGCTTTTTATTCACTATCTAAAAGGAAGGATTTAATACCCTCAAGCGGGTCTCTTCGGCTACAGATGGAACGCGTGGCACTCGCCTTCTCAGGCGGATTGGACACGACAGTATGCGTCGGACTACTCGAAGAGGAGTACGGCTACGACGAGGTCGTCGGCGTCACGGTCGACGTCGGCCAGCCCGACGAGGAGTTCGAAGAAGCGGAGGAGACCGCCGACGCGCTCGGCGTCGAACAGTACGTCGTGGACGCGCGAGAGGAGTTCGCCACGCTGTGTCTCGACTCGCTGAAAGCGAACGCGACCTATCAGGGCTACCCGCTCGGCACCGCGCTGGCGCGCCCCGTCATCGCGAACGCGATCCTCGAGACAGCGAAGGAACACGACTGCGATGCCGTTGCCCACGGCTGTACCGGAAAGGGCAACGACCAACTACGGTTCGAGGCCGTCTGGCGCGACTCGGAACTCGACGTCATCGCGCCCGTCCGCGAACTCGAACTCACCCGCGAGTGGGAGATGGAGTACGCCGAGGAGCGCGGCCTCCCCGTCGAGAGCGGTAACGAGGGCGACTGGTCCATCGACACGAACCTCTGGAGCCGCTCGGTCGAGGGCGCGAAACTGGAGGACCCGGGATACGTCCCGCCAGAGGACATCTACGAGTGGACCGACGCGCCCGGCGAGGCCGGCGAGGCCGACCTCGTCGAGATAGAGTTCGAGGACGGCGAACCCGTCGCGGTCGACGGCGAGGAGTACGGTCCCGTCGAACTCATCGAGTACCTCAACGACCTCGCGGGCGCGTACGGCGTCGGCCGCACGGACATGATGGAGGACCGGATGCTCGGCCTGAAGGTGCGCGAGAACTACGAGCACCCCGCCGCGACCGTCCTGCTGAACGCCCACGAGTCGCTCGAAGGCCTCGTGCTCACGCAGGAGGAGCGCGACTTCAAGACGCAGGTCGACCAGCAGTGGTCGAACAAGGCGTACCAGGGCCTGATCGACGCGCCGCTCGTCGGCGCGCTCGAAGGGTTCATCGACGAGACGCAGTCCCGCGTCACCGGCACGGTGACGGTCAAACTGGAAGGCGGGAGCGCCCGTCCGGTCGGTCGCGAGAGCGAGTACGCGGCCTACTCCGAGGACGCCGCCTCGTTCAACACCGAAACCGTCGAGGGCCAGAACATCACCCAGAAGGACGCCACCGGCGTCGCGAAGTACCATGGGTTCCAGGGTCGCCTGGCGAACAAGGTCATCGACGCGCAGGACAAGAAGACGCTCGCCACGGACGGGAGCGGCGACGGGGACGAGTGAGATGACCGAGGGGAACTCAGGCGACGTCGTCCGCCGGGACCGCTTCAGCGGCGGCCCCGCCCGCGAGTTCCTCTCCTCGCTCGACGCCGACCGGCGCATCTTCGACGCCGACCTCGCGGTCGACCGCGCACACGTCGTGATGCTCGCGGAACAGGGGATCGTCGACGACGACACGGCCGGCGAGATCCTCTCCGCGCTGGACGACGTGGAGGACGCCGGCCACGGCGCACTCCCCGAGGGCGAGGACGTCCACGCCGCAATCGAGACGGAGGTCATCGACCGCGTCGGCGAGGAAGGTGGTAAGATGCACACCGCCCGGTCGCGCAACGACGAGGTAGCGGCCTGTATACGCTACCGCCTGCGCGAGGACGTGCTGGACGCCGCGGAGGCGACGCTGGGATTCCGCGAGGCCCTGCTGTCGGCGGCCGAGGCCCACGCGAACGCCGTGATGCCCGGCTTCACGCACCTCCAACCCGCCCAGCCCACGACCGTCGCGCACTGGTTGCTGTCGTACGAATCGGCGGTCGCGCGTGACACCGAGCGCTTACTCGACGCCTACGACCGGGTGAACCGGTCGCCGCTCGGCGCGGCGGCGTTCGCGGGCACGCCGTTCGACATCGACCGCGAACGCACCGCCGAACTGCTCGGGTTCGAGTCGGTCGTCGAGAACTCGATGGACGCGAGTTCCGCCCGCGACTTCCTGCTGGAGACGACGAGCGTGCTCGCGAACCTGGCGACGACGCTGTCGGGCCTCGCCGAGGACCTGATCGTCTTCGCGAACAAGGGCTATGTCGACCTGAGCGACGACTACTCGTCGACCTCGTCGATCATGCCCCAGAAGAAAAACCCTGACACGCTGGAACTCGTCCGCGCGACCGCGGGCGACGCGGCGAGCGGGGTGAACGGCCTGCTGACGACGCTTTCGGGCCTCCCCCGCGCGTACAACCGCGACCTGCAGCGCGCGACGCCGCACGCCTGGGAGACGGTCGACGCCGTCGTCGAGGCGGTGGACGTGGCCGCCGGTGCGGTCGCCACCGCCGACTGGGACGAGACGGCGCTCGCGGACGCCGCGGGCGAGGGCTTCTCGACGGCGACCGGCGTCGCGGACCTGCTGGCGATGCACGGCCTCCCGTTCCGCACCGCACACGAGATGGTGGCCGTCGCAGCAGAGTCGGGTGCTGATTACGACGCGCTCGACGCCGCCGCCCGCGAGGTGCTCGGCGATTCCCTCGACGAGTACGTCGAACGCGCGGCCGTGGAGGCCGCTCTGGACCCCGCCGAGAGCGTGGCGAGTCGGGACTCGACCGGCGGTCCCGCCGCGACCGCGGTGGCCGACGCGCTCGACGCCGCCGAGGCGACGCTTACCGCCGACACCGAGGCCGTCGAGACGGAGCGGTCCGCGCTCGCCGACGCCGACGACGCCCTCCGCACGGAGGTGAGCGAGTATGCGTGATCGACCCGTCGGACCGCGACCACTACCGCCGACCACGGGTGCACCACCGGGAACCCGTGGGCGAACGACGGCGACGCCGTCGCCGCCGTCCCCGCGAGGGGACAGATAACACATTCCGAAACTGATACTCGGAACGCGATTTCGGCTTGAGCGGATTTTTGAAGCGATTAGAGGAGAGTATGTTTATTTAATTTATCTGGTAAGTTCGAAGGTTTTAAGGTGTGCTGGCGTCGAGTAGAGGGTACAATGGCAGAATGCGTTGAGTGTGGGGCGGACGTGGCCCTGCACGACGACCTCGAAGTCGGAGAGATCATCGACTGTACGACCTGCGGTGCGGAGCTCGAAGTGACCGACACCAACCCGCCAGTCCTCCAGAAGGCCCCCGAGCTGGAGGAGGACTGGGGGGAGTAAGGTGACGGACGAGACGACTCTCACCGCAACGCGAACGCGCGGTACGACCCTGACGGCGGCGGATACGAACACGGCAGTTACGGAGGAACCCAAATGAACGTCGGAATGCTGTACTCCCGGATCCGCAAGGACGAGAAGCTCCTGCTGTCGGAGCTGCGTGACCGGGACCACGACATCACCAAGATAGACGTCCGGAAACAGCAGTTCAACATCGAGGACGCCCCGGAGGCGTTCGACGACCTGGACATCGTGCTGGACCGCTGTCTGGCGACCAGCAGGAGCCTCTACGTCACGCGGTTCTGCGAGGCGTACGACGTGCCCGTGGTCAACACGCCGGACACCGCGGAAGTGTGTGCGGACAAGGTGAAAAACAGCCTGGCGCTGACCCGCGAGGGGATCCCCACGCCGAACACCGACGTGGCGTTCACGAAAGACGCCGCGATGCAGACCATCGAGGAGTTCGGCTACCCCTGCGTCCTGAAGCCGGTCATCGGCTCGTGGGGCCGTCTGATGGCGAAGATAGACGGCAAGTCGGCCGCCGAGGCCATCCTCGAACACAAGGCGACGCTCGGCCACTACGAGCACAAGGTGTTCTACGTCCAGGAGTTCGTCGAGAAACCCGGCCGCGACATCCGCGTGCTGGCGACCGACGGCGAGCCCGTCGCCGCGATGGTCCGCTCGTCGGACCACTGGCTCACGAATGCGGCCAAGGGGGCCGAAACCGCCGAGTTCGAACTCGACGACGAGGCGAGAGACCTCGTCGAGCGCGCGAGCGACGCGGTCGGCGGTGGCCTGCTCGGCGTCGACCTCATGGAAACCGGAGACAGCTACACCGTCCACGAGGTCAATCACACTGTCGAGTTCAAGGCGCTGAACGACACGACCGACATCGACGTTCCCGGGGCCGTCGTCGACTGGCTCGAAGCCAAGGTCGAGGCCGAACAGGGCCAAGAGGTGACCGCCTGATGGCGGACGAGTCGCTCTCGGCGTCGGTCGTCGGCGGCAGCGGTTTCACCGGTGGCGAGCTACTGCGGCTGATCGACGCGCACTCCGGCCTCGAAATCCAGCAGGCGACGAGTCGGAGCTACGACGGCAAGAGCGTCGGCTCCGTCCACCCGAACCTCCGCGGCACCGACCTGCGCTTCTCCGATCCGGAGGACCTAGAGAGCGTGGACGTGCTCTTTACGGCGACGCCCCACGGCGTCTCGATGGAACAGGTCGACACGTTCCGCGAGGTCGCTGACACCGTCGTCGACCTCTCGGCGGACTTCCGCCTCGACAGCGAGGCGCAGTACGACGAGTGGTACGACGGCCACAGCAGGCCCGAACTGCTAGACGAGGCTGAGTACGCCCTACCGGAGATAAACCGCGAGAACCTCGTGGGCGCGGACCTGATCGCCTCCGGCGGCTGTAACGCCACGGCGACGATCCTCGGCCTCTACCCGCTGTTCGAACACGGCGTCCTCTCCGGGTCGGAGCAGGTCGTCGTCGACGTGAAAGTCGGCTCCTCGGAGGGCGGCGCTGGCGGCGGCGAGGCGTCCAGCCACCCCGAACGCTCGGGCGTCGTCCGCCCGTACGCGCCGAAGGGCCACCGCCACGAGGCCGAAATCGAGCAGTTCCTCGGCACGTCGGTGTCGTTTACCTGCCACGCCGTGGACATGACCCGCGGCGCGTCGGCGACCTGTCACGTGTTCCCGGACGGCCCCGTCTCGAAGGGAGACCTCTGGGGCGCGTACCGCGAGACATACGAGGACGAGCCGTTCATGCGCATGGCCGCGGGCGGGTCCGGCGTCTACCGCTATCCGGAACCGAAGGCGGTCGCCGGGACGAACTACGGCGAGGTCGGCTTCGAACTGGACCCCTCGAACAAGCGCGTCGTGGTGTTTTCCGCCATCGACAACATGATGAAAGGCTCCGCGGGCCAGGCGGTCCACGCGGCCAACGTCGCGCTCGGCTTCGAGGAGACGGCGGGCCTGGAGTTCCAGGGACTCCATCCCGTCGGCGCACCCTGATTCGTTTTCATGATTTCCACAGATACGACGGAGGTTTCCGTACCAACATGACGGTAGTAGTCAAGATCGGCGGCGCTCGCGCCGTCGAACCGGAAGGCGCACTGGCAGACGTCGCTCACCTCACGGCCAACGGAGAGGACGTCGTCGTCGTCCACGGCGGGTCGACCGCAGTGGACGAGACGTTAGAAGAACTCGGCGAGGAACCCGAGTACGTCGAGACGCCCGGCGGCGTCGTCGGACGCTTCACCGACGAGCGGACGATGGAGGTGTTCGAGATGGTGATGCCCGGGAAGTTGAACACGGACCTCGTCGCCTCGCTCCAGAGCGAAGGGGTCGACGCAGTCGGCCTCTCGGGCGTCGACGGGAAACTGCTCACCGGCCCGCGCAAGTCCGCCGTGCGGGTCGTCGAGGACGGCACGAAGAAGATCAAACGCGGGGACCACTCCGGCACGATCGAAGACGTGAACGCCGACCTGCTGGAGACGCTCCTGGCGAGCGGCTACACGCCGGTCGTCACCGTCCCGATGCTGTCGAAAGAGGGCACGCCAGTCAACGCCGACGCGGACCGCGCCGCCGCGGCCGTCGCCGGCGCGCTTCAGGCGGACCTGGTCGTCCTGACCGACGTCGCGGGCATCTACGAGGACCCCGACGACGAGTCGACGGTCATCGACGAGGCCGCGACGCCCGCGGCGTTCGAGCGCGTCGAGGACGCGGCCGAGGGATTCATGACGAAGAAGGTGATGGCGGCGACCGAGGCGTTAGAGGGCGGCGCGGCCTCGGTCACCGTCGCCGACGCGAACCTCAACGACCCCATCGTCGGCGCGCTCGACGGGCAGGGCACGACGATCACGCCAGGTGCGCTGGCTGACGACGGCGACGCGGACGAGGAGGGGGACGCATGACGGGGTTCGTCTTCTCCGAGAAACCGATCGGGATCGAACGCGGCGACGGCGCGTACGTCTACGGCGACGACGGCACCGAGTATCTCGACATGGGCGCGTCGTACGCCTGCGTCCCCCTCGGTCACGGCCACACGGCGGTCACCGAGGCCGTCACGGAGCAGTTCGAGAAGCTGACGTTCGTGCAGGCGTCGTACCCCAACGCCGCGCGGACGGCGGCGTACGAAACGCTGGCCGAGACCGCGCCGGACCCCATCGACAAGGTGTGGCTCAGTAACTCCGGCACGGAGGCCAACGAGGCGGCGCTGAAGTTCGCGCGGGCGGCGACGGGCGATTCGAAACTCGTCGCCACGATGCAGGGTTTTCACGGCCGCACGATGGGGTCGCTGGCGACCACCTGGAAGAACAAGTACAAGGACCCGTACGAACCCCTGATCGGCGACGTTGAGTTCGTCCCGTACGACGACACGGAGGCGCTCGACGACGCCGTCGACGAGGACACCGCCGGGTTCATCGTCGAACCCGTCCAGGGCGAGGGCGGGATCAACCCCGCCTCGACCGAGTACCTGCGGGCCGCGCGCGACATCACGGAAGACGCTGGCGCGGCGCTCATCTTCGACGAGGTCCAGACTGGGATGGGACGGACCGGCGCGCTGTGGAGCGCCCAGCGCGCGGGCGTCACCCCTGACATGATCACCAGCGCGAAGGGCCTCGCCAACGGCTTCCCGGTCGGTGCGACGCTGTGTCGCGACTGGATCGCCGAGAACTACGGCTCGCACGCCTCGACGTTCTCCGGCGGGCCGGTTATCTCGGCCGCCGCGGGGACCACCGTCTCGACTATCGTCGACGAGGGGATCCCGGAACACGCCGCGGCGATGGGCGAGTACCTCCACACCGAACTCGACGCGGCCGTCGGCGACGAGGTCCGCGAGATCCGCAGCGAGGGCCTGATGGTCGGCGTCGAGGTCGGCCGCGGCGCGAACCGCGCGCTGAAGGAACTCGCGCTGAACCACGACGTGCTTGCGCTGCCGGCGGGTCGGACCGTCGTGCGCCTGCTCCCGCCGCTGACCATCGGCGAAGCAGAGGTCGACCACGTGGTCGACGCGCTGGCGGAGGTCGTGGAATGAGCGCGACCGCGACCGTCTCGGACGACGAGGCCCGCGAACTGCTCGTCGACCTCGTGTCGATCCCCTCACCCACAGGCGAGGAGGCGGCGGCGGCCCAGCGTCTCGCCGACTTCTTCGAGGCCCACGACCGCGAGGTGTGGATCGACGAGGTGGGTAACGTCCGCGCCCCCGCCGACGACGCGGCGTTGCTGACCTCGCACATCGACACCGTTCCCGGAGAGATCCCGGTCGAAGTGGACGACGAGGACCAGTTGTGGGGCCGCGGCTCCGTCGACGCGACCGGCCCGCTCGCGGCGATGGCCGCCGCGGCGGTGCGCACCGGCGTCTCGTTCGTCGGCGTCGTCGGCGAGGAGACCGACTCCCGGGGAGCGCGTCACCTGATCGCCGAGCGCGACGCGCCCGAAGCCGTCGTCAACGGCGAACCCAGCGGCTGGGACGGGATCACGCTTGGCTACCGTGGCTTTCTCGCCGGCACGTATCTCGCGACCAGCGAGTCCGGCCACACCTCCCGACCCGAACCGAACGCCATTCAGGACGCGATCCGCTGGTGGTCCCGCGTCGAAGACGCGTTCGACCCGGACGAAAGTAGCATTGCGCCCGAGGCGCAACGAGATGAAGGCGGTCGCGAATCGAAAGATTCGCGAGCCAATCAGAACTCTTCGAGTTCTGATGACGGTGAAACCGCCGAAATACCCGTCTTCGAGCAGGTGACGACGAAGCCGGTCAGCGTCGAGGGCGGGTTCACCGCGGACGGCCTCTCGGTCGAGGCGACGATGGACGTTCAGTTGCGGATCCCGCCGAACAGGACCGCGGAGGGTATCAGAGAGATCGCGGAGAGCGAGCTATACGGTCGCTCGAACACGTCGAGCGGACAAGGCCCGCGGGACGGCGAGCTAGAGACGGGCACGGTCACGTGGGAGGAGCCCACTCCGCCAGTGATGGAGAACCCCCGGAACGAGGTCGCACGGGCGTTTCGAGCCGCGATCCGAGGCGAGGAGGGCGACCCCCGCCTCCTTCGGAAAACCGGGACGAGCGACATGAACCTCTACGCGCAAGCCTGGGACTGTCCGATGGCGACGTACGGACCCGGCGACTCCGACCTTGACCACGCACCGAACGAACATCTCGACCTCGGCGAGTTCGAGCGCTCGATCGCCGTGCTCGAACGCGTCGCGAACCGCCTGCAAGCATGACCAGACACTACCTCGACGTCGACGATCTGACGCCCGACGAACTGGAGTCCGTCCTCGACAGGGGGGCGGAGTACAAAGAGCTGCTGAACGCCGGTGAATCCCACCGGGACCTGCAAGAGCGGACGCTCGGCATGCTGTTCCAGAAACCCTCGACTCGGACTCGCGTCTCGTTCGAGACGGGGATGACACAGCTGGGCGGCCACGCCGTCTTCCTCGGCGAGAACGACATCCAACTCGGCCGCGGCGAACCGCTCAAGGACACGTCGCGAGCGCTGTCACGGTACGTCGACGTGCTGATGGCCCGCGTGTTCAAACACGCCAACGCCGAGGTGCTCGCCGAGTACTCCGACGTTCCCGTCATCAACGGCCTCACCGACGATGCCCACCCCTGCCAGACGCTCGCCGACCTGCTGACGATCCGGGAGACGAAAGACGGGTTCGACGATGTCTCGGCCACCTGGGTCGGCGACGGGAACAACGTCGCCCAGTCGTTCGCTATCGGGTGTGCGCTGGCAGACGTCGACCTCACCGTCGCCACACCCCCGGGCTACGGCATCGACGACGACGTGGTCGAACGAGCCCGTGAACTCGGCGGCGACCCGACAGTCACGCACGACCCGGTCGCAGCCGTCGAGGACGCCGACATCATCTACACGGACGTGTGGATCAGCATGGGACAGGAGGACGAACGCGACGTCCGAATGAACGATTTCGAGGGGTTCCAGGTCCGTGCAGACCTGCTGGACCACGCTGCTCCCGACGCGTCAGTGATGCACTGTCTGCCCGCTCACCGCGGCGAGGAGATCACCGACGCCGTCATCGAGAGCGACCGTTCGGTCGTGTGGCAACAGGCGGAAAACCGGATGCACGCCCAGAAAGGCCTGCTCGCCTGGTTGCTGGAGAACTGACTGCCGGACGGTCGCAGTCGCGAACGGACTCGCGAGACAGAGTGCGGATACCGCCGCTCACTCTTCAGTTCCGCTGACGCGTGAGATCATGTAGGGGCTCACGAGAGCGATTCCGAGGATAGCGAACAGCACGGGGCTCCCCTGGCCGAACGGAGTCGGCCACGATCCGAGCGTATCTTCGATCACGAACGATAAAACTGCGACGCCGAACGTCAAACATCCGACGACGAGAGACGTCTTTGGAGATGATCCGACCATTACGCTCCCTGATAGGTCACAGCGGTGGTTAACCACTACCCCGAAATAGAGAGGTATGCTCTCTGCGGTCGCCGGTCGTCAGGGTGAACAGTAGCCCCGTCAGACCGCCGTAGATGACGTGACCCAAGAGCGGCATGACGCCCAGAAACGGGAGTTCCGGCGCGTTTGGGACGCCGACGCTGTTCAGCCACAGCGGCCAGAGGAAGACGATGTTTATCCCCCAGAGAAGGACTCCGAAGGCGAGACCCTGCCCGGCGTTCGTCAGCGGATTACGACCCCACGACCGGAGCGGTTCGCGGTCGATGACCAGTCCGAACAGACCGCCGAAGAGCGCACTGTGAAAGACGTGTGCGACCCATCCAGCGGAGAGACTCGGTTCGCCCAGCGTGTACATCGCACCGATCGCGGTCATCCGTTCGAGTCGGAACTGTATCAGCAATCCGAACACGAGACCGGCGATAACGCCGGTAATAGCACCGTATAGTACGTAGGAGTTGTTGCGCTCCGGTTTCGGCATCGTCCGGTCCGTCTTCGACATACGGGAGGATGTGTCGTGTAGTTTAAATTAGTATCTCGCTAATGTGTCGTATCCGCACAGAAGAAAAACGCATCGGGTACGGCACTCCGTCAGCGTAGCAGCGGGTACACAACCCCCAGAACTACGCCGTACGCGACGTGACCGACGAGGCTCATCGGATTGAAGTTGGGAACGGCCGGAGCCATACCGAAGCCGACAGCGTCCAGCCAGATCGGCATCACGATCGCGGCGAGGAGGACCCACAGGACGACGCCATACGCGATTCCGAGGGCGGCACTCGTCCCGGGGCTGTCGGCGTACTCGCGGAAAGCGCCGGCGCTAGCGATAGCGGCGAAGACGACGCCGAGGACCGCTGAGTTCGACATGTGGATCACCCACCCTGCGAGTCCGCCGGAGAGCCCCCACAGTGCGGGAATGGCGTTTTCGATGACCGGCGTCATCTGCATCGTCAGCATGATACCCATCACGAACCCCCCGGCGATACCGCCGAGGACGCCCGCCTGCCACGTTTCGAGCCGTGTTCTGGTGTCAGTTCGCCGGTCGGTGGAAGTCTCCTGCGCCATGGTAATTGTTCGCATTGTCGTCCGTATAGAGCTATCTCGGCGCGGCGTCACGGACGCACAGGTGCATAGCTCTTATCCATGGTAATGTCTAACTCGGTCGGAGCCGAAAACACTCAATAGCGCCGGGTCGAAACTCGACATACCCGAGATGAACGACCCACTGCGTGCCACCGCCGGCGAACTCGACGCCGACGTGATCCTCGATGTGCTGAACGACGGCGGTCGCGTCATCATCGAAACGGAGGTGCTCGGCTCGGAGTACGAGGTGACGTTACGTCACGACGGCACGGTGTACTACTGCGACACGCCCACGACGTTGCACAAACACGAAGCGGAAGCTGAGATGCGCAAGTGCATCAAGAATCAGGGGTACATCAAAACCATAGACTGATACTGTCGGATGGAACTGCGAGACGATAGTCGACACTCCAGTGAGTCGAAAGTCGTCACAGGCCTCCGTCCGGTAGGATGAGTCATCGCTTTTAACCCCTCACCGCTCGAACGTCTGCCCATGGCGGATTCCGAACCGGCCGGGGAGATGGGGGAGCTAATGGAGACGGCGGATCCATCGTTCTCCGAGGTGATGACCTGTGTGTTCGGCATCCAGGCCCACGAGACACGGACGTATCTGACACTGCTCGACCACCCCGGAAGCACCGTCGAGGAACTCGCGACGGAACTGGACCGCGACCGGAGCAACGTCAACCGCTCGCTGACCACGCTAATGGAGAAGGGACTCGTCGACCGGGAGCGTCGCTTGCTCGACCCCGGCGGATACGTCTACCAGTACACCGCGAAACCGCTCCCCGAGGCCAAGTCGATGCTCCATGCCGCGCTCGACGACTGGGCCGAGATCGTCCACGGCGTCATCGACGAGTTCGGGGACGATTGAGGTACATCGCAGTCCAGTTGGATTCTTTTCACCAACCTCGAAGCGTTTTTAACCCCGCCGTGTGAGGATGCCACACGATGGTCGAGATCAGCGAATCGGGGGAGACGGAACCGCCGACAGGGTGGCCGCGCTACGAGGCTGGCCAGGTCCGCGTGATGCTGTTCGGCACGTACCACATGGACAGTCCGGGACTTGACGAGTTGAACGTCGACGCGGACGACGTGCTCGCACCGGAGCGCCAGGAGGGTCTCCGGGACCTGACCGGTCGGCTCGGACGGTGGAACCCGGAACGGGTCGCCGTCGAGCGACCGTACGACCGGACCGAAGACCTGAACGACCTGTTCGACGCCTACCGGTCCAGTGAGTACGCCTACGACCAAGAAGTAGAGATAGATCCGCTACACCCGTCGCGCGACGATCCAAGGGCAGCGTGTCGGAGCGAGATCGTCCAGATCGGGGTCCGGTTGGCGGACCAGTTGGGCCACGAACGGGTGTATCCCGTCGACGCTCCGGCCACGCTCGGGAACGACGACCTGGGGGCGCTCGAAGAACGCGGCTACGATCCGACGGAGAAGGCGTCGTTCTCGCTCCGGGACCCCGAAACCGCCGAGCGCGAACTCGACGAGCGCCTCCGGGAGTTGACGCTCGTCGAGTACCACCGATATCTGAACGGAGAAGAGAATCTGGCGGTCAACCAGCGCGGTATGTTCGGGACCTACCTGCGCTACGGCGAGGGCGAGAACTTCGGCGGGCCGCGGGTGCTCTCGACCTGGTACGACCGGAACATCCGCATCGCACACAACCTGTGGCGGGCGGTAGAGGCGGGCGACGAACGCGTGCTGCTGATCATCGGAAGCGGCCACGTCCGCGTCCTCCGACACCTTCTGGACGAAGCGCCGATGTTCTGCCCGACGAGTCCGCTCCCGTATCTCTGAGTCGCGAGCGGGGCCAGTTTCGCGCAGAGCGGGCAGTTTTTCCCGGCCCGGATCCTTGAAGCCGGTAATGAGCTCCATGACGCTCGCTGCCGAGCAGGACGCCGCCCCCGAAGACGCCGAGGACGGCGTCTGGCTGGCGTGTATCGAATGCGGCGCGACGTTCGCACCGTTCGACGCGGTCCGGTACCGCTGCGACGACTGCGACGGACTGCTGGAGGCGCGCTACGCCGACCCGCCGACGTTCGAGGACTTCGAGGACGAAGGAGTATGGCGCTACAGCGCCGCGCTCCCGTTCGACGAGGGCGTGTCCCTGCCCGAAGGGAACACGCCCCTTCATTACGTCCCGCGGCTGGAGGAATCGGTCGGCGTCAACACCCTCCGTGTCAAGCACGAGGGGATGAACCCGACGGGGAGTTTCAAGGACCGTGGAATGACCGTCGGCGTCCGCGTCGCCGAGGAACTCGGCGTCGACCGCCTCGCCTGCGCCTCGACCGGGAACACCAGCGCCGCGCTGGCCGCCTACGGCGCTCGCGCCGGTCTTGAGACCCTCGTCCTCCTACCCGCGGGCAAGGTCGCCGCGGGCAAGGTCGCCCAGGCGAGTCTCCACGGAGCCCGCATTCTCGAAGTCGACGGCAACTTCGACGCCTGTCTCGACATCGTACAGGACCTCGCCGAGCGCGGCGAGGCGTACCTGCTGAACTCGCTGAACCCGTTCCGCCTGGAGGGTCAGAAGACGATCGGTCTCGAAATCTTAGAGGAGTTCTACGCTGACGAGGGACGCTACCCCGACCGCATCGTGCTACCGGTCGGCAACGCCGGCAACACTGCGGCGCTTTTCAAGTGCTTCCGCGAACTCGTCCGGAGCGGCCAACTCGACGCCGACGAGGTGCCAAAGCTCACCGGCGTCCAAGCCGAGGGCGCGGCCCCGATGGTCGAGGCCGTCGAGAACGGGTGGGACCACACCGAGCGCTGGGACGAGGTCGAAACCCGCGCGACGGCCATCCGCATCGGCAATCCCGTCAACGCGCCCAAGGCACTGCCGGGCATCCGCGAGACGGGCGGCACTGCGGTCGCCGTTTCCGACGAGGAGATCACGGACGCCCAGCGCTCGCTCGCCGCGGAGGGTGTCGGCGTCGAACCCGCCTCCGCCGCCTCCGTCGCCGGGCTACGGAAACTCCGCGACCGGGGCGTCGTCGGCGACGAAGAAGACGTGGTCTGTCTCACGACCGGCCACCTGCTGAAAGACCCCGACGCCGCGGCAGAGGCAGGCGGCGACCCGGAACCCGTTCCGAACGACACGGACGCAGTTCTCGAACACCTCGGCAACTAGATCGTCGTCATACGGGCGACAGACGCCCGTCTGCCGGGTTATTTTGGGAGAGCGTCTCGTAGAGATGTGCGCATGGCGACCAATCAGTCCACCCCTCCCGAACAGTCTCCCCCGCGCTCGAGCGGCGACTGCGCCGCCGTCGACCACGCCGACGGCGAATCCGCCCGCATCGCCGACTTACGGGCCGAGATTAACGACCTCAAAGCGGAACTCGAACGCGAGCGGCGGCGACGACAGTCGGTGATACAGCGGTACGAACGTCTCCTCGACGAGCGAGGGTGCGAGGCGGACGGAGAGCAAGAAGAGACCGGCCGAGCGTTCGGCGAGTTACTCAGCCGCCTGCGCTGAGCCGGCTCCACAGACGCTTTCCATCCGGCCGCGGACCCCACCGCCGCTTCGGTAGGACGTTACTTCGACCAGTAGTAGACGAACGAACATTCGGACGGCACTGCGTTAAGCGACTGTTTGTGTCTCTCACACTGACGACGGACGAACCACTCAACTGTCAGAACGTCAACTGTCCAGAGGTTATCAAGAATGCGACTTTTTCGAACCGACTACGTTGATATTCAGCAGCAATTAGCCACCTATGTTCAGGAATATCTCGCACCCCGTGAGTAGCACTAACTCCGCCCCCTAAGTCAATCAGTATCTCTGGTAATCTGTATTCGAAAGCGAGCTAATCAGAATTACTCAGACGGTTGGGTACGCTAGTGCGCCGTAAGTAAGACGGTACTTCAGCGGACACCGCTGAAAGTTTCGAAACAAGGTTTTCGCTTTAATAACAGCCCTCTTGACCGTGTTTGCGGAGGTTCAGACGATACATGACACACCGTACAATAACTGTAGTGTTCGTCGTCGGTCTCGTCGTATTAGGTATGACAGGGATCGGCGTCGCCAGCGCAACTCCGGCCGAAGACTTTAGTGAGCTGTCTGCCGGAGACGCTGGAGACGGGGTTTTCCTGCAGGAAGATCCTGACAACGAATCCGACAACGAGACCGACGGTTCCCTCGACGACCAAGCGGATAACGAGACTGACGATGCCGATGACGAGGACATCGCCGATAACGACACCGAAGATTCGGTGAACCAGACCACAGCAACGAACGTAATAGTCGCGGATCAGGCCTCGAACGGCTCGTCAATCGTAGTTAGCTCGGTGGACCTGCCGGAGGGTGGCTTCGTCACAGTCTACAATACGACAATGGCGTCGCCACTCGGTAACTCGTCGTTCATCAACGGCAGCCAAGAGATCGTGAACGTGACGTTCGACCAGCCGCTGACCCAGAACCAGACGCTCGCCGTACTCGCGTTCAACGACACGAACGGTAATCAACAGTTCGACCTCGGCACCGACGAGGTCTACGTCTCCGGCGGTCAACTGGCCGCCGCCACAGCGATGGTCAACGTCACCGGACAGAACGCGACCAACGCCACTAACGCAACCAACGCCACCAACGCCACTAACGCAACCAACGCCACCAACGCCACTAACGCAACCAACGCCACCAACGCCACTAACGCAACCAACGCCACCAACGCCACTAACGCAACCAACGCCACCAACGCAACCAACGCCATGCTGGCGAACCAGAGCGCCTCGGCCAACCTGTCAATGGTGAACCAGACCTCGAATGGCACGTCAGTCATGGTCAACTCGGCGAACCTGTCACAGGGCGGCTTCGTCGCGGTATACAACACGACCCTCGCGTCACCGCTCGGTAACTCGTCGTTCGTCAACGGCAGCCAGCAGAACGTCAGCGTTACGCTGGATCAGTCGCTGACGCAGAACCAGACGCTCGCCGCGATCGCGTTCAACGACACGAACGGCAACCAGCAGTTCGACCTCGGCACCGACCGGATCTACGTGTCCGATGAGCAGCCAGTGACCGCCACGGCGACGGTGAACGTCACGAGCCAGAACACCACGAACGCGTCCGTAGTCGGGTAAAAACCGACTCCTTTTTCGTTCCTTCCGGATACTCCCAGAGAGTCCAATCGGACGTTGCCGAACCTGATTGGCGCGGGGAAGAAAGCCAAACAGTAGCCGGCAACGCCGAGACCGTAGACGGGAGCGACCGCTCTACTCTTCGACGCCGTTCAGCGCGATGTAGCGCATTCCGATGATCCGGTCGTCGTCCTCAAGCGTCCGGACCGCCTCGTCGGGAACCGGGCTGTCGACGTTGTACACGGTCAGAGCCTCTCCACCGATGGTTTCGCGGGCGTTGTACATGCCGGCGATGTTGACGTCGTGGTCGCCCATGACGCTCCCGATGAGTCCGATGACGCCGGGTTCGTCCGTGTTTCGCGCGACCATCATATGACCGCCGGGGATAGCGTCGACGCGGTAGCCGTCGATGCGGACGATACGGGCGTCGCCGTCCGCGAACAGCGTCCCGTCGACGCTCACTTCGTCCTCGCCGTCAGTGACCGTGACTGTGACGAGGCTCTGGAAGTCCTCGGCCTGCCGGGTTTTCGACTCGGTGACCTCGATGCCGCGCTCCTCGGCGATCTGGGGGGCGTTGACGGCGTTGACCTGCCACTCCAGGGGTTGGAACACGCCTTTGAGCCCGCTCGCGGTGACGAGTTCGACGTCTTCCTCGGCGATGTCTCCCTCGTAGCTGACCTCAACGGTGGAGATCCGGCCGTCGAACAGTTGAGCGGCGATCTTGCCGGCGGTTTCGGCGAGGTCGATGTACGGTTCGACGCGGGGGAACGCGCTCTCGTCGATAGACGGTGCGTTCAGGGCGTTCACGACGGGTTCCTCGTCGAACGCGGCGGCGACCTGCTCTGCCGTCGAGACGGCGACGTTTTCCTGTGCGGCCTCGGTGGACGCGCCGAGGTGCGGCGTGACGACAACGTTCTCCACGTCGAGCAGGGGGTTGTCCGGAGAGACGGGTTCGTCGGCGAACACGTCGACCGCCGCCCCGGCGAGAACGCCGTCCTCGACGGCCGCGGCGAGCGCGTCCTCGTCGACGACGCCCCCGCGGGCGCAGTTGACGAGATAGCCGCCCTCCAGTTTGGCGAGTTCGTCGTCGCTGATCATGTCTTCCGTCTCGGAGGTCAGCGGCGTGTGGACCGTCAGGAAGTCGGCGCGCGCCAGGCAGTCGTCGAGGTCGACCAGTTCCGCGCCGAGTTGCGAGGCGCGCTCCTCGCTGATGTAGGGGTCGAACGCGACGAGGTCCATGCCAAGCGAGTCGAGTTTCTTCGCGACTTCCTGGCCGACGCGGCCGAGGCCGACGACGCCCAGCGTCTTGCCGTTTACCTCTGTCCCGAGGTAGTCGCCTTTCGCCCACTCGCCGGCCTTGAGGCGGACGTGGGCCTGGGGGATAGAGCGCGCGCTGGCGAACGCCATCGCGACGGTGTGTTCGGCCGCCGCGCGGACGTTGCCCTCCGGCGCGTTCGCGACGATGACGCCGTGTTCGGTCGCCGCGTCGATGTCGATGTTGTCGACGCCGATGCCGGCGCGGCCGACGATGACCAGGTCAGAGGCGGCGTCTAACACCTCTTCGGTCACCTCGGTGCCGGACCGAACGATGAGTCCGTTCGCGTCGGCGACCGCGTCTAACAGTTCGTCGCCCTCCACGTCGTAGGCCGTCTCGACCTCGTGGCCCGACTCCCGCAGGCGGGCGAGGCCCGCGTCCGCGATGGGATCGGTTACGAGTACCTTCATACGAAGGGGGTTTCGCCCGGTCGGGTTAACGCTTCCTGTGTCGGCATGTGTGGCGAAAACTGCCGGATCGGGACCCCCGCCGGGCGGCGACCCGGCGAAAAAACGCGGGATCGCTTTCTTTTCAACACCCCCGGACGAATCCCGCGGCATGACGATCGTCGCCTTTGACTTCGATGGAACGCTCTCGGACTCGGAGATGACCGTCCTGCTCGGGCAGCGCCGCGGCGTGGCCGACGAGATGGCTGCGATCACCGAGCGGGCGATGAACAACGAGATCGACTACGCCACCAGCCTGCGCGAGCGCGCGGCGCTGCTCGATGGGCTCCCGGCGGTCGAGGCCGCCGCGGCGTTCGACGAGGTTCTTTTGCGGCCCGGTGCGGCCGACCTCATCGCGACGCTTCGCGCTGCCGGCGTCCACGTCGCTATCCTCACCGGCGGGTTCGAACGCGGCGTCGAGGCCGCACTCGATCGCGAGGGCGTCGGCGTCGACACCATCGTCGCGAACAGGTTGCCGATGGCCGGCGACGAACTGACCGGCGAGGTCGAAGGACCGCTCATCGAGGGGACGAAAGACGACGCCCTCGAATCGCTGACCAACGACCTCGGTGTCGAGATGGGAGACGCCATCGCTGTCGGCGACGGCGCGAACGACCTGCCGATGCTCCAGGTCGCGGGCCAGGCTATCGGCTTCGAGCCGAAAGACGCCGTTCGCCCCCACTGTGACACGGTCGTCACGACGATGGGCGAGTTGCAGGACCTCCTCGAAAAAGACGACGTGCTGTAACGGGTACCGCTACCGATCAGGCCTCCGGCGGGCTGTAGTTCCGCACTACGTAGACTGTCGCCGCGGCGACCGCCCCGACGGCGATGCCGATGAGGACCGCGTTCGTCAGGAGATCGCCGGTCGAGAGGTCAGTGCCGCCGATGAGGATAGCCGACGGAATACCCTCGACTGCGCCGAGTCCGGCCTCGGCCATTCCCGCACTCTGTGACGCCTCGTCAGTCAACTCGGGGGCCGGGACGGGGCCGATCTGCGTGGAGGCGAGGAACCCGACGAGCGTCACCAGCACGGCGGAGCCGACACCGGCGCTGAGGCCGGCGGTGACGTACGCTTCGCGGTCTGGTGCGCGGAGACGACTTCCGACGTAGCCACCGGTGACGACACCGAGTACGGCCGCGAGCAGCGGCGCGCCGTTGATCGCCGTCGCCGCCAGACGGTTCAGGTGCATCTGGGCGAGCATCTCGTCGACGTTGTCGACGTTGCTGTCCAACTGATTCTGCACCGTCGAGTCGAAGTCGGGCGAGAGCGGCGACCCCCCGAGCGCGCCGACGAGGATAACGCTCAGTCCGACGGCCAGTCCGACGACGGCGAACAGTCCGACGAAGAAGGTGAGATACTCCTTCGTCCGCGGCTTCGTCGCTACGTCGACGATACCCTCCTGCCTGCTCTGTGCGCCGCCGACGGCACCGGGTTGCTGTCCGGCCGCGCCGTCGTTCGGCTGACCCTGAACCTGCCCGCCCCCCTGTTTTCTCCCCTGTTCGCTACGGTTCTGCTGGTTGCCACCTCTGTCTGCCATTATCCGTACGTTACACGACAGCGATTTATAATTATCCACTCGATTTGATGTTCTGCGGACGTGAAAGGGTTCGATCTCGCGCAGCATCGCGGCGGCGTGACACTCGATCGTCGCGGTCTCGTCGTCGCCTACGACGGACGACAGACGCCGACCGCGTCCCTAATTTGGGCGTGATCTGCGTTTAACGGTTGAGTCGCTGGCGGAGAACCAGGCGACTCCGGAAAACATCGATCGCGGAGAGCAGGCTACAGCGAGTCGACGAGGTAGTTGCGGTAGGCGTACGCGGCGGCGACGGCGATGATAGCCGCGACGACACCGGTTCCGACGCTGTTGATCACGAGGTCGACGGCTTCGACCGTATACTCCTCGGTGAACGAAGTTGCCTGTGTCAGCCCTTCAGTGTCTTCCACTTCGGCGAGGGCCTTGTTGGCCGCCTCGGCCTCGTCCTGAACGTTTGACACCTGCGAAGCCGCGAGGTAGCCACCTGCGACGACCATCAGGACCGAACCGACCAGCGAACTCACGCCGGCGGCGATGTACGACGTCTTGTCGTCGACGTTGAGCGAGCGTGCCGCATAGAGGCCGACGGGAAGCGCCGCCGCGACGGCCAGAAGGGGCAGTATCATGAGCACGATCTGACCGGTCTGGTTGACGAATTCGGCGGCCATGTACGTCCCGTACTCCGGGACCTCCGCTACGGTATCAGCCTGCGTCCCACGGATAAGGACGGGCTTGCCGACGAAGCCAAACACCACTACCAGCAGTCCGAGTCCGATACCCGTAATGGCGTACAGCGCGCCGATTCCTTTCGTGAACTCCTGTACGAGCGGGTCTTTGAGTTTGTCAGTGACGGACTCCTGCGTGGCAGGCGGTGCCTGTCCAGCGGCGGGTTGTCCCTGCGGTTGGCCCTTCGGCTGTCCACCGTCCTGAACAGCGTTCTGTGCGTCCTGTTGTCCGGAATCGTCCCTTGACCCTGACATCATCGGAACACAGAGACTTCAGGGGTTTATAGTTATCTATTTAACTAACATTGGTTTCGGGAATAAAATCTGAGCGGAGAGGTCGGACGTGATAGCACGCGATCAGCATTCAGTACGCCAGTTCGCTTTGGTAATCGGGACTCGATGGATACGTCGCTTCGCCGAGGAATCGAATGGGTAGTCTGTCGAGGCGAGTTACGAGAACAGGCTCGTGTGGACCGGCGCGAAGTCGGAGCCCTCGTCCTCGTCTTCGGCGGTGTCGGTGACGGCGCGGCCCTCGACGCCGTCGGAGAGGAAGTCGGCGACCGGCGGGCCGACGTTCTCGGGTTCGACGAGGAACGCGTCGTGGCCGTGGTCGGAGTCGATGACGTGGTGTGCGACCGGTACGCTCGCCTCGCGGAAGGCGTCCGCGAGTGACTCCGACTGTTCGCTCGTGAAGTGCCAATCGCCGGTGAACGAGATAACCAGCGCCTCGCCCTCAAAGGCGGCGAGCGCGGCGGCGTCGGAGTCGTAGCCGCCAGCGAGGTCGTAGTTGTCCATCGCCCGCGTCAGGTAGAGGTAGCTGTTGGCGTCGAACCGGTCGACGAACTTGTCGGCCTGATAGTCGAGATACGACTCCACGTCACGGTACGGGAAAAACCCCGCCGCCGGGTCCGAGGGAAACACGTCCTGGGCGGCGTCGCGGCCGGCCGCGCGGCGGCCGAACTTCTGCTCCATCGACGCCTTCGAGAGGTACATCACGTGACCGAGTTGGCGGGCGAGGGCGAGGCCGTGGTCCGGATGCTCGCCGCCGTCGGAGTCGTCCGACGAGCCTCCGCCTTCGGCGGAGACACCGTAGTAGTCCCCGCCGTTCCAGTTCGGGTCGGTCATGATCGACCGTCGTGCGATGGCGTCGATAGCCAGACACTGGGGGTCGAGGCGGGCGGCGGTGGCCACCGGAACCAGGCGGCGAACGTCGTCCGGGTACAGCTTTCCCCACTCCAGAACGTTCATCCCGCCGACGCTGCCGCCGACGACGGCGTGGAGGCGGCCGACGCCGAGTTCGTTCAGCACTTCCCGCTGGGCGCGCGTCCAGTCGGTGACGGTGACGGGCGGGAAGTCGGTGCCGTACGGTTCGCCCGTTTCGGGGTTCTCGCTCGACGGTCCCGTGGTCCCGTAGCACGACCCGGGAACGTTGGCACAGACGACGTAGTACTCCTTCGTGTCGACGGCCTTTCCCGGGCCGACGATGTCGTCCCACCAGGCGCGTGCCTGTCCGCCTGTCACGGGCGATTCCCCGTCAGTGAGACGGCGGTTGGCGACGTGGGCACTGCCCGTGAGGGCGTGACAGACCAGCACCGCATTGTCACCCTCGAACTCGCCGTACGTCTCGTAGGCGACCTCCAGCGACGGAATCGACTCGCCGTTCTCGAACTCGAACTCGCCGAGGTCGATGGTGCCCGCTGTCGCCTTCATGTCGCTGACTCGATCCCCCGTTCGATGTCCGCGAGGATGTCCGCCGGGTCCTCGATGCCGACTGAGAGGCGGACCAGGTCGGTCGTGACGCCCGCCTGTCGCTGTTCCTCGGGCGATAGCTGTCCGTGCGTGGTGCTCGCGGGGTGGATGACGAGCGTCTTCGCGTCGCCGATGTTCGCGAGGAAGGAGGCCAGTTCGACGTTCTCACAGAACGCCTTGCCGGCCTCGTATCCGCCGCGAGAGTCCGAACCGCGATCCGACGGTTCGGCGTCGCCGCCGTCGAGGCCGAACGCGATCATCCCGCCGTACCCACCGTCTAGATACTCGCTGGCCTCGTCGTGGGTCTCGTGGTCCGCCAGCCCCGGGTACGTGACCCACGCCACGTCGTCGTGGTCGGCGAGATACTCCGCGACGATGGCCGCGTTCTCGCAGTGTCGGTCCATCCGCAGCGGGAACGATTCGAGGCCCTGGAGGGTCTGCCAAGCGTCGAACGGCGACTGCTGGTCGCCGAGGCTTCGCAGCGACCGGTACCGAACTGCGGCGGTGAACGGCGCGTCGGGGAAGTCCCGCGAGAAGTCGGTGTCGTGGTACGCGGGGTTGTCGCCGGCGACTTCCTCGTAGCCGTGTTCGCCCCACGGGAAGTCGCCGTCCTCGACGAGGACGCCGCCGACCGTCGTGCCGGACCCGTGGAGCCACTTGGTCGTCGAGTTCCACACCACGTCCGCACCGCGTTCTAGCGGTCGACAGAGGTACGGCGTCGCGAACGTGTTGTCGACAACCAGCGGGACGCCGCGGTCGTGGGCCACGTCGGCGACGCGCTCGAAGTCCGGCGTCACCAGCGAGGGGTTGCCGATCGTCTCGACGTGGACGTAGGCGGTGTCGTCATCGATGGCTTCGGCGTACGCGTCGGAGTCCAGCGTGTCGACGAACCGGGCCTCGATCCCGCGGCGCGCGGCGGTGTTCGAGAGGTACGCCGTCGTCCCGCCGTAGGTGTCAGTCGAGCAGACGACGTTGTCGCCCGTCTCCGCGAGCACGAGCGTCGCCGCGTCGAGCGCCGCCATACCGCTCGCCGTCGCCACCGCGCCCGTGCCGCCTTCTAGACTGGCGAGACGCTCCTCCAGAGTCTCGACAGTCGGGTTGCTCATGCGGGAGTAGATGTGGTCCTCGGCGTCTAACGCGTAGAGGTCCGCGGCACGGTCCGCGTCTTCGAACACGTACGACGTGGTCTGGTGCAACGGCGGAGCGCGCGCGCCCGTCGACTCGTCGGGCCGTTCCTGCCCCGCGTGGACGCTCCGGGTGGAGATGTCCGTCTCCGTGGACTCGTCCTCGTCAGTCATGTATCTCACTCATATATCTTCAAATTCATATAACCCATAGTTACGGCAAGATTCGCAGTTCTTGCCACTTCTTGCCACGGGAACGGGAGCGACTCGGGGCGTTTTTCATCCGAGAGCGACAATAGCCGCTGTGGAACGGATACGACGAGAACGGACACTGCTCGCGGCAGTCGTCTTCACCGTCCTGCTGGCCCAGACTCTTCTCTATCCGGGGGTCCCGGACCTGGTGTCCGCACTGGGCGCGACGACTGACCTCGACGCGAGCATGTGGTTTCTCGTCGCGGAGTTCGCCGCCTTCGTCGTCTTCGTCGGCGTCTGGGGCGCGGCCAGCGACGCCGCCGGCAAGCGCGTCCCCTTCATCGTCGTCGGTGCGGTCGGCGGCGCAGTCGGATACGCCGTACTGGCCGTTGCACCCGCAGTGACGGACCTCTCCTTCGAAGCGGTCCTCGTCATCCGCGCGCTCCAGGGCGCAGCGACCATCGGTGCCTTCTCGCTCGCGATGACGATGCTGATGGACCTCTCGGGGGGCCACGGGAAAAACATGGGCGCGGCGGGCATCGCCATCGGCCTCGGCACCGCGACCGGCGCGCCCCTCGGCGGCCAGTTGACGGAGATAGACCCGCTCGGGCCCCTGTACCTCGCGAGCGGACTGTTGCTGGTCGCTGGCCTTCTGGTCTCGCGAGTCGCGGACCGTGCACCGTCGCGGAACGAAACCCTGCGCACCGTCGCGTCGAACCTCACCGCTACGCCGACGCTGACAGTTCCCTACGCCTTCGGCTTCATCGACCGCCTGACGGCCGGGTTTTTCGCGCTGGTCGGCACGCTTTACTTCCGAACCGTCTTCGGCCTCGGCCCCGGCGCGACGGGGTTGATGCTCGCGCTCTTTTTCGCTCCCTTCGCCCTGCTCCAGTACCCCTTCGGCGCGCTGTCGGACCGAGTCGGCCGCCGCCTCCCCATCGTCGGCGGGTCCGCACTGTACGGCCTCTGTGTCGTCGCCGTCGGGCGCATGCCGACCGTCGCGCTCGCCGGCGCGGGGATGGTCCTCGTCGGCGTTCTGGGTGCGCTGATGGCACCCGCGACGATGGCACTCGTCACCGACCTCGCACCCGCGAGCGACCGCGGAACCGCAATGGGCGGGTTCAACCTGTTCGGAAGTCTCGGCTTTCTCACGGGGTTTCTCGTCGGCGGCACCGTCGCCGACGCGTACGGGTTCGGCACCGCCTTTCTGGTCGCCGGGAGCGTCGAGATCGCGCTGGCACTGGTAACGCTCCCGCTGCTTCTCCGCATCGACGTGGAACGGACGGAGACGTTCGGCGAAACAGAAGAGACGTAACGGGGTTGGGGGTGCAGACGTAGCGTGGGTTGGGGCGAACACGGGTTCGCAGAGGAAAGGAATCCCGCCGCTCGACGATGTCGAAAGGGGGTGGGGAAACGCCGGCGAGAGCGGTCAGAAAAGGACCGCCCCGTCGCCGGACGGTTGCAGCATTGGGGTGCCGCAATTGGTCGTACGGACTCGCCGGATATAGGCCTCCCCCTGTTGGTCGCGCCGCGCTCACAACCGTTGATTTTTCATCCTGTTCTACCGAACCCGACAAAAATTCTTAACCGTTCGAGTCGCCGCTAGCGACACGGTTTCGCATGAACGAGTCACCGGACGAACCGCTGGGTACGCTGGAACGGGCACTCGAAGCGTACTTCGCCGCCGACACGGCGAAGGAGATAGTCGAGGCGGTCGACCTCCAGGCGCTGCTCTCCGACGCCGAGATAGAAGAGGCTGTAGACGTTCAGGAGGCGACCCGGGTCGTCGGCCGCCTCGTTGGGCGAGCGTTCGTCAGAGACGTGGTCGGGCGGTCGCCCGCCGGTCCGATCGTCGACGACGTAGTCGGGTACGGCGTCGGCGCGACGCTGGGAGAGGCCGTCGCCGAGTGGCTGATAGAGCAGTACGATCCGGCCGCGCTTGTGTCGGCGATCGAAGCCGAACTCGGACGGAGCCTCGGCGTCGTCGACATCGGTGATCCGGGTGGAGTGACGGACGCGGGCGACCTGGAGAACGGCGTCGACATCGACATCGAGCGGAACGAGGAGTAGCAGTGTTTCCGACGAGAGCAGGCGATGGCATTTGAAACAGGAGCGTCCGTCAGTCTCGGCCCCCGTTTCAACGGTAGAGATTGAGACGCTGGAGACCCGAACCGAGCAGAACTGCAACGGGAATGATCTCGAGCCGACCGACCCACATGTTGAGGATCAACATTCCCTTGGCGGTATCGGGCATCTCCGGCCCGGTGATACCGGAACTGAGGCCGACGTTGCTCTGTGCGCTCATCACGTCGAAGATCACGTACTCCAGCGGATGAGCCGGTGACAGTGCGTGAAGGAGGACGGCGACGCCGATCGCGAGGAACGTGATCCAGAGCACGAACACGACTGTCGCTTCAGTGTACTCGCGCTGAGCCTGGTCTTCGCTGAGTCTCCGTTCGCCGATCCGCAGATACCGGATAGCGGTTTGCGGATGGAAGACGTCTCGTATCTGCCAGACCGTCCCCTTGACCAGCGTGATCACGCGAACGAGTTTGAGTCCGCTAACCGTCGATCCGGCCGCTCCGCCAGTGAGCATCCCGACGCAGGCAAGCAGTGTCGCGCCGGCGCTCCAGACCTGTTCTGTTCCGCCACCGACCGCAGCGCTGCCAAAGCCGGTGTTCGAGGTCGCCGAGACGAACTGGAACAGGCTGATCCTGAACGTTTCTTCGAGGGTTTCGTACTGGCCGTTCGTGTACAGGATCCCCGTCAGTGCGAGCGACCCGAGCGTGAACCAAATGAACACCCACCGCGTCTGCAGGTCGGCATAGAGGTTCCGCAGTTCACCCTTGAATATCAGGTAATGGACGGGGAACGCGATACTACCGGCGACCATCACGGGGACCGTGGCGTACTCCACTAACGGGCTGTCGTAGTAGCCGATCGACTCCGCGTGGACGGAGAATCCGCCTGTTGCTATCCCGGTCATTCCGTGGTTGATCGCGTCCCACAGCGGCATGCCAACGAGGAGAAACAGGACTATCGACCCGACGGTGAGGCCAACGAATATCTTCCAGATCTCCCGAACCGTCGTCACGATACTCGGATGGATCTTCTCGGACCGGGCCTCGCTCTCGTAGAGGGTGTACGAGCCGCTGCTACCTCCGCCTCGTCGAAGAATGGCGACGGTCAACACGATCACGCCGACACCGCCGACCCACTCAATGAACGAGCGCCACCAGTGGAGAGACCGCGGAAGCTTCTCTTCGACAGCAGCCACCGTGAGTCCGGTGCCCGTGAAGCCGCTCATACTCTCAAACACCGCGTCAAGCGGGTTGAGAAACACCGCAGTCGTCTCGTCCATCGGCGGTGTGTTCGCCCAGACCGGCAGCGGATCGATCTGGATCGTCCAGGCGATCAGTAGAAACGGCAAGCCGCCGAGGACGCCGATAATAGCCCATGCAGTAGCCGCGGTGACCATCGCTTCGCGTTTTTCCGGTGGGTCCGCTCCCCGGTATCGCCAAACCAGACCAGTACCGATCCCCGCCAGTATGATCGCGGAGACGACAAACGCGGGGACAGCGTAGAACTCTCCGTTCACAGTTGCCACGACGACGGAAGCAACTGCCATCAGTGAGATCGCCTGGACGATTCGACCGACGTCCCGGCCGACGGTTCGCGTATCTACCATCATCGCGGATCGTCGCACCTCATCTCAAGGGAATCGTCCATTATACTGTTCGATCTTCGTAATGACCGAAGATGTCCGTGAGTTCCGGGTCCGCTCCGATCGCAGAGTAGACCGTCAACAGGTCGTTTAGCTCGATCCGGGTGTCCCCTCGGGGCATCAACGGCTTGTCCTCGCCTTCACGTTCGATTGCGACGATCAAGACGTCGTCCGAAAGAATGTTCTCCTTGCCCGCTTCAGTGAGTGTCTTCCCGGCGATCGGTGCGCCCTCCGTCACCGTGATCTCGAACACCTCCGCCTCGTCGCCGATTCGCATGTAATCGACGATAGCCGGCCTGGCCACCGCTCGGTAGAGATAGCCCGCGATGAGCTGCTGGGGGTTTTCGATCGTGTTCACTCCGATCTGACGGAAGAGGTTCATGTGCTCGGCGTTGTGGACCACCGACGTGATTGCCGGAACGTCGAACTCCTTTGCGAGCAGACAGACCATGACGTTCGTCGCGTCCTGTTCTGTCGTCGGGATGATCGCGTCGGCCCGCTCGGCTTCCGCGTCCGCCAGTGTGTCTTTCGTAGTGGCGTCCGCATTGAGCACCAGACAGTCGTACTCTCTGGCGATATCGTCGGCTTTCTGTTCGTTTTGCTCGATGACGACGACCTCGTTTCCGGATCGGGTAGCGATGTCGATGAGCGGAGTACCGATGTCGCCCGCTCCAACGATGATGACGTACATGTGTGATATCGATTACTTATAAAGCTCCTGCTCGTACAGTCGAGGTTCGACCGCAGGCACGCTGTTTTCCCCAGCCGGAACGGTACGGAATCGGGACGACACTGTGTCCGGCCTGGGTGTGGAAGTCACCGCCAGTCAGAGGTTCCTTCCAGCGACTCCCGCCGCGAGACGCGAACGCGGTTGCGTGACGACTGTGGACCGCATCGACGTCCGGCACCCTAGTCACCCCCGGTTGAGCCGTAGACCCGCCCCAGGTAGTGCCACCTGTACTTGCCACCATCGTCGACAGCGGGCTCCCAGTTGACTCTGTAGGCGAAGGGACCGCGTGCCTCGCCCGTCTCTTCCGGGCGTTCCATTACGACGATCGTGTACGCTCCAGAGTCCTCCGTGCGAACAAGGACTTCGCCCTCCCGTGACTCGATTGCGTCCGTGAGCGGCGGGTGTTCGTGGAGGAGCTGTTGGGCGTAATGGATGATCTCCCTGAGTTGGCTGTCACTGCTACCTTCGAGCGCGTTTGTGACCCGCGTCGGTATCTCCTCCGGCGGGTCAATATCGGATTGGGTCATACTTTGGGTTGGATCACTGCCGTTTCTGTTCCGGGGACGCCTACGACGGTACCCGGCGAGAGAGTGCTTCGGACGACGTGTTTGCTGTCACGAAAGCATTCCACCCTCAGCTACATTTCCGGTGAGCCATAAATGTTGGCATCTAATTTCGAATACAAAAAATACACGCCCTATCTATTTCTCCTAGAAGGGCTGTTGTCGCCAGTTGAATGTGTTTGAGTGTTGGATATTTGTGAGTGTGGTATCGACGGTCGACGCGTCCGGATCGGTCGAGTTCGATTCGAGACGGCCAACCGAGACGTACAGATAAGACCTTTGTGAGTTCTAACCGTAGTTCGGGTATGGATCACCGCGTCGATGAAATCGACAAACGCATTCTCTATTATTTGGCGCTGGACGCCCGGAATACGGCGACATCGGAGATCGCCGACGAAATGGAAGTTACTCCGGCGACGATCCGAAATCGGATCCAACAACTCGAAGAGCAGGATATTCTCCGGGGGTATCCCGCCGACATCGACTACAAATCTATCGAAGGGTACGTCACCTACCAGTTCAGCTGTACGGCCCCGATCCCGGACCGCGACCGACTCGCTCACTCGGCTCTCGAAATCTCCGGGGTGGTAACGGTTCGGGAGTTGATGACAGGGACATCGAACCTGACTATCACAGCCGTCGGGTCGGACACGGACGATATCAGTCGGATCGCCGGTGACCTCTCGGACCTCGGGTTAGAGATCGACGATGAGAGCGTTATCGAAGGGGAGTATCACACCCCATACGATCCGTTCGGTCCGGAGAACGTTCCGAAGGGTCCGTCGTTAACGGACTTCATGAATCTCGCCGGGCAAGCGGAAGTCGTCGAATTCACCGTCTCAGAGGGGGCCGAGATCGCAGAGATGACGATCGAACAGGCGGTCGACGAGGGTCTGATGGCCGACGAAATGCTCGTGGTTGGCATTGAACGGGAGGGCGACGTACTCACGCCGAAAGGGGAAACTGTCATTCAGACGGGAGACGTGATTTCCCTGTTTTCGACGGGACCGCTGGAAAAAGACGCTCTAGAGGTGTTTGGGACGCAATGATCGCCCGCTCCGTTTTCCACCCGTAGTTCGGTCCTGAGAGACCGGAACGGTCGCCCCCGTTTCGCGCAGCGACGACCGGGGTCCGACCGTGGCTTCGCTCGCACCTCAGCGCGCGCTTACAACTGCTCTCGCGCTGCGGCGACGCCTTCGTCGACATCCACGTCGACGCCGACCTCCTCCATCGCTTCGCCGACTGTCCTGACCCCGCGGAGGATCTGGTCGGCAGTGAGGTTCCCCATGTTGCTGACGCGGAAGATGTCGCCGCCGAGGTGGGCCTGCCCGCCGCTGATCGAGACGTTGCGCTCCTCGACCGCACCGAAGAACTCCTCGGGAGCCTCCCGCACGGAGTCCGGCAGGGCAATGGCGGTGAGCGTGTTCGAGTACTCGGTCGGGCCGTCGGCGTCGGCGAACAGTTCGAGGCCCATCGCGGTGAAGCCCTCGCGGAACGCGGCGGCCTGACCGCGGTGTCGCTCGATTCGGTCCGGCATCCCCTCTTCCTCTATCTGCTCGACGGCGACCGCGAGCGCGCGAAACAGCGGCACCGCGCTCGTGAAGGGAGTCTGGTGGCTCTCGGCCTTGCGGAGGTGCCAGTCTAAGTCCTCGTAGAACGGCGCGCTCTCGCCGTCGAAATCGTCGACCACGTCGTCGGTGACGTACAGCGCCGAGATCCCCGGCGGGGCCGCGAGCGCCTTCTGGCCGTCCGTGATGGCGATATCGATGTTCCAGTCGTCGACGCGGAGTACGTCGCCGCCGATGCTGGTGACGCCGTCGACGACGAATCGAGCGTCGTACTCGTCGGCGATCTCGCCGACGGCCTCGGTCGGGTTCAGGAGGCCGGTGCTGGTTTCGTTGTTGACGAGCGTGACGACGTCCGTCTCGTCGGTGATGGCCTCGCGGACCGCGTCCATATCGAAGGACTCGCCCCACGTCGCCTCGACGCGGGTGCAGTCACAGTAGCGGTCGGCGATGCGCGCGAAGCGCCGCCCGAACTTGCCGTTGACGAGCGAGACGACCTCGCTGTCTTCATCCACGAGGTTGGCGACGGCGGCCTCCATCCCCATCGTCGCCGTCCCGTTCAGGATCAGGCTTGTTCCGCCGCTGGACGTGGGTTTGCCGTCGAGCGACGAGCGCTCGAACACGTAGTCGAGACCGTTCTGGGCGCGTTCGTAGACCGCCTCGAACTCCGACGACCGGTGCGAAACCATCCCTTCGTCCATCGCCGTCCGGACCTCGTCCGTGATGGGCACGGGGCCGGGATTCAAAAGCAGGAACTCCTCGGTCATACTTCCGGGTTTCGCGTCAGAACGGATAAGCCCCGCGGGACGCGCAAACGTCGCCACATTGCGACGAGTTAGCACGCTTCCCACGGCCGACTGCGGCGCGGACGCCGTCTTTTAGGGGCCGGCAGCGAGAAGGGAGAGCAAATGTCGACTCCCGACCTCGAAGACAACCCGTACGTCCGCGACCCCCCGACGGACTTCGATCCCGTGTCGGTGCTCGCTCCGGACGAGGCGCGCGAGCAGGCCGCGCAACTGCGCGAAGCGATCCGGCACCACGACCGGCGGTACTACGTGGAGAACGATCCGGTCATCGCCGACCGAACCTACGACGCGCTGTTCGCCCGCCTCGAAGCGCTCGAAGACGAGTTCGACCTGCAGACCGAGGACAGCCCCACCCGGCGGGTGGGCGGGGAACCGGTCGACGAGTTCGACGCCGTCACCCACGTCGCGCCGATGCTCTCTATCGACCAGAGCGGCGATGAGGAAGACGTCCGGGAGTTCGACCGACGGGTACGGGAGGAAGTCGACGGCGACGGACCCGCAGACCTGACCTACGTCTGCGAACCGAAGTTCGACGGCGTGTCGATCGAAGTCGTGTACGAGGACGGGGGACTGGTCCGCGCTGCCACCCGCGGCGACGGGCGCGAGGGCGATGACGTGACCCGCAACGTCCGGACTATCGGCGCGATCCCGCAGCGACTGCGCGGTGACCACCCCGACTTCCTCGCCGTCCGCGGCGAGGTGTACATGCCCCGCGACGCGTTCCAGCAGTACAACAGCGAGCGCGTGGAACGGGGGAAAGAGCCGTTCGCAAACCCCCGCAACGCCACGGCCGGGACCATCCGCCAGCAGGACCCCGCTGTCGTCGCCGAGCGGCCCCTCTCCTGTTTTTTCTTCGAAGTGCTCGACAGCAGCGACGAGTGGCCGACCCGGTGGGCGGAACACGGAGCGTTCCCGGAGTTCGGCCTGCCCGTTACCGACCTCGTCGAACGCGTCGACGACATCGACGACGCCATCGACTACCGCGAGCGGATGGTCGACGCCAGAGACGACCTGAACTACGAGATAGACGGCGTCGTCATCAAGGTCGACGACCGCGAGAAGCGCGAGATGTTGGGTGCGACCGCGCGCCACTACCGCTGGGCGTTCGCCTACAAGTTCCCGCCGCGAAACGAGCGAACGACCGTCCGCGATGTCGCGGTCCAGGTCGGACGGACCGGCCGACTCACCCCGGTCGCCCTGCTCGACCCCGTCGACGTCGGCGGCGTCACCGTCTCGCGGGCCAGCCTCCACAACCCCGACGAGATAGCCGAGAAAAACGTCAACGTCGGCGACGAGGTGCGCGTCGAGCGGGCCGGTGACGTCATTCCCTACGTCGAGGAGGTGACGGACAAGCGGACCGAGGGCCACTACGAGTTCCCCGACGCCTGCCCGGTCTGCGATAGCCCGGTCGAACGCGACGGGCCGATGGCGTTCTGTACCGGCGGACTCGCCTGTGCGGCGCAACTGCGCCGCGCGGTCGAGTACTACGCCAGCGACGACGGCCTCGACATCGACGGCCTCGGCGAGCGAAGCGTCCGCCAGTTCGTCGAGGCCGGACTGATCGAGGACAGCATCGCCGACCTCTACGGTATCGAGAAGGCCGACCTGCTCGAACTGGAGCGGTGGGGCGAGCGCAGCGCCGAGAACCTCCTCGCCGAACTGGCGGGTACGAAAGAACCCCCGCTACCGGAGTTCCTCTCGGCGCTCGGCATCCCCGGCGTCGGCCCGGCGACGGCCCGCGAACTCGCTCGGGCGTTCGGGACGCTCGACGACCTGCTCGCCGCCGACGAGAACGAGTTACGGGAGGTGCCCGACGTCGGCCCGACGGTCGCGGCGCAGATGCGCGACTTCTTCGACAGCGAGGCCAACCAGCGGGCGCTCGACGAACTCCGCGAGCACGGCGTCGACCCGCGGCCGTACGAGGCCGAGACCGGCGAGAAACTCGACGGACTCACCTTCGTCTTCACCGGTGCGCTGGAGGGGTACACTCGCAGCGAGGCCGAGGAACTGGTCGAGCGCCACGGCGCGAACGCGACGGGCAGCGTCTCCGGTAACACAGATTATCTGGTCGCCGGCGAGAGCCCCGGAGCGACGAAGGTCAGCGACGCCGAAGCGGTGGACGTGCCGGTACTTGACGAGAACGAGTTCGAGAACCTGCTCGACGAACGGGGCGTGGCAGAGAGGTGAGCGGGCCGGTCAGAGGTCCGCGGCGTCGAACCGCAGATAACCGAGATACAGCGGGACGATCACCCACAGCGCGAGAATAACCAGTGAGAACCAGTCGGCGAGGTAGAACGGAACGTCGCCGGACGGGAAGAACTCACTAAACGAACTATCGCGAGGGAGCGCTGACGTCAGTGCGCCGCCGAACGCGCCGTTCGGTGAGAGCCGCTGGTAGAAGAGGAACCAGGTCGGCGCTTCGTTGGCGAATCCAGGGAAGAACACCCCGTCGCCCTCGGTTATGAGAGTCACGACGTAGTGGATCCCGTATCCGATCACTTCCCACAACATGTTGAACGCGACGAACGCGCTGACGATGCCGACGGCGGCCCGCGACGTTGACTTCGTCATCGCGGAAATGGCGACGGCGATGCTGACGTACGCGAGACCGAACAGTATCGTCACCGCGACGAAGGCGAGGTAGTACTTCGCCGTGAACACGGGATACAGTGCGAGGACGACGACGGCGGCTACCGCGAACCCGACGAGTATCGGTACCGTCAGCACCCCCGTCCGCCCGAACAGTTTCCCGAGAAGCACCGATCCGCGGGAGTGCGGGAGCGACAGGAGGATCTTCACGCTCCCCGTCTCTATCTCGCCGGCGACCGACTTGTACCCCAACAGCAGGCCGGTCAGGGGAATGAGCAGTCCAACCGGCGACTGGAGGAAAAAGATCAGGTCGAGCGCGGCTAGTTCGTTGCCGGACGCGTTCTGAATCTCCGTGTACAGGTACGCCATACCGCCGGCGAACAGGACAAACAGCACGGAGAGCGCCCACAGCAGGCGGGACCGGACGGCGTCCTGAAAGTCCTTCTTGGCGACGGCGCGAACGGAGGCGGCGTCGAGAGTCATGCCGACACCTCGGACGTGGTGTAGGCGGCGAACAGTTCTTCCAGCGACGCCTGCTCGGTCGAGAAGTCTCGAACCTCCGCGCCGGCGAACTCGAGCGCGTCGAGAACCTCGGTTTTGCTATCGCTGTCGCAGGTGACACTCAGCGTGTTTCCGTTGGTGATGACGTTCGAGACGCCGGGGAGGTCGGTCACGCCGTCACGCGCTGCGGGCGTCACCTCGTCCACGGTGACTTTCAACGTCATCTCCTGGTCCGCGGCGTCGCGGAGGCCGTCGATGCTGTCGACGGCGACCAGTTCACCGTCGCGGAGGATGCCGACGCGGTCACAGACCGCCTCGACCTGTTCGAGGATGTGCGACGAGAAGAAGATGGTCGCACCCCGGTCGCGCTCCTCGCGGATTATCTCGCGCATCTCCCGGGCTCCGTTCGGGTCTAACCCGGTCGACGGCTCGTCGAGGATCAGCATGTCGGGTTCGCCTACGAGCGCCATCGCGAGCATCAGCCGCTGCGTCATCCCTTTCGAGTAGCCGCCGGCCTTGCGGTCGGCGGCGTCGAGGATCCCGACGCGGTCGAGCAGCGCCTCGGCGTCGTCGTCCGCGGCCTTGGATTCGATCGCGAACTCCATGTGCTGGCGTCCGGTAAGCCGTTCGTACACGTCGTAGCCGTCCGGAAGCACGCCGAGACGCGAGCGCACCGCCTCGCTCTCGGCCTGCGCGTCGAGTCCGAGAACGCGCACGTCGCCCGACGTCGGCCTGATGAAGTCGAGTAGAATGTCTATCGTCGTCGATTTCCCCGCACCGTTCGGTCCGAGGAAGCCGAATATCTCCCCGTCGCGAACGGTGAGGTCGACGTTACGGAGGGCGACGACGTCACTGAACCGCTTTGTGACCCCGTCCAGTTCTATTGCTGTCATCGTTGCAGTTGTCCGACCGCTGTTACAAATACGTTCGGAATAGTTGCACGCTCTGAAACTATGCTGCAAGCTGTGAGTCGTACTGAGCAGTTAGTTCCCGAGAATGTCCCCTGCGACAGTCTTTCTCGATTGCCCGTCGGGACAACTACCCGGTGTCGCTGGATCGACCCAACGGGTCACGCACAAACAGGGACAGCCGATAGCATCTGCGTTCCGGCCGGCCAGCTTCGAGGAGTCACAGCGTGTCGTCGGCCGAGTGCCGGTCAGCGACGCGGCTCGCTTCCGACTCGTAGCGGTCGCGGGTCGTCTCGTCCTCGACCGCTTCCAGATCGTCCGGGTGGACCGTTTTCGCCGCGGTCACGTCCGTTCCGCGGTCTATCGCCCCCGAAGAGAGCTGACGCAGGTGTCGACGCCGTCCGTCCGGCGTCGCGTACACGAGCGTCACGAGGTTCCGCTGGTCGACGTTGCGCTCGACGAGCCACACTCGGATCTCCTCGTCAGAGTCCTCCATTCATCGGGGTTTCGATAGGGGCGGATTTGAAGCTGACGGGTATCGACGGAAGTGTCGATCCTAACGGACACTTACACTCACACTGCATCTACTGCTGGACGGCAACAGCGTCAAAACCGTCGAAACAGTTCGGAACCAAGCGCAACGGCTACGGCTTTTTAATCGGGTTCCGGTCCGGGCTGGAGACGTAGCGATGAAAGAAAGACTGCCCAGCAGACGTGTCGTACTGGTCGCTATCGTCGCAGTGCTACTCGTTGGATTGGCCGGTTGTGGCGGCCCAGGTGGAGGGGACGACAACGAAACCGAAGGTGTCGGAGAGACTGAAGAGGGTATCGGCGTCGGCGACGAAACAGAAGAAGGCGGCGTCGGTAACGACACCGGCGGCGAGGAGGTCGGCGACGACACCGTCGGCGACGACGCTAACGAGACGAACGTATCAGTAATCTCATAATTCCGGAAAGGGTCGCTTTCCGCCGGCTAGGCTGGGACGGTCCGCGAGAGGCATCACTCTCGTGATGTCTCAGTCTACCTCGACAAACGGTATAGGACAGGGCGGCGAATAGAGAGTATGACGTTGGCGAGAAGGGGGCTCGCCCTGATCGGTGTTCTTCTGGTGCTCGCGGCCCTCGGAACACCAGCGTGGGGACTGGCAGCGAACCAGGAGGGAGTCACCGACGTGGAACTATCGGGGCAGGCCGTAGCGATGAATCAGAACGACTCGACGTTCGTCTGGAAAGAGGAATCGTTCAATCTCTCGGTCTCCTTTGCTGGAGAGGAAACCCAGCAATACGACATCTGCGCGTACAGATACAACGACGGGAATCAGAGCCACACGCTGGGCTGTACCGAGAACGTGACCGCACAGAACGGCACTGTGACGTTCCCTGTCGATGCCTGGCCAGTAAACGAGACGGGTCGCGACACTCTCCAGATAGTGATGAAGACGAGCGACGGGACTCCGACTGACGTCGAGACGGAAAGCATGATGGTGATCGCCAGGGACGGAGACCTCGACGGTGACGGGTTGACGAATCAGGAAGAGTTGAATCGAGAGCTGAATATGACCGACGCCGACATGGACAAAGACGGGTTGAGCGACGGGACGGAGGTGAAAAACTACGGCACCGACCCGACCGACCCAGACACCGATGGCGACGGTCTCCGAGACGGGTTAGAGCTCCAGTTGGGGACAGACCCGGCCGACGGTAGCACCGTCGCCAAACTCAGCGCGGGTGCGCTCGTACTCGGGGTCGGACTTATCGCGGGATGGATGCTCCTGAAACGACGCCGGCAGAGCGAGGACGCTGCGGCGGCAGAACCCGAGGCGGCCGACGAGGAGGCTGCCGACGAACCCCTTCTGACCGACGAACAGCGCGTGATACAGCTACTTGAGGACAATGACGGCCGGATGAAGCAGGCAGCGATCGTCGACGAGACGGAGTGGTCGAAAGCGAAGGTGAGCCGCCTGCTCTCGGACATGGTCGACGAGGGCGAGATAGAGAAACTCTCCATCGGTCGCGAGAACATCATTCACCTCGAAGGCCACGGACCCGAGGCGGCGAAACCACCGTACAGCGAGTGAGTGTGCACAGTCCGGGACGAAGGGTACAAACCGCTGCCTCGGCTAGGGGGCATCGATGAACGCGCCGGCGGTTAGAGAGCGCGCGGACGACCTGCCTCGGGAGCCGGGCATCTACCAGTTCCGCCGGAACGGGACGACGCTGTACGTCGGGAAAGCGGTCGACCTCCGGGACCGCGTGCGCTCCTACGCGGGCCCCCGGAGCCAGCGCATCGCCCGGATGGTCGAGCGCGCCGACGACGTCGAGGTCGCCGTGACGGACACGGAGACGCAGGCGCTGTTACTGGAGGCGAACCTCATCAAGCGCCACCAGCCACGGTACAACGTCCGCCTGAAAGACGACAAGTCCTACCCGCTGGTGCAGTTGACCGACCACGCCGCCCCCCGGATAGAGGTGACGCGCGACCCCGCGGAAGACGCCGTCGCATACGGCCCCTTCACCGACAAAGGTCGCGTCGAAACCGTCGTGAAAGCGCTCCGGGAGACGTACGGCGTCCGGGGGTGTTCGGACCACAAGTACGCGAACCGCGACCGGCCCTGTCTCGACTACGAGGTCGGCCTCTGTACCGCCCCCTGTACCGGCGAGATCAGCGAGGACGCGTACGCCGGAGACGTGGCGTCAGTCCGGCGGTTTTTCGAGGGCGAAACGGGCGTCCTCTCGGATCCGCTCCGGCGCGAGATGGAGCGCGCGGCGGAGAACCGGGAGTTCGAACGCGCCGCGAACCTCCGGGACCGCCTCAACGTCGTGGAGTCGTTCCACGAGGGCGGCGGCGAGGCGGTGAGCAGTCAGGACGGCGCGCGTTCGGTCGACGTAGTGGGCGTTGCCATCGAGGGCGGCGACGCGACGGTCGCGCGCCTCCACAGCGAGGGCGGGCAACTCGTCGACCGGGAGCGCCACCGTCTCGCCGCACCGGCGGATGACGGGAACACGGGCGAGCGGGGAGAGTCCGAAAATCGCCGAGCAGACAGGTCCGGGAGTGCGCGCGTCCTCTCGGCGTTTCTCACCCAGTACTACGCCGAGCGAGACCTACCGGACGCCATCCTGTTGCCTGAACATCATGGCGACCCCGAGATAGACGCCTGGCTTGACGCCGAAGGCGTCGCCGTTCGCGTCCCCGGCGCGGGTCGCGAGGGGAAGCTGGTCGAGTTGGCGCTGAAAAACGCTCGGCGGCGCGGCGGAGACCGCGACGGGACGCGAATCCTGGCCGACGAACTCGGGATCGACAGCGCGGACCGCATCGAGGGGTTCGACGTGAGTCACGCCCACGGGAGCGCGGTCGTCGGCAGCAACGTCGCCTTCGTCGACGGGGACCCCGTGAAAGCCGACTACCGCCGGAAGAAACTGGACGAGCGAAACGACGACTACGCCAACATGCGCGCGCTGTTGCGCTGGCGGGCGGAGCGGTCGGTCGACGGCCGCGACGACCGCCCCGACCCCGACCTCCTACTCATCGACGGCGGCGAGGGGCAACTCGACGCGGCGCGGGACGCCCTCACGGAGACCGGTTGGGACGTGCCCGCCGTTGCGCTCGCCAAAGACCAGGAGCTGGTCGTGACGCCGTCAGGCGTGTACGACTGGCCCGACGACGCGCCGCAACTTCACCTCCTCCAGCGCGTACGCGACGAGGCCCACCGCTTCGCCGTGCAGTACCACCAGACGGTTCGAGACGAGGTTTCGACAGTTCTCGACGACGTTCCCGGCGTCGGCCCGGAGACGCGAAAGAGTCTCCTCCGGCGGTTCGGCAGCGTCGAGAACATCCGGGATGCCTCGCCCGAGGAACTCCGAACCGTCGACGGCATCGGGGCAAAGACGGTCGAGACGCTATCCACTCGCCTGTAACGCCGAATACCGGTCGTCCGGGGCCGTGATCTGGCCGATCCATGAGATCACAAATGATTAATAATAGCATATGGTATCGCTTACCATGGCATCGGACTTCGGAGCGCTGTCGCTCGTACCGCCGCTTCTGGCCATCGCTCTCGCGATCATCACGCGCCGGGCGATGCTGTCGCTGTTTCTCGGCGTGTGGATCGGGGGCGCTATCGTCGCCGGCGCTGCGGCCGACACCGTCCTCGAGTACGCCGCAACGCCGTTTACAGGCGTCATCGAAGCGTTCGGCTGGATAATCAGTTCGATAGGCGAGAGCACGTTCCAGGCGAAGATCATCGTGTTCACGTTCCTGCTCGGTGCCGGGATCGCGTTGCTGTGGCGTCTCGGCGGGTCGCTCGCCGTCGCGCAGTTCGCTAGGTCCCGCGTCGACTCCCACCGTCGGGTGGGGATCGTCACGTGGCTGTTCGGGATGGTGTGGTTCTTCGACGACTACGCCAACACCGCCATCGTCGGGTCGGCGATGAAGGACATGGCCGACAACATGCAGATGTCCCGAGAGAAGTTGGCGTACATCCTCGATTCGACGGCCGCCCCCGTGGCGACGTTCGGCATCTCCTCGTGGGTCGCGTTCCAGATCGGCCTCGTCCAGACAGCCTACGAGAACATGGGCATTCAGGGCGACACGCCGTCGGCCACCGCGACGTTCCTCTGGTCGATCCCGTTCAACGTCTACTGTCTGTTCGCGCTCCTGATGGTCGGCATCGTCGTCGTCACCCAGCGCGACTTCGGCGAGATGCTCGACGCGGAGACCCGCGCCCGCAGGACGGGTAACGTGACGCGAGAGAACGCCAACCCGCTCCAGAGCATGAAAGAAGACCTCGGCAACCCGGTCACGGACAACCCCCGACTGCGGACCTTCGTTTTCCCCGTCACCGTCCTCGTCGTCGTCGTCATCGGCGGCGCGGCCTGGACCGGTTACGCGCCCGGCAGAGACGCGCTCGGCATCGCCGAAAACGCCGACTTCACCGGCGCGCTCGTCTGGGGGTCGTTCGGCATGGTGGCGACCGCGCTCACCCTCGGCCTGATCGACGACCACATCGACCTGGAGGAGGGGATGGAGACGGTGCTCGACGGGTTCGGCATCATGCTCCACGCGGTCAGCATCCTCGTGCTGGCGTGGTCCATCGGGTCGGTCGCCACCGCGCTCGGTACCGGCGACTACGTCACTGGCATCGCCGAAGGGTTCGTCAGCCCGATGATGCTCCCGATCGTCATCCTGTTCACCTCGGCGGTCATCTCCTTCTCGATCGGTACCTCGTGGGGGACGATGTCGCTGGTCACGCCCGTCGCCGTCCCGCTGGCGTGGTCGATCGGTAACCAGAGCCCAGAGATGATCGCTGTCGCGGTCGGAGCGGTGTTCAGCGGGTCGATCTTCGGCGACCACTGCTCGCCCATCTCCGACACGACGATCCTCTCGTCGACGTTCGCCGGGTCCGACCACATCGACCACGTCCGGACGCAGATGTACTACGCCGTCACGGTCATCTCTGTCGCGACGCTCGCGTACCTGATCTACGGCGTGACCGGTCTCGGGCCGGCCGTCTTCCTGCCGGTCGGTGCCGTGGTACTGTTCAGTCTCGTGTACGCCCTTTCCGAGTTCGACGCCAACCGGAAAGACGTCCCCGCGAAGCCGTTCGACGGGACGACTGAATCCGGGACCGTCGGGGACGACTGATACTGTCGGCGGTAACTGTTTGTGCGTGGTTCGCCGGGTCGGTCCAGCGAACCTATTCAATGACTTACAGCCGACAGTATGAGAGGAACTATCAGTTGATCAGCCGGTTACAATCGGCACTTATCGAACGCAGTTCGTCTCCGACGCGTCTCTACGCTCTCCGTCGGACACGTGAGGGCGGGATACCGTCTCAGTTCGAGTAAGCGTCAGCGGTACGTTCCCCACGCTTCGACGGATCCCGGTTTCTCGCCGTACAGGCAGACGGGTCGAAAGGTTGGGTTGGGGTGGGGTGTGGGACCAGTTGCAGGGCGGCGTCGGGAGCTGCTACGGACGGACGTCGCTGGGTCAGACGTTTCGTGGGGACGGTCCCGCGAAACTCTTCAACGACGTCCGTCGGCGCGACTTCAGAGGGACTGCTGTACGTCATTCCGGTACGTCGCCGACACGTGTCAGCGAACACCGGGACACAGTTACAGCAGTCCCTATCAGGCAGTCGGTTGGCGTGGCTGTCAGGGACGGAGGCGTCGGAGCAGATCAGTGTCGATGTCTGGCAACGACCGGACGACACGGGGACTCCAGGCGGCCTCCGCACTCGGATAGAGATAGGGCAGTATATTAACTCCGGGCCCTCGTTTTCAGAGCCAGAAACCGGGAAGAGGTTTTTAAGTCATGTCTGCCATACAACAGCGTTGGGACCCGCTATCACACCGCTCTAAGGCTCGACAGACATCGCTTTTCGAAGAGACGTACTGTCGGCTGTACCTTCGGAACGATACTCGGACACCCGGGGTCCGATATTCTGCAAGGGATTACAGCCGACAGTAGCAGGGCGGGAAACGCTAGTCGTGAGAGCTCTCCGGTGTACTCCTAGAACTCGGGGTCGATCTCGGGCGCGACGCCATCGTCGCCGCCGTCCAGGTCGAATTCCTGACGGAGTTCGCGGATGCGGTCGCGGATGTCCGCCGCGAGTTCGAACTCCAGATTGTCGGCGGCTTCCTGCATGCGCGCCTCTAACTGCTCGATCCGGCGGGCCGCCTCGTCGGCGTCGTCCGGTCCCTCGCCGGTCACGTCGCTGGTGTCGGTCTCGCTGCCGGGCAGGTTCGTCTGGCCGATCTCTTTCTCGATGGTCGTGGCCTCGAAGCCGTGTTCCTCGTTGTACTCCTGTTGGATCCGCCGGCGGCGCTGGGTCTCCTCGATGGCCGCTTCCATCGCCGACGAGCGCTCGTCGGCGTACAGCACCACTTCGCCGTTGACGTTTCTGGCCGCACGACCCATCGTCTGGACGAGCGTGGTCTCCGACCGCAGGAACCCCTCCTGGTCCGCGTCGAGGATGGCGACCAGAGAGACTTCGGGGATGTCCAGTCCCTCGCGGAGCAGGTTGATGCCGACGAGTACGTCTATCTCGCCGAGGCGGAGCGAGCGGATCAGTTCGTGGCGTTCCAGGGTGTCCGTCTCGTCGTGCATGTACGCCACGTCGACGCCCGCTTCCTCGAAGTACTCCGTCAGGTCCTCGGCCATACGCTTCGTGAGCGTCGTGACGAGGACGCGCTCGTCGCGGTCGACGCGGTCGTCGATGCGGTCCATGAGGTCGTCGACCTGTCCCGTCGCATCCGCGACCTCGACCTTCGGGTCGACCAGGTGGGTCGGGCGGACGATCTGCTCGACTATCTGGTCCGAATGCTCGCGCTCGTAGTCGGCGGGCGTCGCCGAGACGTACAGCGTCCTGTCGACGCGGTCGGCGAACTCGTCGAACGTGAGCGGGCGGTTGTCGTACGCGGTTGGCAGGCGAAAGCCGTTCTCGACCAGCGAGTCCTTCCGCGATTTGTCGCCCTCGTACTGGCCCTTGATCTGCGGGAGCGTCTGGTGCGATTCGTCGATGACCGTGAGGAAGTCGTCGGGGAAGTAATCGAGCAGGGTGTACGGCGCGTCGCCCGGTTCGCGGTCGCCGAGGTAGACCGAGTAGTTCTCGATGCCCGAGCAGTAGCCCGTCTCCTGCATCATCTCCAGGTCGAAGGTCGTGCGCTCCTCGATGCGCTGGGCCGCGATCATATCGCCCGCTCGCTCGAAGTAGGAAACCCGGTCGTGCATGTCCTCGCGGATCTCGTCCATGGCGGTCTGCAACTGCGGTTCCGGGATGGAGTAGTGTTCTGCCGGGTGGACGAGCACGGCCGGTTCCTGGCTCTTGACCTCGCCCTCCAGCGGGTCGATCTTCACCATCTGGTCTATCTCGTCGCCCCAGAACTCCACTCGGACGGCGTAACGGCCGTACATCGGGTATATCTCGACGGTGTCACCGCGGACCCGGAACGTCCCCTGCGTGAAGTCGACGTCGTTGCGCTCGTAGTTCAGGTCGACGAGTCGGCCGAGCAACTCGTCGCGGTCGATAGTTTGGCCGACTTCGAGCCGCATCGACATGTCGACGTAGTTCGACGGGTCACCGAGGCCGTAGATCGCGGAGACGCTCGCGACGACGATAACGTCGTCACGCGTCAGCAGTGAACGCGTCGCGGAGTGGCGCAGGCGGTCGATCTCGTCGTTGATGGAGGCGTCCTTGTCGATGAAGGTGTCCGTCTGCTCGACGTAGGCTTCGGGCTGGTAGTAGTCGTAATAGGAAACGAAATACTCGACGGCGTTGTCCGGAAACAGGCTGCGGAACTCCTCGTACAACTGCGCGGCGAGGGTCTTGTTGTGGGCGATGACGAGGGTCGGTTTCTGTATCTCCTCTATCACCCACGAGACGGTGTTGGTCTTGCCCGAGCCAGTCACGCCGAGTAGCGTCTGCTCGTCCATCCCCTGACGGTAGCCCTCGGCCAGTTGCTCGATGGCCTCCGGCTGGTCGCCCGCGGGGTCGAACGGCGCGTCGACGCGAAACGGTCGTTCCTGATCGGGACGGTCCGGGGAGAGCGGACCGGAGTTTGCGTCGCTCACAGTGGACAACGATACGGTCTGAAGTTACTTTACGCGCTCGGTCGGGTGCTTCCTCGATGTTCGAACGACGGGGTTCGACGTATCTGAACCAGAAGCGGAAAAACACGTCACCGATCCCGTACAGTGTGCGCTGCGACTGTTTATTATGATAATTATTATTCAGATACTGACTCGTAGCCATCGACCATCGTGGGGGACTGCAGACATCGTGTGCGGCCCGTTCCCCTGACAAACGTTCCCATATATTTCAGCACAGAAACACTTAATAGCAACCCCGAACACCTATACGATACTGATGAAGTTTGACGTTAGATTTACCCGCTCCGAAAAGCTGGGGATGACGGGAGCAATGACCGTCGTCCTCTCCGCCTTCCTCCCCTGGATTACGCTCGGTCTCGGTCGCGTCTCCGTCTCCGGCCTCGCCGTCGGGTATCCCGGACAGGTCACGCTTGCGCTCGGTCTTATTGCGTTCGCCGGGATCGCCCGCTGGGGGTGGCGAATCAAGACACGCGCGCTCCTCGCCGCCGTCGGCCTAACGACCGTCGCCGTTGTCTGGTTCACTCTGGCGTACGTCACCGGCCGCGCGAACCTCGGTCTCGGTCTCGTCACGACGACGATGGGAGCGACTATCCTCCTCGCCAACGGGGTCTACGGCCTCGCCGGCGATTACGTCGGGCGTCACCGCGTTACGGCCTGAATAGCCACCCCCCGTGACTTCCGTCGCAGAATCAGACGAATTTCTTCACCCGCCAGACCGCTCCGCTTCGACCGATCAGACCTGACCAGACAGAATTCGGATAGGGAGCGAACAAGTGCGAGCGAATGCGTAACCCGAATCAGAGAGCACGAGTCGAGTACTGCTGACCGACCGCCGCGAGCGACTCGACGGCCGCGGGGTTGTGACAACTTCTTTCATCTAGCTGTGCCTACAGCCGAGCATGAGTCGAGACGAACTCGAACGCGTGAGCGAACTGCTCCGCGACGCCAGCGCGGCGGCCGACGACGACGAAGCAAGAGAGCGCCTGTACGACCAGTCAGACCAGTTCGCCGACCTCGCGACAGCCGACCGCGGCCCGGACCACGGCCGACTGGCACGCCACGAGCGGATACTGGACGAGATCGGCGACGACGAGAACGACGAGGTGCGGTCGGCTATCGACGAGGCGCTCGCGGAGATCCGGTCGTACCGCGAAACGCTTGAGGGCGTCTGAACTATAGCGGACCAGTCCGAAGCAGTTCGGATGTCCGCGAGAATTCGGGGACCGGGGTGTGAGGGATAACGTCGATCACCCGGATGGCGCGCTGGCCAGCGAAAGCGAGCGAGTATCGAACGAGATGCGAATTCGCGCCCCGAGGTGAACGGTCTCGTAGACTGCTCACTGACCGAGCGCCTGAGAGCGGAGACGGTCGCGGCTTCGAATGCGAAACCGTCCACTCGTCGATAGCTGGAACTCCGATTTAGCAGACTGGTTTCGGATTGACGCCCATCGCCTCTAACTTCTCGACGTAGTCGTCGTACGCCGCCTGGATCGCTCCACCTGCGGCCTCCGCTGCGCGGCCCCAGTCCTCGTCGCCGTCGCACAGATCGCCGAGGGCGGCGACCGCCTCGTCGCGCAGGTCGTCCAGCGACCCACCGTACCCACGGAACGTGGACGCCGTCTGCGGGTCCGCCTCGCCCGTGAAAAAGCCCGACATCTGGGTGGCGCGCTTAGACTCCGCGAGCGCCGCGCCGACGAGCCCGCCGACGCGGGAGACGTCATCGTCGAGCCCTCGGAGGTACACCTGTATCGCCGGCGTCCCGTGTGGGTCGTGGTCCGCCACGTCGTCGACGACGGTTTCGTACTGGTCGCGCTCGACGACTGCGGCGTCGGCGATGCAGTCGACGCCGGTGTCTTCGGTCCACTCCTCGTACGTCTCGGCGGCGGCGAGGGCGGACGTCGCGGCAGCATCGAGGACCGCGTCGCTCTCCATCTCCCCACCCGTGAGCGCGTAGAGCGCCTTCGAAGAGCCGAGTCGGGAGAGCGCTGTTTCGTTGTCGTCGCGGACCGTATCGAGGAAATCGTCGGCGGTCATGTCGACGCGTACGCAGAGGACGCGTTTGTAAGCATCGTCCTTGGCAGTTGTTGGGCAGGAGACGGGAAATCCGAGAGCGTAGATACGCTAACACGCTCTCGTCACCGCCGGCGCGTCGTCTCGGTCGCATCTCATCACGTACTCCGTCGTGTCGCCGTGGTTTGGGTAGGCAGCAGCAAGCGAGACGCTTCCCGCGATCACCGCCGGGCGGGTTCCGGTAGCGAAAAACGCCGACGGCGGGTACCGGATCGTGCGTAGTTGGATATCGGGGCCGAGAGTTGCCCCCGACCGCGAAAGCCGTTGGTAACGCAGTCCTTATACCGGTGCGGCAGTGTCACATGTACGATGACAACGGGATGGCGCTACCGGACGCTCTCGGTGACGGGCGTCGCCGGGCTGACGGCGCTGGCCGTGCTGGTGGCGAATCACGCCATTCCGCAGTACCTCTTTACGACGTACGTTCCGCTATTCAACCGTCTCGACGTCACCGTGTTAACGGGGATGTCGCTCCGACGGGCGCTCTCGATGAGCGTCTTCTTTACGATCATGGCGCTGATCCCGATGTACAAGCCCCGGCCGCGGCGGATCCTCGATGCGGTGTTTCTGACCCAAAAGCGCGTGCTCGTCTGCGGGTTAGCGCTCGCGACGCTCGGGTACTTCCAGTGGTCCCACCGGTTGCCGCGGGCGACGCTGGTGATGCTGACCGGAATCCTGTTACTTGTGCTTCCCGCCTGGTTCGTGGCTATCAGGCGGCCGATCCCGGGCGAGATAGACCGGACGATAATCGTCGGCGACGACCTGGCGCAGATGAGGACCGTTCGCGAGGCAGTGGACGGTGACTTGCTCGGGTATCTGTGTCCGACGGCCGCGTTGCCGATCGCCGAACCGGAGCAGGCGCTCGCTGACGGCGGCGTTGCCGGACTAGAAAACATCGACCATCTCGGCGGACTGTCCCGGGTCGAGGACGTGCTGGTCGAGTACGACGTCGATACCGTGGTGCTGGCGTTCGGCGAAGCGGACAGAGGGGAGTTCTTCGGGGCTCTGGACGCGTGTTACGAACACGGCGTCGCGGCGAAAGTGCACCGGGACTACACTGATTCAGTGCTGACTCCGGATACGAGCGTGGGGCCGTTAGTGGACGTGGAGGTGGAACCGTGGGACTGGCAGGACTACGCGTTCAAGCGGACGTTCGACATCTGCTTTGCGGCGTTCGGACTGGTCGTCTGGGCCCCCGTGATGCTGGTCATCGCCGTTGCGATCAAACTAGACAGTTCCGGTCCCGTTCTGTACAAGCAAGACCGGACCGCGGTTCTCGGGGAGACCTTTCCCGTGTACAAGTTCCGAAGTATGGTTCCGGACGCCGAGGCGAAGACGGGCGCGACGATTAGCGAAGAGGACGCGGGCGATGTCGACCCCCGAGTCACTCGGGTTGGCCGCGTGTTACGGAAGACGCACGTCGACGAGGTGCCGCAGCTGTGGTCGGTGCTGAAAGGTGACATGAGCGCCGTGGGACCGCGGCCGGAGCGACCGGAGTTGGACTCCGACATTCAGACCGGCGTCGTGGATTGGCAGAAGCGGTGGTTCGTGAAGCCTGGGTTGACAGGGCTAGCGCAAGTGAACGACGTTACTGGTGCTGAGCCGGCAGAAAAGATCCGGTATGACTTGCAGTACGTGAAACAGCAGTCGTTCTGGTTCGACCTGAAGATCGTGATACGGCAGGTGTGGATCGTATGTATGGATCTGCTTCCGTGAATATTGAGCGCGGTAGTGCTCTGGGATTGATCTATTCGGGAATTAAACGGTATTTCACCGAAACGGCTCCACTCTCACCACGATGCGGATTCTCCGTATTGCTCAGAGAATGTGTCCCAGGGTGAAAAGGGTAAGGCATTATCTTCGAGTTCGTCGTGGAAAGCTTCAGGTTTATTTGAACAGCTTTCGATTTCTTTAACGATCACATCTATCCGCTGGTGATCTAGCCGATGTGGAATCATCGCATCACCTGGCAGGCTATTGGTACTTAAAATCGGCGGGCATTTTTCCAGCCAAACTCGCGTTTCCGGTATCGGAGATAATAAGGAGTAATCCGAATTGTCATGAGAGCCATTACAGCATCTCTCAATAGATCACTTCAGGCAAAGAGGGGATTCTGGCTCTGCACCAAGGAGTAGCAAAGTGAAAAGCAGCCAACTATGGATCTGAATTCATAACTGATGGCCTACAAGATGAGGATCTGGCACATACTTATGATACGGAGACGGACGAGTCTTGCCGCGGCCGGTCCCGAACAATACGAACTTCGGACATCGCGACATCTTCGCTCAACACGACGCCGTCCACGCTCCGGCAATCTCCGATCCGGTGCTCAAATCGGGTGATATTGCGCAGGAGGTCAATCTCGCAACGCGGACAGTCCGGGACCGATCAATCATGTTAGAAAAGAAATCTTTCTCTCAAAAAGAATGTCGGTAGTTGAACGGCTGGTGGGCCATGTCCGAGAACTTGGCTGTTGAATCTTCCCCCGACAGGGTAGTGCGATTATCGATACGTTTGCGAAGGCTGGTGCAGTCTATGGTCCTAACACTCCGACCCCGTCTTAACCACTGCGGAGGTTTCTGACTATACCGGTTTGAGTTCTCGGCAGGTTCGGGAACATCTCTTCGAAAGGGTGGGAAACCTAGAACTAATACACAAACAGTCGGTAGTGAGTCAGTCTGGTAGCTAGTGATATCTACAGTCCCACTCGACCGTCACTTGGTGACTTCGACTGGACCGTGCAGTAATATAGCGTATCGACGTGGGCTGTCCCGAGGACCGAGAACGTACCAAAGAAGTTCTAACAGGGAAAGGTTGGTAGCGGTGAGACGACCGAAGAATCGATGGTTGAGTCCGATGCTTCCACCGAGTGACGCGAATACAGTAGACCTTTTACTGTAGCCCGGTTCGGAGCCAATAATGCGGATACTCGTTATGGGCGGTGCCGGGTTCATCGGCGGCCACCTCACACAGCGGTTTGCCGCTGACGGCCACGATGCCGAACACACCCACGCCAACAGCTCGAAGACTTCGGAGTTGCTCGGCTACGATCCGAGACGGACAATTCAGGAAGGTGTCGCGGAATTCGTCAAGTGGTACCATTCCAATCGGAAATGGTACGAGCCGTTAGTTCTGGAGAGTTAATCATGCGTATTCTTCGTGTTGCACAGAATCTTTATCCCGAGGTTCCCGGCGGCGGCACCTACCACGTCCACGCGATGAGCCGAGATCAGGCTGCGGTGGGCCACGACGTGACAGTGCTGGCTGTCTCCGATGACGAGAGTTTGCCGCGGCGAGAAGAGCGGGACGGGTATACAGTGGTGCGCCGGTCGTCAACGGTCGAATTGCTGAGCAACGATATCTCACTAGGTGTCGCGCGCTTTCTGCGCGCAGCTGATGACTTCGATGTGATACACGCCCACTCTCACTTGTACTTCTCGACGAATTTAGCCGCAATAAAGCGGCGTCTGGATAATATCCCACTGGCGATCACGAACCACGGCCTGTACAGTCAGAATGCTCCCAAGTGGCTATTCAATCTCTACCTGTGTACTGTGGGCCGATGGACGTTCAATCAGGCTGACGTCGTGTTCTGCTACACCGACGAGGACAGGAAACGCGTGCGGGAATTCGGTGTTAATTCCCAAATAAAAGTCATTCCGAACGGTGTGGATACTGAACGGTTCATACCGGACGGAGAGGCAAGCGAGATGATCGACCACAATGGGCCCGTGGTTTTGTTCGTCGGTCGATTGGTTAGGGGCAAACGACCGGAAGACGCAATCGATGCCGTGTCGCGTCTTCCAAAAAGACTGGAAACGAAGCTATATATGGTAGGTGACGGGCCGTTGCGGTCGGAGTTGAAAACGAATGGAGATCAGGACGATGTGGAATTTCTCGGTCAAGTGGCTTATGAGAAGATGCCAGCAGTGTACCGATCCGGAGACATGTTGCTATTGTCCAGTCAAGCAGAGGGGTTGCCACGGACAATATTAGAGGCGATGGCGACGGGTACGCCAGTCGTCGTCACTGACCTGGAACAGGTTGCTCCTATCGTGAGTGGCGCCGGAGAGACGGTTCCTGTTGGTGACATCGATGGCTTTGCCGAGGGCATACGCCGGGTACTGACGTCCCCTGAACAGTACGAGCCGCGCTCAAACGTTTCGGAATTTTCGTGGTCCGATACAGTCCAACGGACGACTGATTCACTCCTGAGTCTCGTAAACGAAGCAGCTAATGGGACCGCGGAGTGAATTCGATTATGGACGCTCTTGAGCTGATTCGTCAATCGAGGTTCTACCAAGCCATCACGACAGTTCGCCGGTGGACTGCCGAAAGAACGGCTGTCTTAATTCTGATCGACGAACGAGTCCAGAAGTCGGTCCTCACGGCTATTCTTCTCCTCAGTTTAGTCAATGTCTTTGCCACGAACGCGAACGCCGCTGTGAAGTTCCTGAGTTTCGCGCTGTTATTCGTGTTGACTGCTGTCGTGACGTGGTCGATCACCGACCCACGACCGGAGTGACTGTTCCCATCGTTCGACGACAGGGGCAGCAGCAACAACGAGCAAGAAGGTAAAGGGAATACGGTGGCGAACCGTCGTTCCGAAGTTTGCATCAATTATCCCGTATCCGAGGATTCCGACGATGTAGACCGTGGCAAGCCCGAATAAGATGATTCGGTCGGTCTTGCAGTTGGAGACTGAACGATAGGCTGCGAGGGCGAAGAGGGCGAGAACGGGCGTCATCACGGCTGCCAAGAAGTCAAACGTGCTCGTGACGTGTAGTGGGAACGGAGCGAACTGGAAGTAAATGGCACGGGTAGGGGCGGCAAGGAGCATGTCAAACCACCTATCGTATTGCATAAATTCCAGATACGCAGCTCCACCACGCGTCCGATACTCCATCCTCCTAGCAATAGAGACGACGGGCAATCGCGGACCAACAATTGGAAGAGAAACAAGCCCGCCGAAACCGGCGAGTGCAACCAGTGATTCCGTAGACGGCGGTGAATCCTCCACAAACTCGATCGTATAAATGATCGCAGCGACGCCAACGCCACAGAGTATCGCAAACACGAGTTCCCTACGGAGTAAAGAGAGCATGCCGAACAAGGGAATCGTCGGAAGCCAGAGACTCGGGGTGTTCGTCCGATACCCTCGAGCAGCTAACGCAAGAATGGTGAACAACACCAGCACATTGAGTGCGTCCCGGATCGGAATCGTGAGAAAGAGGAAGGGGAGCGGGAAGTAGAGAATCAGGGCAACGATTCCATCAGTCGAATTGAGGTTTGGATAGAGCTGTTTCGCCAGGTCGGCAGCTGGAACGGCAATCAACACGCCGATGAGTCCGTTGATTATCGAGACCGTAGTGGGGTCCGTCCCGAAGACGGTGTAGACAAGTGACTGAAAGGCAGCGAATGAGTTGACGGTGGAGCTACCTTCGGGAGGAACGCCAGATAAGAGGTGAATCGCGTGTTCGTGAAACTTCCTGATATCCCACCGAAACGGGAGCGACGGAAGGACAAAAACGGAGGTGGCGACGTGCCCCAGGAGTGCAAGTCCACCGAACCAGCGATAGAATGTGCCACCGACCCTGTTGGAGACGAGGATGAAGACGCTAATCACGACGGCTACCGCCGCGGTGACATTTAGTGAGAGAGCAGCCACTGGACTCATATCTGCGTATATGAAGTTCCGTTTTTATACATTGCGGTCACAGATTCAACGTCTTCTGTAAACCATATGTTTCTCCCAGCGAGTGTAGACATTCCCGATATACTTAGCGTGGTCACAACACCCTCTGCAGTGCTCTTCATGTACCGACAGCACGCCACTTGTATCGAGTAATTCTGTCGAGTCCACGTGAATCATCTCTTGAAACTCCGACACCATCGGTTCCTGAAACCACTCACCGACCGATATGTCAAACCGCTACTTGCGTCAGTACGCTATTATCTCGGATAACACGTCCGAGAACACACGCCGAAGGACATATTGCATTTGTAGGATGTGGTATTATACGAACAATAGAGAGACAAGGCATACAGGACGATATCCAGGAATGATACCTGAATATTGAGCGAGTTGAACATCGCCACGCGGCCTATCCTCCGTAGCATATGGTTCGGCAGCGTGAATGTGGTGTCGACGGCCAGCATTCGTTGGAACTCGACCGCGTCACACTACTCATAGATGTCATGGTGGGCGTTGACGGGTCATATCTGTCTAGTCTGGGTAACGTCGTCTCCGACAAGTCTAATAGGGGCCATCCAGCTGGCGGAGCTAGTTGAGGTATTTGGTAACAAGGACAGGGTCGCCGCCGCACTCCACAGCGCGGCGGCCGACTTGGGGTAGTGCTAGTTCAGCCAACCACCCGGCAGTGGCTGGCGAGGTACGGCGGGGAGGGGTAGAAGGTGAAGGTCCCACTGACGAAACTGTAAAGCAAACCACGTCGAATCCGCTAGCGAGCGCATGGACAACCGATAAAGTTCTGTATCAGAGAGCGCATGGTCAACCGATGAAGTTCTGTATCAGAGATGACGACACATGCTACTACACGAACCCGGCCGTCTTGGAGTCTGTATTCGGAGATATATGGGATGATGTGCCAGTTACGCTCGCCTGTGTCCCGATGGTGTCGCCCGACACCGACGCCCTGGTCGACGCGACAGAGCCCGTCCCGATGCCGATAGAGGCGAACACGGCCTTGCAGTCGTACCTCGCCGAGCGTCTAGACGCGGGAGACATAGAGATTGCGCTCCACGGCTACCACCACGACACGCCCGAGGGGCGTCCGGAATTCGTCGCGGGGGGAGAATTGACCGAGAAGGTCCGGGCAGGCCGCCAGCAGCTAGAGCGCGCATTCGACACGGAGGTTCGGCTGTTCGTCCCCCCACATGTCCGCCTCTCGAACTGCGGGGTTCGCGCGGTCGGCACTAACGGGCTCGACATCGTCCGCGGCTACGGCCCCCGGCCTCGGGAGGTTCAGCCCACACCAAAGTGGTGGGCCGGGTACACTAGACTTCTTTCGTTCTACGCCCAACATCGCAAGGAGTTTCGCTACCCCGATCCCATCAACTACGGAACCCATCGGGAGCTGTACTCCCACCGACTTAATCACCGGACCGATATGGACTGGTGCAAAGGGGCGTTCGACTACATCGCGGCCAGAGACGGCGTCTTCTGTCTCTCTGTCCACGCGAACGGGCTGACAGACGCCGGTAAACGAAAGCTTCACGAGATAGTCGCCTACGCGAAACGTCGTGACCCCAAATTTGTCACCGCGAGCGAGGCCCTGTAAACGGGCCGAAGTAGCGGTTTGACCCAGCGTAGCTGATGTCACGCCGATGCTGATCTCGGTCAAACGCCGCGTCCGTCTCGGGTCTGACAACTGATTCGTGACCCTCGTCGCCGTCACGGTGGTCTCGGCCTAAAGACACGGCGCATCTTGGGATGTAGACAGCCGAAGGTATGCCATAATACCACCTTCGCCGAACACCTCCCGTTGTCGGCTGTGATGAGGACCCATTCAGCGTCGACGTGAGGAATACCACGTCGTTGAGGACTTACCGCAATTTCGCCAGATTTTTTAGAGGCCAGAAGTGAACGCGTTACCGATTTGCTCCCGTCTCTAGGGGGGCCTACGGCGATAAATTACCGGGCCTACGCTGACTATGGAGAAGCGAGGACAAATTTTCCCACGCTGACAAAATCAACGGGGCGACCGCTAGCTACTGCCGTAGATGAGGCTGCTTACGTCCGACTTGACGCCGGGGCTGACTAGCACGAACACAGTCGCGAACAGTGCGCCGCCGAGAGCCACCGACGCTAAGAGAGAGGGGAGAGTCGCGGGGAGGCGGTCGGCGACTAATCGAACGGCGACGAGCATCACTCCGGCCGCGAAGACGCTGGGGGCGAATTCCGTGACAGACGGGTAGCGAACACGGTCAGCCACCTGCCGGAACAGGAGGAGCGCCAGTACGGTGAACGATAGGAGACATCCAACAGCAGCCCCGACGATGCCGACAATCGGAATCAGCAGGGCGTTCACCACGGCGTTGAGTAACCCCGCCGCGACGCTGGCGCTAGTTACGCCGCGATCGCGGTCGTAGCTGTAGCTCACCACGGTGGTGATGCGAGCGAAACTGTATGGGAGGCGCCCAGCGAGCAGCACCAGCAGCGGCACATAGGCGTCGGCATAGGCGGCCCCGTAGAGCACGGTAACGAGTTCAGGACCGAGCGCAACGGCGCCGACAAACAGAGCGATCATCGGCGCTGAGAGATAAAAGAGGGCCTTCTGGACGTATGCTCGAATTCCGTCGTGGTTCTCCGCCTGGACTGCCTCGGCGAATCGGGGGTAGAGTACCGATACGATAGGGTTCGTCACGAGTAAGCCGACCGCGGAGAGGCGCCAGGCGACTTCATATAGGGCCACCGCGTCCGGCGTCAGGAACGCCCCGATCAGCAGCGTGTCTATCCACTCTTGGCCGAGGTTACCTAGGCTCGCCGCCGTGAGGTTCGCCGCCCTACCCGCAAGTCGTCGGAGGTCTCCCGCCGTTGGGCGCCCCGCCGGCGATACGTCCATCATAGCGATCCCACCGCCGATGACCAGAAGGTGCGCGATAAGCAGGCCACCGACGAGGGCGACCACCGGTTCCAGCCCAGCCAAGACCGCTCCGCTTCCGACCGTGTACGTCCCAACTCGTTTTATAGCGACGAGGGCGGCTGCACGCGTGTTCTTTTGTTCACCCTGGAGTACCGACCGGGCAAGCTGCGCGAAGATAGTGACCGGTAATAGTAGGGCTAGCCAGCGGCCGAACCCGTTCCCGATATACGTCGATAGAACTGATTCGGTCAGGACCGCGAGAACGACAATAAAACTGGTGACGCTAAGTGTGAACACCACTGCCGTGGTCAGTTCCTCTGCCGGGATCTCCGATTTGCTTATACGGCGGGTGAGGTCAGTCGAGACTCCGTTACTACCCACGGAGGTCGTTATTTGGAGCACCGCGATGAGGAGGAAGTACGAGCCAAGGACCGATTGCGCGACCAGTTGCGTGTAAGCGATGACACCAAGGAAACTCGCGGCCTGCCCGACCACCCCGAATCCACCGTTTCCGAGGATTTGCTTTGTGATAGTACGATCGGAGAAGACGGACATTAGTGTTACAGACGCCAGAGTTTGTGGTTGGAGTCAAAGCTCTTTTGTTTCGGCTATGCGAAAAATTATCGATGAAGCCGGTTTCGTTCGTCGCCTACGGTGATATCGGCCTCCACACGGGTCGTCCTATCACCGAACTGTCTCGCGGGCTCCACCGCCGAGGGCTCTTAAACCAGGTGTACTGCCGAGGAGTCGAGACGTACGACCTGCCCGAACCCCTCGTGACGACGCCGATTCCATTCGGGCGCAAGATACCCCGGGCGATGACGGGTATCAACCGCTACGTCACCGAGCGGTTCGATAAGCGATACTACTCCGAACAGCTGTTCGACCGTTTTGCCGCCCGAGCCATCACTGACACCGGCGTCCACCTACACCACACCCCAGGCTATCTCAGGACGCTTAGAGCGGGGAATCAGTCGGGGAACCGGACCATCGTGAAGGCGACAACAGAGTATGCAGCATCCTGTTACCGCCGAATCGCGACAGAGTACGAGCGGCTCGAGATGACGCCGCCCCAACCAGCGACACAAGAGCGCCGCGTCGAGTTGCAGGAACAGACATTCAAGGAGTGTGATCAGATACTGGCCATCTCATCATTCGTCGAAGAATCTCTGGTCGATGCAGGGTTCCCCGCGGAGAAGATATCGGTGACACCGCTTGGCGTCGATGTCGAGGCGTATCCGACCGTCTCGGACGAACCCGACGACGAGCCGTTCACGGCGCTGTATATCGGCTCAGTGACCCTCGCGAAGGGCGTACCACATTTACTCGAGGCCTGGCAACAGAATGGATGGGGAACTGACGACACTGCCCAGTTGCTGCTCTGTGGCCACGTCTCGTCGGCCATGCGGGAGGTGCTGTCGAACTACGAGTTCGACAACGTTCGGACTCCCGGGTTCGTCGACCCGCAGGAGTACCACCATCGGGCGTCGGTTTTCGTCTTTCCCTCGATATCCGATGGCTATGGGAAAGCGTCACTCGAGGCGATGGCGGCAGGCCTTCCGGTGATCACGACCGATCAGACAGGGGTCAGGGACACTGTGACTGACGGGCGCGAAGGGTTCCTCGTCCCAGCCGGTGACGCCGCAGCGCTGGCAGACCGACTCCGGACATTGCGTGAAGATGTGTCGCTCCAAAGACTGATGGGGGATCGGGCGCTCGAAACCGCGAGAGAACAGACTTGGGACAGGCACGCCGAAACTGTCGTCGCTGCCCTCGGACTCACACCTCCGGAGTGAAGTGGCGACGTATGTACCAGTGACCGACAGGTATATATTTGGAAATGAAGAGAGATGGTATACTGATGGCCGACATTTTCAACACGGTCAAGAGTCGGCTACCGACCGGCGTGAAAGACACGCTGAAAGGGACCGTCGTCGAAGACATCTATCGTCACGAGACGGTCGCGTCGTTACGGGGCCGAAGCGCCGCCCTCCAGCGCATCACGGTCGATTCATCCGTCGGCCGGCTAGAGTTGTCGGTCCCGGAGTCGGCCGGGCCATACCGAATGCGAAACACGCTGGGTGGGTATGAACCGGCGTTTGTGGCGGCTCTTGCCGACGATCTTACCCACCAGTCGGTGTACTACGATGTCGGTGCTGGGTACGGCTACAACTGTGTGGTGGCCGAGACTGTCGGGGTAAACTCCGCAAACATCCACGGATTCGAGGCAGATCACTTCCGATATCCCATCCTCTCGCGGAACCTGGACGACACGTCCAACACTGTGAAGGCGTTCGTTGACAGGGTAAGCGACGACAAGCAATTGGCACTGGACGACTACCGCCCGCGGTCCGAGCCACCGGACGTGATAACTATCGATGTCGAGGGTGGGGAGTACGACGTGCTCCTCGGGGCCCAGCAGCTACTGGCGTCCTACAGACCAGTGTTGTACGTTGAACTCCACCCTGAGCTGCTGCCGTCGGATATCACCGTCGCCGACCTCTTCGAGTACCTCCAGTCGTTCGGCTACGAACTCACCGCCACCGATCACCGGAAGCGAGGGCAGGAGTGGGTGGCTGCTATGGCAACGGAGCTACCACTGAACCGTTCGACGTCATCGCCGACGTGTATGCTGCGTGCGGACTGACTAGCAAGTCGTGACCGACACGAACAACCCTCCAACCAATAGATCGTCGGGATCAGCTAGATAGCACAGATCGATACGTAGCGACCAGCTGGTCGGAGTGATTCGTCCACCGGAAGCTCTCGGCGTGGCGTTTCCCTGCACTACTGAGCCGCCGCCGGAGGGCCGCATCGTCCAGAACAGCCCGAATCGCGGTCGCCAACTCGGCCGCGTCGCTTGGGTCCTCGATTGTCACTGCCCCATCGGCGACTATCTCGGGAATCGCGTACGCCGACGTCGTGACGACTGGCGTCCCGCGCGCCATCGCCTCCACATTCGGGAGGCCGAACGTCTCGTGATAGGACGGGTAGACGAAACACCGCGCCTCGTCGTACAGGTGGACGAGACGCTCCTGCGTGACGTACCCCAGAAAGTGGGCGTGGTCCGCAACTCCGTGTGTGGCGGCAAGTGAGGGGCCGGTAGACTGCCACCGGTCACCAGCGACGACGAGGTCGATATCCGCGCCCGCGCGTCGGAGGGCCGACAACGCTGCGAGGAGCGTGTCCATGTTCTTTTTCGGGGCCGCGTTCGATACATGCAGGAGGAATGGGTCGGGCATCGAATCAAGTCCGTCCGACGGTGCGACCGAGAAGAAACTGTCGTCGATTGCCTCGTACGTCGTCGTCACCTGCTCCGGGCGGTAGCCGGCATCCTCGATCATGGTATCACTGACGTACTCACTCACCGTCAGCAGTCTGTCCAGCGTGTATCGTCCCAGACGGTCGAACCAGCGACGGCGGACGCGATACCACCGGTCTTCGAGCGGAATTGGAGGCGTCTCCCAGTGGAGTGTGCCGTGGACCGTTGAGACCACGGGCGTGTCTGCTTCGAAGGCGAAGCAGTGACCGATGTCGGGAATTGAGTTAAGGTGGAATATGTCGAACTTGCGAAGCGGCTCCACCACGGCCAGTCGGGCGGGAAGTGGCCGGTCCGGGAGCCACGGTGTCGGGTACGAGCGGTCGGGTAGCGTGACCGTGTCTACGGCAGCCCCGAAACGACTGGGGTCCCCCCGCCGATAGACGACGACCGGCGTCACCGACTCCTGCTCGGCTAGTGCCCCCGGGACGGCCTTGATGTAGTTCCAAGGCGCTCCACCCGCTTCGAGGTCCTCGATGACGATACCGACGGTCAACTCGCCCGACACTGACTTACTCCTCATCGGTACCCCAGGTCTTCCAGCCGTCGTGCGACCACGTCGTCGTCGGTCTCCGTGCCCATCTCGACCGGCGGCGCCGCTTCGATACGCCGCCGGTCGCCGTCAACCACAAGCCACGGGACCTCCACGAGTTCGTCGGTGTAAATGCCGTGTGGATGGCCCCACTCACGGATAGGGATGGGACTGGCGCGTTCGCCGATCATGTTGCCATGGTCGGCAGTGACTACGCTCTTACCGTCGAGACAGTCGAGCAGTCGAGCGACGTGCGGGAGCGTCCGATCGAGGTTCGCTCGGTAGGCTCGCCATATTTCCTCGGGCGCGGCATCGAGGTCACCGGTCATCAGCTGGGCCCAGCTACCAGGCGTGTCGGGTTTGAGAAACGCCTGATCGTCGTCGAAGGGTTGGTTGCCCTCAACGATGAATGGGTAGTGGGGCTGGATGTAGTGGACGAACAAACGTTTATTTGGGTACCGCTCGGCGGCCGAACGGGCGTGTTCCGTCATCGTTTCTGGGAGCACGGTACGGTGGTCCTCGTCCCAGCCGTCCGTCTTCCAGACATGGTCGACAGCGTGGAACGACGTCTCCAGCCAGTCGCTGTGCCGGTAGAACTGCGGGTTCGCGGTCACGTAGACGGTGTCGTGGAGTTCCTTGCCGGCGAAGTTCGCCTTCAGGAACTCCCAGGTACTTGACCCGCGCGACCGCCGTGACTCCAGCTGCCCCGGAAGCGACGACTGCACCGGGAACATATCGTAGCGGCAGGCGTCAAGTATCAACAGATTGTCCCAGTCCGCCCCGAAGAGGTCCACGCCATTAGTGTTGTATGGGCGGGAGTACAACCGGCGGTGATACATACGGTTCGCTTCCCGTAAAAAGAGGTTCGGACTTGCTAGTCCGCGTCGAATACGATCTGATGTAAAGACGCCCATAGTTTCCCATCTGACAACGAGGAAGTTTAGAGATTTGGATATTCCCCTAACCTAAGTACTGTGCGCCGAGTTTGTTACCCAATGTCGGACCGACTCAAGGTATTACAGCTCATCACCGCTCTCCAGTACGGTGGCGCAGAGAACATGGTCGCGGACCTTGTAGAGACTATTGACGACGCGGCCTTTACTGTCGGCTATATGGAGGCGAAAGACGACCTCGTCCCGCGGCTCGTTGACGCTGGAGTGACTGTCGAGTCGTTCGACGAAGATTTCAGGTTCGACCCGCGTGCGTTCGCCCGCCTCCGGCAGTTCCTCCGGGCGGGATCGTTTGATATCGTCCACGCACACCTCCCGTATGCCCAGACCCTCGGCCGGCTGGCGGCCGCCAGCTCGGACATCGGTGGCGTGATCAGCACGCAACATAACGTCGCCGACACCTGGCATCCAGTCACCCGTGCCACGGAACGGGCGACCCGGCCGCTAGACACCGTCACTGTAGCCGTCTCGAAAGGCGTCGAACGGTCCTTTACCGGAAACGCCCATCCCCCGAATCAGCTCGACGACGACTGGTGTACTGTCTACAACGGTATTGATGTTGACGGGTTCAGACAGCAGGTCAATACGGCTGACACGGCGGCCGTACGTGACGAGTTCGACCTCGACCCAGAGACGCTGACACTGCTGAACGTTGGGCGATACGTCCCGGTTAAGCGTCAGCATGAGGCGATCCGCGCAGTGGCTCGGACACCGTTCGACACACAGCTTCTTGTCGTCGGCGACGGTCCGCTGAAGGCGGAGCTGCGAGCGCTGGTGTCCGAACTCGGGTTGAGCGACCGTGTCTACGTGACCGGCCGTGTCACGGATATCGAACCGTTCTACGCGGTCGGCGATGTCTTCGTCGCACCCTCTCGTGGCGAGGGGCTTCCGATAACGCTTCTTGAGGCGATGGCAGCGAGTCTCCCGGTAGTGGCGACGGGTATCCCCGGTATCCGCGAAGTCGTGGATGACGACATCACTGGCCGGCTGTACGAACCAGGGGACTTCGAGACGCTCCGCGTCGCGTTGGCCGAGCTGCGCGACTCGTCGCTGCGTCGGGACTACGGGACAGCCGGCTACGAGCGAGCCAAGGCGACGTTTAGCGTCGAACAGATGGCTACCTCGTACGCTGAGCTGTACCGGCAGGTGGCAAGGCGTTGAGAGCGTCTCCGCCGATATCTGTTCTCGATCTACACGTTTATTCGGTTTAACAGAGTTTCCGACAACTATAGTTCGTAATAGGGATAACACACAAGACGATGAACTGGCGCATCGAGCGATCTACTGTACTAAATTTAACATCATTAAAAGACAGGGTAACAGGAACGCCGACTACTCCCCGCTACCGGTCTCGATCGGCGCGTCCACCAGATTACCCCACTCGGTCCACGATCCGTCGTAGTTCACCGTATCCTCGTAGCCGAGCAGTTCGTGCAGCGCGAACCACGCCACAGAAGACCGCTCGCCGATACGGCAGTACGCGACCGTCGTCCCTTCGCCATCGATACCTTCATCGCCGTAGATCTCCGCCAGTTCGTCGCGCGTCTTGAACGTCCCGTCGTCGTTCGTTACGGCAGCCCACGAGATGTTCTTCGCGCCGGGGATGTGGCCGCCGCGCTGGGCGGTCTCCTGAAGCCCCGGCGGGGCGAGCACTTCACCGCTGTACTCCTCGGGCGAGCGAACGTCGACGAGCGGAACGCCGCGGTCGATGGCCTTCTCGACGTCGTCGCGGTAGGCGCGAATGGACTCGCGCGGACCGGAGGCGTCGTACTCCACGGCGGAGAAGTCCGGCTCCTCGTCGGAGAGCGGGTAGTCGTTGTCCACCCAGTACTCTCGGCCGCCGTCGAGCAGGCGGACGTCGTCGTGGCCGTAGTACTGGAACTGCCAGTAGGCGTAGGCGGCGAACCAGTTAGAGTTGTCGCCGTACAGGACGACAGTCGAGTCCTCGCTGATGCCGTGACCGCCCAGCAGGTCCTCGAAGTCCTCCTTCTCGAGGATGTCGCGTTGGGTCTGGTCCTGGAGTTGCGTCTCCCAGTTGAAGCCGATAGCGCCGGGGGCGTGGCCCTCTTCGTACGCCTCCGTGTCGACATCGACCTCTACGAGTCGGTACTCCGGATCGTCGCTCTGGAACTCGTCCAGGTGCTCTTCGACCCAGTCGGCCGAGACGAGCACGTCGTTTGCGTAGTCGCTTTCGCTCATACAGAACATTGTACTCGCGCCACTCTTATAGAAACTACACATACGGCAGGTACCGCCTCGCCGCCGCCGTCGAGGTAGGTGTTGCCGGTACTCTCAGCGACGGCAGGGAACGGTCGCGGGACTGTCGAAGCGAGTCTCCGCTGAATGGAACCTTACGTCCGGAGACACGAAAACGCGGTGCGGGTATCCCGGCTAATCTTGCAGGTAACTCCGAGGTGGCAGAGGAACAACAGTTCTCGACGGACGTTACGAATGACGACTGCAAAGCGTCGAACAGCGAAACCAGATATCGACTGGCGAATATCTGTTATCGATGGAAACTGCGGAAGATGTTGAGTTCACTCTGTCTGGGAGTTCCACATCACCCCAATTTTGATCGGTCAAATTCAAACGACTTAGAAAGATAGCGTCGAATAGGGCTCGTAGTTCTTTGTATCGTGCTACTCATACCATTTGTATCGGTTGCTCTAACGTATGAGGAGCTAAGTTCTTTCCACGGCGAACGCGAACTGTCGGTTTTGACCCTTCCGGTCTATATAAAACTGTAGCGCCCTCACCTCGACGCATGACCGACGACATCGTCGTTTCGCGCGAGTGGCTCGCGGACCACCGCGACGAGGTGGCCATCGTGGACGTGCGCGACGCCTGGGAGTACGACGGGATCGGACACGTCCCCGGGGCCGTGAGCATCCCGTTCGACACGTTCCGCAGCCAGACGGACGGGGACGAGGGCATGCTCCCCGGCGAGGCGACGTTCGCCGACCTCATGAGCGAAGCCGGTATCGAGTCCGGTGACACTATCGTCGCCTACGACGACACACACGGCGTGTTCGCGGCGCGCTTTCTCGTCACAGCGGAGATATACGGTCACGACGACGTCCGCCTGCTCGACGGCGATTACAGCGCCTGGAACCTGGAGTACGAGACGACATCGGACGTGCCGGACGTGGAGCCGACCGACTACGAGGTGACCCGCCCCGAGGAGACCATCCTGATCGACCAGGCCGCCGTGGAGGCCGCCATCGACACCGACGCCGTCCTCGTCGACACGCGCGACGACTGGGAGTACGAAGAGGGGCATATCCCCGGAGCCGTCAACCTCGACTGGAAGGACCTCGTCGACGAAGAGACGCGGGGGCTCAAGCCGCGAGAGGAACTGGAGGAGACACTGGCGTCGCACGGCATCACGCCCGACCGTCGAGTTATCCTCTACTGCAACACCGCGCGGCGGATCAGTCACACGTACGTCGTCCTCCGATATCTCGGCTACGAAACCGTCGCGTTCTACGAGGGGAGCCTCACCGAGTGGAACGAAGCGGACGGGCCGCTAGAGACTGGGACGTGACGGACAGAACAGTCCAAATCCCCCAGCCTGTTAGACTGGACTAGTCAAAACAGTGCGGTCAGGTTCAGTACAGTCAGGCTCAGTGCGGTCAGAGACAGTCCGGTCAGAACGGCGCGGAACAGACAGCGAAGTCGCAGTGATCAGTAGACCGCGTCTCTGATCGCTTCGTCCAGGTCCTCGAACTCAGACAGGTATTCGCGCCGCTCGGACCGGAGGTCACGGACCTTCCGTTCGTACTCGTCGACGTGGTCGGGCACGGCGAACGCTCCGATATCCATGTCCGGCACCGAGCGGGGTATCGTCAGTCCCGTCGCTTCGTCGTCCGTCCACTCGACGGTGCCGCGGGCTATCTCGCGCAGGATCGTCACCGAGTCGTCGACGCCGATGTCTTTCGCCCCCGCGCCGACATGGCCGGTGTTCAGCACGAAACAGTCCACGTCGAGGTCGTCGATGAGGGCGCGGAACCGGTTCCCCTCTGCGCCCTTCGAGCCGATGATGAAGGGGTTCGTGCCGACGACGCGGATCGACTCGCCGGCGCTCGACGGGTCGCCGGCGCTGGTCTGGATGGATTCGCCGAGCATGAACGCCGCGGCGGACTCCGCGGGCGAGAGCTTCGCGACCGGCGGCATGAGCGGATTGCGCGTGATGAAAAACACCTGGTCGACGGTTTCGAGGTCGATGTCGTCGGCCGCCGAGGAGAGGTGGTCGCGGAGTATGCTCGCCCGCCCGTTAGACGTGTGAACGTCGCTCTCGAAGTCGACGGTCCCATCGTCCGCCACCGCGACGTTTTCGAGCACCGCGGAGTCGTGGGTCACGGCGTCGTGCAGCGCGGGCTGTTCGTCGGGGTCAAGTCCGATAGTTTTCACGTACAGGCCCTCACCCTCGCTGCCGGTGACGCTGCCGTTCGGAAGCAGCGCGCAGACGTCGTCCTGGAGCATCGTCGCCGACTCGGGTTCGTCGAGCCAGAGCCCGTGAGCGGTGAGCGTCGATTTCCCGGTCGCCGAGAGGCCGAGAAACAGCTGACCGACGGTTTCGAGGTCGTCGGTCTCGGTGCGGAGCTCGACCCGCTTGCTGCCGGCGTGAAGGCCGAGGCCGCCGTTTTGCTTGGCATAGAACATGAACAGTCGGAGGAACGACTTCTTGGCCTCGCCGGTGTAGTCGCTGCCGAGTACGGCGGTGACGCCGGCGTCTGGAAGGACACGGATCGCGGTCTCGTCCCACTCGGGAACCTGCACCGTGAGGAAGTCCGGGTCGGTGACGGTGTCGCCCGCCGCGGGTTCGAGCAGCTTTGCGAGCGAAAGCGCGATGCGGCCGTACTCCTTCGGCACGTAGTACCGGCAGACGTAGCTGTGGTCGGGATGGCGGCCCACCTGTCGGTCGAGACAGATCATCTCGTGCTCGCGAGCGTACTCCAGCGCGTCATCGACGTGCCCGTAGTCACGCGCGGTGAACTCGTCGTCGACGGCAGTTCTGGTTCTGTCCGCGCAGCGCGAGCGGTGTTCGCTGACGTACGACGGAGACCCGAAGGTGGTCGTGGTTTCCAGTTCCCGTGAGAACTCTCGGAGTCGTTCGAGCGATGGGTTATAGACGACGTTTGCGGCCTCGGCCGGATCGGGAAGTGCCGTCTCCGGCGGGGAAGCTGTTGTCATGATGGCTGGCGTATAGGTGATTTACGATGACCACGGCTATAATAATACGCTTCCGAATCGCCCGCGGTAGCGGCCGCCCCGTCTGCAGAATTCGGTGAACTCCGTGCAGTCCTGAGTGCCGGCCTGTACGATGATAAGTACGTGAAGCAGAGTCAGGTCACGGCAATGGCGGACCGCCCGCCACTCCCGCCGCAGTCACTCGTGAACGCCCATGGCCTCGATCTGTTCCTGATACCGGTTCCGGATGGTCACTTCGGTCACCTGCGCGACGTCGGCGACCTCCCGCTGGGTCTGTTTGTCGTTGCAAAGCAGCGACCCCGCGTAGATCGCAGCGGCGGCGAAACCTGTCGGCGACTTCCCCGACAACAGCCCCATCTCGGTCGTTTTGTCGATGATCTCGTTGGCTTTCGACTGGACTTCCTCGGAGAGTTCGAGGTCGGAACAGAAGCGCGGTACGTACTGTTTCGGGTCGACCGGTTCCATTTCGAGTCCGAGTTCCTGCGAGACGTACCGATACGTACGGCCGATCTCCTTGCGTTCGACGCGCGAGACCGCCGCGACCTCTTCTAGCGACCGCGGGATCCCCTCCATGCGGCAGGCCGCGTACAGCGTCGCGGTGGCGACGCCCTCGATGGAGCGGCCGCGGATGAGGTCCTCGTCCAGCGCCCGTCGGTAGATGACCGACGCGACTTCGCGGACCGAGCGCGGAACGCCGAGCGCGGAGGCCATCCGGTCGGTCTCCGAGAGCGCGAACTGGAGGTTACGTTCACCCGCGTCTTTGGTCCGGATGCGGTTTTGCCACTTGCGCAGGCGGTTCATCTGACTGCGTTTCTTCGAGGAGAGTGAGCGTCCGTAGGCGTCCTTGTCCTTCCAGTCGATAGTCGTCGTCAGTCCCTTGTCGTGCATCGTCTGCGTCGTCGGCGCGCCGACGCGGGACTTGCTCTGTCGCTCCTGGTGGTTGAACGCCCGCCATTCCGGGCCGCGGTCGATAGTCTGCTCCTCGACGATGAGTCCGCACTCCTCGCAGCTACGTTCGTTCCCGTCCCCGCTCGTGACGAGCGTCTCCGACTCGCATTCGGGGCAGTGTTTGACGCCCTCAGTGGCTTCTGTGGCCTCCGTTTCGTCTTCCGACTGTTCATCCCGTTCTCGCTGCCGAGTGGGGCGTACCATTGGACGAATACATAAACTTCCCCGAGACGCTTAAACGCTGGGAGCGGATCGGTGAATACGACAGGGACGAGCGGGCCGTCGTGACCGTCGCTGACAGTTTTCACACTGTTACCGTCGGGTGTCGCCAACCAGTGTCCCGACATGCTGAACTACGGGTCGGAGACCGGTTGCCGGCAGGAGAAGTTCGCGAACGTCCGACCGGGAGACACCTGATTCACCGTCACCGACTGCACCCGAAACCCTGCCGCTTCGAGCAGTTCCCGCGCTTCGTCCTCGGAGACGTGGTACTCCACGGTGGTTTCCCCCCATTTCTCCACCTCGACCGGTCCGTCGCCGATTTTGAACCCGATGCGCGCAACCCCTTCGGGGCGAAGTACGCGCGAAAACTCGTTCAGAGCGACTGCCATCTCTTCGTCGGGCACGAAAAAGACCGAGGCCGGACACCAGACGCCGTCGAACCGGTCGGCGTCGAACGCGAGATCGCGGATGTCCATTCGAAGGTACTCCCCCGATCGGTGCGTGCGAGCGTAGTCGATCATCCCGTCCGCGATATCGACGCCGATCGGATCGAGGCCACGGGTGTGGAAGTACTCGCAGTCGCGGCCGGGGCCGCATCCGGCATCGAGGACGGCCGGTCCGGGGAGAGCGTCGACGAACGATTCGAGGAGGGCGTGAAACTCCTCGGGGAGAGCGTCGAGTTTCGTGCGGGAATCGAACTCGTCCGCGTGTCGGCCGTAGAGTTCCGCTGGCGGTTCCGGCATTTAAACGACCGTTAGGCAAACAGCGAAATGAGCGTTCGGGTCCGGCCGGGTCGCACGGGCAGGCCAGTGTCGTTTCCCGCCGGGTCTACCGTCCCCTTCGTCGCGGACGACTCTGTCTGCGCTCCCTGGTGGTCAGCGGTGAGACGGAACGACCCCGCACTCGCGTCCAACTGGGCCTACCGACCGAGATCTCATACTGTCGGCTGTACCTTCGTAACGATACTCGGGCCTCCGGAGGGTCAGACATTCTCTAAGGGAGTACAGCCGACGGTATCAGCAACTGCGTGGACGCTGGGCTATCGGCGTTCGAGACACTCCTGCGCCATTATTTCCACCACATTTGTTGGAAACAATATGTGAATGATCTATAAACCAGCCCTACTAGCAAGTAGCATCTCTATTACAACAACGGAAGGAGTTGGGAACCTAATTACTGTACATTTACATGAATTCGCCAACAGATCAGTTCGGGGAGCGGCTTACGGAGACGACGCTTTTCGTGCTCACCGTTTTAGCGTTCGGACTCCTCCTCCATCTGCTCCCCCCGCCAGTCGTAGACATCTGCTTGCTGATCGGCGTTCTTGGCTTCCTTTACCACGTGTTTCTAACGTATTACGAGGACCGTGCTACGGGGCTCCCGTGGCCGGTTTCGGAGGTTCCGGTTTGGTGCGTTTTCGCTCTCCCCCTTGGCGGGACCATCTCCGCGTACGTGTTCGCTATGAACAGAAGTATCATCCAGACGGTGGTGTTCAGCGCTTTGCTCGTCGTCTTCTTCTACTTCTGGTTTATCCTTCCGGCGGCGTGGTTTCAGAAAACGCACGGTGGTCCGGCGAACGAGGACCGAGAGCCTCCTGACTCGACTCTCTCGGTACTCGTGCCGGCGTACAACGAAGAGGGATACGTCGGTCGGTGCGTGGAATCGCTACTGGATTCTCGCTATCCCGGGCCCACGGAGATCATCGTGATCGACGACGGGAGTACGGACGGCACCTACGACGAGGCCATCGCACACGCAACCGGTGACGTTACCGTCATCCAACAACCGAACGAAGGGAAATACTCGGCACTGAACACGGGACTCGAACGATCGACCGGCGACGTGATCGTTACCGTCGATGCCGATTCGGTCGTCGACGAGGACGCGCTCGTCCAGATCGTAAGAGACCTAGAGGCGGACCCAAACATCGGGGCCGTCGCGGGGGCAGTGAAACTGCTCCGCGTCCAGTCGCGTATCGAGAAACTGCAGGCGCTCGAATACGCACTCGGGATCAACACCTTTCGACGAGCGTTCGCGGCGTTAGGGTTCGTAAACGTCGTTCCGGGCTGTCTCGGCTGTTTCCGGCGGGCCGCCCTCGAAGAAGTCGGCGGATACGACGGGGACACGATGACGGAGGATTTCGACGTCACGATCAAACTCCTCAAAGCGGGATGGAACGTCGAGGCCAGCGACTCGCTCGCCTTCACCGAAGCGCCCAGAACGTGGACCGGCCTCTACAGTCAACGGCTCCGGTGGAGCCGGGGAAATATCGAGACGCTGGTTAAGCACAACGATCTGCTTCGCAGTAGGGAGGTGAACAATTTCACCGGCCTGCTGTTTCCCTATCAGATCGTTTCGCTCGTCGCGATGCCGTTTGCGACGGTCGTCATCCTCTGGACCATCGGCAGCCGACTCGCGGCGGGGAACATAGCGTACGTCGTCGCGATACTGGTGACGTTTACGCTCCTCCAGTTGATCGCGAGCCTCTTCGCGCTCGCGTTAGACGAAAACGATCTCTGGTTGAGCCTGTACGCGCCGGTCGTCGTAGTCGTGTACAAACACTTCATCGACGCTGTAACGCTCAAGTCGCTGTTCGATATCGTGAGACGGTCAGACAGAGCGTGGTCGCAAACCCGCCATCGCGAAACGGGGGTCAGCGGAGACCCCAGCGCCGTACAGAAAACCGAATCGCCGACGGTAGAGACCGATAATGACTGAACGCTCTCGGCGAGCGTTTCTCGGGACGCTCGGGACGACAGTGTGCGGGACGTTGCTCGCGCGTGAGGGGTTCAAACGGCTTCGCTCCGCGGGCGAGTCCGGTCCGCAGGACGCTGACCCGCCAGCGGTTCCTCCCGACTCGCTCCGCGTGCGCTCCTCTAGCCGTTCTATCGCTGCTCGACGCGGTACGTTACACGCTGGACTGAATTCGGCGGAGTCGTGGGAGCCAGTCGCGGGGAGCCTGTCACCCGAACGGGACTCTCCGAGGGAGGGGTCCGAGCCGATGCGTCTCGCTTCGAACTCGGCCGGGAAACGTCTCGGTTCGGACTCGGCCAGGGCGATCGAATACACGTTCGACACTCCGTTCGATTTTACCGAGTCTGGCCTCTCCTTCTGGGCGAAGTTCCTCGGTCGGCCGACAGCACCGCTCCGGATACGGTTGTTCGCCCCGGACGAACGGAACCAGTTGCTCGCAACCCGATATACGGCTAACTCGATGTCGAACGCCTGGTTCGGTATCGATGTCGGTCCGACTACCGAGGTCGGGTCGCCGGACCCGACGAACGTCTCTCGGATACAGATCGAAGTTGACGCCCGGGACCGGCCCCTTCTCCTCGACAGGTTCGAGACCAAGCCCGCGGCGAGGACCGGACGCGTGATGCTGATCTTCGACGATAACCGGGCAAGCGTCGCGAGCGCGTACGAGGAGATGCACCGGCGAGGACTCACCGGCGCGATCGCCGTGATCCCCGATCTAGTGGGCGACGGCGGCCATCTATCCGCCGATCAGCTTGCAACGTACCACGCTGACGGCTGGGACCTCGTTTCCCACCCGCAACTGGACAAACCGTTGCCTGCGTATTCGGAGGCGACTCAGAGACGGGAGATCATCCGCACGAAACGGTGGCTCGTTAGCCACGGGTACGAGGCGGGCGCGGATCATTTCGTCGCCCCGTTCGGAAAGATCGGCCCGAAGACGCTCGAACTGCTCGAGGAGTTCCATCACACGAACTATCTGACGACTAACGGATTGAACGACACGCCGCCGACGGATCCCCTCGCGATCGACCGGGTCGCCATCGACGACGTACAGAACGCGAAACGGCAGATCGAATTGGCGGCCACGTACGATAGGCTCGCCGTCCTCTCGGCGCACACGGTCGGGAACGCGGACGATCGCTGGGTCTCCCAAGACGGGTTTATCGACGTCCTCGACCACATCGAACGGTCAGCTGTCGAGGTCGTCACTCCCACGAGTTACTGGGAGACTGCCGCCGCAGTTGTCGGGTCCGACTGATACACTGACAGTCACTTCCCGCCGCGCTCGGCCGAGAGTTGAAGCTCCCCGTCCGCCGACGCGAGCGTGTAGGCCTGATCGGTCGCCTCGACCGCGTCTATGAGCAGATCGCCTAGCTCCGGGTCGTCCTCGAGGTCGATCGATTCGAGGATCGTTTCGAGCTGATCGTACACGTCGGCGATCTGTACCGCTTCGTTCTCCCGCAGGGCCGTCCGTGTCCGGCTGAGCGATCCGTTGACCATAGCTGACGATCAGTCCAGATAGTGTTAGTTATGGACTCTTTACTCCCGACAAAGGGAGGCGGTCGCTTGGCCGCTATCGCTCTGCAACGGGGTGTTAGCGCCGCTCGGTCACGAACTCCCGGGTCAACGCGGCGACGCCCGACCTGAACGCCCGGAGTTCGTCGTCGGAGGTCCCGGAGGAGAGTTCTCGGTGTTTTTCGCGGACGATATCCTCCAGCACCCGGTCGTAGAGCGAGTCGACGGTGACTGGCTTCCCATCGGCTTCGAGACCGTTCGCGATCCGCTGGAAGCGACGGTCGGTCGCCCACTCGCCGGCCAGTTCCTCGGCAGTGAAATCGACCGATGGCGACCCGTCCGCCGGTTCAAGGTTCGGAGCGGGTTTGTGGGCACGCAAACCGGTCTTGTTACGCAGTACGACGCCGGCCGCAGTCCCGTCGTACCAACGCGAATCGGGGATCGCGTATGTCTCAGGATCGAAATCGACCGCTCGAACCTCCTTCCAGAACGCGTTCACCGGCGTGAGCCCGAGTCGATCGAACACCTTCTCGGTCGTGTCGGGCGGGAGAAACGCTTTCTCGGTCCCCGACCAGATATCGTGACCCACGAACGAGGGGAGCCGATTCCAGTCGTAGTCGACGGCGCGCTTGTACGTCGACACGCCGAAAAACACCACGTCCTCGACGGAGTCGACGGCGGTCCGGAGAGCCGCTCGGTCGAGGCGCTCGCGAACGTGTCGGACCGTGTGCTCGTCGGGTGCAGGGATCGTGTCCCGGTCGAAAACATCGGTACGGTCGCCAAACTCGACGGTGCCGGATTCGGAGAGCCGGAACCGGAACTGGCCCCCGTCGATCCGTTCCTGTATCCAGAGATGTCCGCCGTCGAACAGTTCGGTCGGAGCGTCGTCGACGCGGGGGACGGGAGGACACGCTTTCATCGCGTACTGGGTACCACTTGACCCGAGTACTTGCTTGCTTCGGCGGGCGAAACGACGAGCGAAGCGAGTTGCCGTGGTTCCAGTCCAGTTACGCCATCGCGGCCGACGTTCCGGCGGCCTCTAACAGTTCCTTGTAGCGGTTCCGGATGGTGACTTCGCTGACGTTTGCGACCTCGCCGACCGCCGACTGAGTGACCTTCTCGTTGACCAGCAGTGACGCGGCGTAGACGGCGGCGGCTGCGAGACCGACGGGCGACTTCCCGCTGTGGATGCCGCTGTTGCGGGCGTCGTCGAGCAGGCGTCGCGCCTGTCGCTCGACTTCCTCCGAGAGGTCGAGGTCGCTGGCGAACCGCGGGACGTACTTCTCGGGGTCCGCCGGCTGGACTTCGAGGCCGAGTTCGCGCACCACGTAGCGGTACGTCCGGGTGAGTTCCATCTTCTCCACGCGAGAGACGGTGGCGATCTCGTCGAGGCTCCGGGGCGTTCCGGCTTGGCGAGCGGCAGTGTACAGCGACGCAGTCGCCACGCCTTCGATGGAGCGACCCGGTAGGAGATTCTCTTCGAGCGCGCGTCGGTAGATGACGCTCGCGGTCTCACGGACGCTCTTCGGGAGGCCGAGCGCCGACGCCATCCGATCTATCTCCCCGAGCGCCTGCTTCAGATTCCGGTCCTGGGAGTCACGGGTTCGGAACCGCTCGTTCCAGGTGCGCAGACGCTGCATCTTCTTGCGCTGGCGCGAACTGAGCGAGTTGCCGTAGGCGTCCTTGTTCTGCCAGCCGATGTTGGTCGAGAGCCCCTCGTCGTGCATCATCTTCGTCGTCGGCGCGCCGACACGGGACTTCTCGTCGCGGTCGCTGGAGTTGAACGCACGCCACTCCGGACCGTGGTCTATCTCATCTTCCTCGACCACGAGGCCGCAGTCTTCGCAGACGGACTCGCCCTGCGCGGAGTCCTGTCTGACCGACCCAGAACACTCCGGGCATACGTCTGCGTTCTCGTTTTCGTCCGCTTGTTCGATCTCTGTCTCGCCAGTGGTCGTACGGATGTTAGAGTCACTCATGATTGTGGGGGTGGAAACGACAACACGGGGGTAGGAACCAAGAAACCCGGATCGTTCTTCCTATCGGGAAAGACGAACGGCAGATATATAAGCCTTCCCCCTACCTTTATAAGTAAGCTTCTCCCTGCTTATGTATATGACGGTCTTTGATCGAGCATCAGTCATGACCGTTTCAGGGAGTGTCGGGAGAAAACAGCTACGTGGGGCGGAGCCGAAATCGGCTGCGAGTAACTCCCCGGGAAAAGTCACGAACAGGGAAAATCGGGGCGAGAAGCCGAACTGACAGTCAGATCCGACGGCGAAGGAGAAGAACGGAACCCAGCACGGCGAGAACGGCGAGCCCAACGCCGAATCCGGGTTGTCCGTCGCTCTCAGCGTCGTCCGTCCCGTCTTCGCCGGCGTTCATCTCGTCGTTGCCGCCGTCACTCATCGTCTCTTCCGTCGTCTGTGCGTCGCTTCCGTTTTCGTCATCCATGCTATCGCCGCCGTCGACCGTCAGAGCGGCGGCGTGAACCACTGGGCCGCTCGCGGCGACGTAGGGGCCGTCGTCCGCACCGTCCGTTTCGACGAAGTCGTAGGCCTCGTTGCTGTTCGAGTCAGTGTGTGGCATGGCGATGACCGTGCCGTCGTCCATGTAGTCGGTGTCGAGGGTTATCTCGACATCCGTGTGCGTGCCAGGTTCCAGGTAATCCGAGGACCCGCGGACGCTGTCGAAGACCGCTCCGTCGAGCAGCGACCCATCGTGAATCGTCACGAACCCGCCGTCGCGGAGCGTCACTTCCTCGACGACGACGGTTTCACCCTCGCTCGACTGGTCGGCGATACTCACGCTCGCTGGCACGGAAACCTGCGCGCTCTCCATGACGATGTCGCCGTTCGCGGTGACCGGACCGTCCGCGTCACCTTCCGAGTCGACGAAGTCGTAGGTCTCGTTGTCGTTCGTATCCTCATGCGCCATCCCGAACAGCGTCTGCGTCTCGCTGACCGGCGAATCGAGCGTCACCTCGACGTCGTGGTGGTGACCCGCTTCGAGGTACTCGGACGTGCCGAGAACGCTGTCGAAGACGGCACCATCCAGTAGCGTGCTGTCGTGGACGGTGACGAATCCGCCCTCGGAGAGTTCAACGGAGTCGATTACCACGGTTCGACCGTCGCTTGACTGCGCGTTGATGTCGACCGCGCCGGAGACGGTGACCTCGCCGTCGTCCATCGCGATGTCGCCGTCAACCGTGTACGGGCCGTCCTCCGCTCCCTCGGAGCCGGGGAAGTCGTACGCCTCGTTACCGTTCGTGTCCTGATGGGCCATCCCGAACAGCGAGTCGTCTGCGGTCAGTTCGTCGTCCAGGTGGACGACGACGTTCCGGTGGTAGCCCGGTTCGAGGTAGTCCGAGGTCCCGCGGATGCTCTCGAACACCGCGCCGTCCGCGAGCGTACTGTCGTGCATCGTCACGAAGCCACCCTCGGGGAGGTAGGTTTCCTCGACGACCACCGAGTAGCCGCCGGAGTTCTGATCTGCGACGGTCGTCGACGCGCCGGTGCCGACGGTGACGGCGGCCGTATCTATCACTGCGCCGCCCTCGTCCGTGCGGAAGGGACCGTCAGCGGCCCCGTCCTCCTCCACGAAGTCGTACACCTCGTTGTCGTTCGTGTCGCGGTGCGGCATCGGGATCAGCGTGTCGTTCTCGGTCACGCTGTCGTCCAGTTCGACGCGGACGTTCTCGTGAACGCCCGCTTCGAGGTACTCCGACGAACCGACGACGCTGCCGGTTACCTCGCCGTCGAGCAGCGTGCTGTCGTGCATTGTCACGAACCCGCCTTCGGAGAGTTCGACGCGGTCGACAAGGACCGAGTCGCCGTCGGTCGGCTGGTCGCTCATCGAGACGGACGCCGAGACAGTCACCTCGGCGGAATCCATCACGATGTCGCCGTCACTCGTGTACGGGCCGTCCGTCTCGCCGTTGCTGGAGACGAACGAGTAGGCGCGGTCGGCGTCCGTATCGCGGTGCGCCATGGCGAACAGCGTGTCGTCCTCACTGAGTGGTTCGTCCAGGTGAACAGTCACGTTCGTATACGTCCCGGCTTCGAGATACGCTGAACTCCCGCGAACGCTGCCGAGTACTGCACCGTCGCCGAGGCTACTGTCGTGGATGGTAACGAACCCACCCTCTTCGAGCGTTACCTCGTCGACGACGACCGTCTGTCCGCCGCTGGTCGTTCCGGAGAAGTTCACCGCCGTCTCGTCCGCCTGCTGAGACGCCGCGTTCGTACTACCTGTCTGGGTCGCGCCGGCCACACCGACCAGTCCGCCGCTGGTCACCATGAACGCCGCGAGCAACACTGCGAGTATGCGTTGTCGCATGAAACAGAGGAATTCGACCACTTAAAAGAGGATTTCCCGAACTCGGACCCAATTTCGTTCCTGTTCTGTTCGGTATCGGGCCCGAAGTCCGTGCTATTCGGTGATTTCGGCCACGGGCGCGGAGCGGATCGACCTACCGTTTCGGCGATGTGAAAATAGAGACGCTGAACGGTTCGGGAACGGTTCGAGACTGGTTCGGAAGCGGTGGGGACGAACTCGTCGGTCGTTTATACTGTCGGCTGTACCTTCGGAACGATACTCGGGCCTCCGGGGGGTCCGATATTCTGCAAGGGAGTACAGCCGACAGTATTAGTCCCAGGTCACCCAGAAGAGGAACGCGAGGGCCGCCACCTCGAAGACGCGGAGCAGGGTCATCGCTCGCTGGGCGATGTCGGGTATCCCCGAAACCCAGACGCTCAACACCGGATCGAGCATGTAGAGGTAGAGAGCGACGCCGTTCTCGACGAACAGCATAGCGCTAAACAGCAACAGACCGAGCGTGTGCTTCGACCGGAAGCGCCAGTAATTCCGGCCCCAGACGTAGCCCAACCCCAGCAAGAGACCGAGGTTAATCACGATCGAGATGCGAGCTACGTCGTACCAGAATGTCATCTATCCCCACCTTTCAGTCGATGTCGGTTATACTCTTTCCCAAATTCGCCCATAGTCACTCTACCTTCTCCAGTATCGTTTCGACAGTGTCCCAGTGATGCCGTACCTGGTCGGTCGGCAGGTATATCGCACCGTAGTCGTCCCCGCTGTTCTCGACGATGTCGTTGTCGCCCAGAACGTCAAGGTGGTGTCGAATCGTCTTGTAGTCGAGACCCAGATCGTCCGCCAGTTGGTTTGCGTTCCGTGGTCGCTCGTCCACGGCACGCAGGATGCGGGCGCGGTTCTCGCCCCCGCGGGTGCCGGTGAACACGTACCACAGAACGGCCTCCATTGGAGAGATAGAGTGTTCCCGCCCTTGTAAATCCCGCCGACAGGATCGATCAGCGGCTAAATATATACGGAACCCGGCCGAATCCGCTACAGACCAGAATTCAGAGGGGCTTGGTTCCGCCAGTGTCAGCTGTTTTATCTGTATCTACCGTAACCGCTGCCATCGCCGCCGTTATCAGTACCGCCGCGTCCGTTCCCGCCGTCGGCCATCCCCATCCCGTCGGGACACTCGACGATGAACCCGCCCGCCGCATCGAGTATCTCCTGCATCGGCTTCGCGTCGTCGAACGCCTCGGGGAACGGTATTGCCTCGTTCAGGAGGTTCAGATATGATGCGTGACGCGCTTCGACCGTCGCGATGGTCGCTCCGGTAGTCACCAGATCCGGGTCGTCTATCAACGCGATCGCACCGTTGTACGCCGCGACTCCCGTGTTCTCCAGCGTCCGAGCGATCGCTATGAACTCGTTGAAGGTACTGTATCCGAACTCGTACGTACATTCCGGCACCGGTTCGCCGCCGAGGTCTTCGATGGTGGCGGTCAGCGCTTCCGTGTGCGTTGCCTCGTGCCTCCCGATGCGGGCGATGTTGTCGTAGATGCCGTTACTGACGAAATCGCCGAACCGCTGTGCGGCGTCGGACTGTATCACGGTCTCTTCATCGAACGATGAGACCCCTTCGTCGTAGAACACGTCCTCCAGATGCTCCAGCGTGAGCGCGTAATTGAGGACGTCGACATCAGTAACTTCGTCCATTCCGCCGTCGCCGTTTCCGTTGCCGTGTTCACCGACGTCGTCGCATCCGGCGAGCGCAGTTCCGGAGAACGCACTCGCACCGAGCAGCGCGCCGGTCCCGGCCAGAAAACTCCGGCGACTACTGCCGAGGTCGTCGAGCGAGCCTTTGACGTTTGCGACGATTTCGTTCGAGGCGTATGGTCCTCGTCAGTTCTCTGTCACATTGTGATCTGCGTCGGAATCCCCTCCGATGCGTTACTACCAACCAGTGGCAGCCGTATACCGGTATTTTCCAGATGATGTTGCCGACGGCCAGTTCCCATCCAACTTCGACCCGCGCCCCGTCGGAACGCGAACAGAGACGTTCAGACGGTGAACAGGTGGCCCTCCGTCGGCACGTCGAAGAGGCCGATACGCGCACCGGCATCGAGCCAGGCGTGCCCGTACGAGAACGCGGCAAGCGCGTTGACCCGGTCGCCGTCGTCGCGGAAGTGTCTGCCGTCGTCGAGATACGACTCGGCCATCTCCAGGCACTCGGCGGCCGCCTCGCTCATCGCCGTGCCGTCCGGCGGAGCGATCTCTGCCTCCCCGAGAGCTTCCGCCAGCAGGTCGTGATACCGGTTCGTCTTCTCCGCTAAGTCCGCCGCCATAGTAGGTGCGAGAGGTTCGGGGAGCGTAAGCGCTTCGACCCTCCGTTCAGCGTCCCTGTGAGGCGTCTCGCGCCGCCGAGGTGGCGGAAACGCGTGATGACAACACAAGCTAAATACGCCACGGAGGCCAAGTATTTCGCATGAGTGACCGGCCCCACGTGGAGATATACACCAAGGAGAACTGCTCTTACTGCGAGAAAGCGAAAGACCTCTTCGACGAGAAAGGAGTCGAGTACGAGGAGTACAACGTGACGGGCGACGAAGAGATGTTCGACGAGATGGTCGAACGCGCTGACGGACGCCAAACCGCACCCGAGGTGTTCATCGACGACGAACTGATCGGCGGGTGGGACGACACCAGCGCCCTCGACGAGACGGGCGAACTAGACGAGAAGCTCGGGATCGCATCGGACGGTGACGACACGGACGGACCGGAGGAACACCGGAAACTGGTCATCGCCGGGACCGGCATCGCGGGACTGACGGCGGCCATCTACGCGGCGCGCTCGAACAACGACCCGCTCGTCATCGAGGGCGACGAACCGGGCGGACAGCTAACGCTGACGACCGACGTCGAGAACTACCCCGGCTTCCCGGAGGGGATCAGCGGCCCGGACCTCATCAACAACATGAAAGAGCAGGCCGAGAAGTTCGGGGCCGACACGATAAACGGCGTCATCGCCGAGGTCGACGACTCCTCTCGACCGTACCGCGTCGAGATGACGAACGGCGACGTGTACACGGCGGACGCGTTCATCGCCGCAAGCGGCGCGAGCGCCCGCACGCTCGGCGTTCCCGGCGAGGACGAACTGATGGGCTACGGCGTTTCGACCTGCGCCACGTGTGACGGCGCGTTCTTCCGCGACGAGGAGATGCTAGTCATCGGCGGCGGCGACGCCGCGATGGAGGAGGCCGACTTCCTCACGAAGTTCGCCTCGAAAGTGTACATCGCACACCGCCGCGAGGAGTTCCGCGCGGAGGACTACTGGGTCGACCGCGTACAGGAGAAAGTCGACGAGGGCGAGATAGAGATCCTGAAAAACACCGAACTGACGGAGATCCACGGCTCGGCTGAGGAGGGCGTCGACCACGCGAGCCTTGTCAAACACCCCGAGGGTCACCCCACGGAGAAACTCGACGATCCCGACGCCGAGGAGTTCGAGATGGATGTCGGGGCGGTGTTTCTCGCCATCGGCCACACGCCCAACACGGCCTATCTGGAGGACACGGCCGTCGAGATGGACGACGCCGGCTACCTCCAGACCGAGGGCGGCAAGGGCGGCGGCCAGACGAAGACGGGCGTCCCCGGTATCTTCGGCGCGGGCGACGTGGTCGACTATCACTACCAGCAGGCCGTCACCGCCGCCGGAATGGGCTGTAAGGCGGCGCTCGACGCCGACGACTACCTGGAAACGCTCACCCAGGCCGAAACGGGCGCGAGCGCGGACGGAGCGGTCGAAGCGGACGACTGAACGGTTGAGGCTCCGTGCCGAGGCCGCAGTCTCGGCTTCATCTTGAGGCGGACGACTGATCCAAAGACGGATTAGTCGGTCACCCGAACGTCAGGCCATGACGGACACTATTACGATCACGGTAGAGTCTTCGGACGACGGCACCGACGAGATCACGCTCCCCGAGAACCTCATCGAGATGCTCTCGGAGGGCGAGGAAGACGCCGCGACAGTCGTCAGCGATATCGCCATGTTCGGGTGCGCACAGCGGATCCACGGGGCTATCCACCACAGTCAGGGCGAACCGAGCCAGGAGATCCAGGACGTCGAATCGGAGACGATGGAACTGTTCGAGGAGCGCTTCGGCGCGACGTTCGAAGAACTGACCGGTCACGACCACTAAACGGGTTCTGACGACCGCTTTCGACTGCATCAAGTGGACGGCTGCTCCGCCGGCACCCACCGTAGGAGGACGCCGCCGTCCAACCGTTCGACATCCGCTAGCGACAGCGCCGGAAAGTCGTCGACGAACCCGTCGCCGTCCGCGAGCGTCGGTGCGTCGCGGCCGCCGATGATCTTCGGCCCGACGAACACCGTCAGTTCGTCGACGAGACCGGCGTCGAACAGCGAGAAGATGACCTCACCGCCCCCCTCGACCATGATCCGGTCGACGCCGCGGTCCGCGAGCGCCTCGAACGCGGCCGCGAGGTCGACTCGCTCGTCGCCCGCCGCGAGTATCTCGGCGCCGGCGTCGCGGAGGGCGTCGACCCGGTTCTCGGGGGCCGCGTCGCTCACGAGGACGTAGGTCGTCGCCGCGTCGTCGAGGATTCGGGCGTCGGTCGGCGTCCGCGCCCGCGAGTCGGCGACCACGCGCGAAGGATGCTCGGAGTTTCCCCGAGCGACGCGCTCGTCGACCCGGTCCGCGTCGTCGAGCGCCAGGTGCGGATCGTCCGCGAGAACGGTGCCGACGCCGACGAGAACGGCGTCGCTCTCGGCGCGGAGGCGGTCGACGCGGTCGAAGTCGTCCGGTCCGCTGATGGCGACCTGCTCGCGTCCGCGGTGAGAGAGTTTCCCATCGGCGCTCATCGCGGCGTTGACGACGACGTGCATGAGCGGTAGTTCATCCGCGTACAGAAAGCCGCTTTCGGTCCCTGTCCCCGTTCCCACAGTGCTTCGCCGCCGTTTCGCGCGAACCATTTTTACCCCGTCCGGTCGAATAGCCGGTGATGAGCTTAGACGATCATGCCGAGGAACTCGCCTCCAACCTCGGTGTCGACAAAGAGGAGGTCAAAGCGGACCTGGAGAACCTGGTGTCGTACAGCGTTCCGATGGACGAGGCGAAACAGAGCCTCCGCCGGAAGTACGGCGACGGTGGCGGCGGCAGCGACGGCCCGAGCGAGGTCAGCGTCGCCGACATCGAAACCGACGACGGCAACGTCACGGTGACGGGCACCGTCCTCACCCGGGGCAAGCGCTCGATCCGGTACCAGGGCGAGGAGAACGTCATCTACGAGGGCCGCATCGCGGACCAGACGGGCGTCATCGACTACACCGCCTGGGCCGAGGTCGACTTCTCGCCCGGCGACACCGTCACGCTCGGCAACGCCGGCGTCCGCGAGTGGGAGGGCGAACCGGAACTGAACATCAACGAAAGCACCACCGTCGCGCACGCCGACGAGACCCTCGACGTGGCCTACGAGGTCGGTGGCGACGCCGACCTGATCGACGTGCTGGTCGGCGACCGCGGCGTCAACGTCGAGGCCAGAGTGGTCGAGGTCGAGTCCCGGACTATCGACGGCCGCGACGGCGAGACGGATATCCTGTCGGGCGTGCTCGGCGACGAGACAGCGCGTCTTCCTTTCACTGACTGGGACCCCCATCCCGAGGTCGAGGAGGGCGCGGATCTCCGGGTCGAGAACGCGTACGTCCGGGAGTACCGCGGCGTGCCCTCGGTCAACGTCTCGGAGTTCTCGACGGTCGAAGCACTCGCCCGGGACGTGGACGTCAGCGCCGCTGCGCCGCGGATGGACGTCGGCGACGCGATAGAGAGCGGCGGCGTGTACGACGTCGAACTCGTCGGGAACGTCATCGCCGTTCGCGACGGGTCGGGCCTTATCCAGCGCTGTCCGGAGTGCGGCCGCGTCATCCAGAAGGGCCAGTGTCGCACCCACGGCGACGTCGACGGCGAGGACGACCTGCGAGTGAAGGCCATCCTCGACGACGGGACGGGGTCCGTCACAGCCGTACTCGACGAGGAACTCACTGAGACGGTGTACGGCGGGGACATCGAGGACGCCCGCGAGCAGGCCCGCGAGGCGATGGACCAGGAGGTCGTCGCGGACACCATCCGCGAGAACGTCGTGGGCCGTGAGTACCGCGTCCGCGGACACCTCTCGGTCGACGAGTACGGCGCGAACCTCGACGCCTCCGAGTTCGAGCAGAGCGCGGACGAGCCAGCGGACCGCGCCGCTGAACTGATCAGGGAGGTGGTCGCATGAGCGAACGTCGTGAGCGAATGCGATTACGCGGGAGTGTCACTCCGGAGGTGGTCGCATGAGCGAATCCGACGACGGCGGGCCGGGCACGCGCGAGGTCGCGTACCGCCTGTTCGCCGCGGAGTACGACGACGCCGACCTGGAGTTCTCCGAGAGCGACGAGGAGCGAGCCCCGAACTACGTGGTGACCCCGACGGGCGCTCGCGTCAACCGCCTGTTCGCGGTGGGCGTCCTGACTGAGATAGAGCAGGTCAACGAGGACGTGCTCCGCGCCCGAGTCGTCGACCCGACGGGCGCGTTCGTCGTGTACGCCGGGCAGTACCAGCCCGACGAGATGGCCGCGTTAGAGCGGATGGACCCCCCTGCCTTTGTCGCGGTGACAGGTAAGGCGAACGCGTTCCAGCCGGACGATTCGGACAGAGTGTTCACCTCGATCCGGCCGGAGAGCATCAACCGCGTCGACGACGAGACGCGGGACCGCTGGGCGGTCGCCACCGCCGAGCGGACGCTCGAACGCCTGGGGACGTTCGCGGACGCGCTGGACCTCGACGAGACGGGCGACGACCTGGAGGACGCCCTGCTTGCCCGCGGCGTCGACCCCGCGCTGGCCCAGGGCATCCCCATCGCGCTCGACCACTACGGAACCACCCGCGAGTACCTCGGCGAGCTATGGGACGTCGCCGTCGACGCGACGCGCGTCGTTGCGGGCGAGATAGACGCCGACGAGGTCGGACCGCTCTCGCTCGCGCCGGGCGAGGGCGGCGACGAGGCTACGGTCGAGTTCACCGTCTCGCAGGTCGATGACGAAGCGGTTGAGCCGGCCGAAACGGCTGCCGAGAGCGGAGAGCCGACAGACGAAGCGCCCGCCGAACCGGCTAGTGAGGGAGAGTCAGCGGAATCCGCCGGTGAGGAAGAACTGGCGGAGCCGACTGACGAGGAGGAACCGGCGGGGTCGACTGATGAGGAGGAACCGGCCGCCGCGGAATCCGGCGTCGACGGCGGGACGGTCGCCGACGCGGAGACCGCCCGCGACGCCGAGACGACGGTCGAGGACTCCGAGGACGCCAGCGAGGCGCTGGGAGACTGGGACGACACCGATGACGTCGAACCCGGACAGGAGACCGTCACCGACGAGGAGTTCGAACCCGAAGCCGACGAGGTCGAAGAGCGCGGAACCGGCGGTGCCGGCGACGAGATGTACGAGTTCGACGAGGAGGAACGCGAACAGATCGAGGAGGAGTACGGGACCGACTTCTCGACTGGAACCGAAGTAGGGGAACCGGGCGAGGCCGACATCGACGTGGGAAGCGAGGCACAACCCGCCGCGGACGAGACGAACGGAGACGCCGAGGAGCCACGAGATAGTGAGCCAGGCGAGCAGGCCGACGCGCTGGAGGGGACCAGCGACGAACTCCCTGACGACGATCTCGCGGAGGCCGCGGCTGAGGCCGGTGGCGGCGAAGCGGCCGAAGTCGATGACGAAGCGACCGAAGGCGAAGATGAAGCGGCCGACTCCGGCGGCGAAGTCGACGTTGACGAAGACGCTGAACTCGGCGAGACCGTCATGGACGTGATGGAGCAACTCGACGAGGGCGACGGCGCGCCGCGGGAAGAGATCGTCGCGGGCGTCGTCGACGGGACGGGGGCCGACCCTGCCGACGTGGAGGACGCCATCGAGGACGCGCTCATGGGCGGGCAGTGTTACGAGTCCGGCGACGACACGCTCAAGCCCATCTGATGGCGCTGGTCGAACCGGTTCCGGACGCGCCCGCCGCCGTCGCGGACCTCGGCGACGAGCGCGCGCTGGTGGTCGCCGACTACCACGCCGGTATCGAGGACGGTCTCCGGTACGAGAAAGGCGTCGACGTGGATAGCCGCGCCGAGGAGCGCCGGGACCGACTGCGGTCGCTGGTAGTCGAGACGGATCCCGACAGGATCGTCTTTCTCGGCGACCTGATGCACTCCATCGGAGACCCGGGCGGGGCCGAGCGCGGCGAAGTGGAGGTGTTGATCGAGTCGCTCCCCGGTGACCTGCCCGTGACGCTCGTCAAGGGGAACCACGACGGCGACGTGGAGTCGTGGGTCCGCGACGTGTCCGTGACGCCCGGTCACGGCGTTCGCCTCGGACGCGTGGGGTTCGCCCACGGACACACCTGGCCGTCGGCGGACGTGCTCTCGGCGGACGTCGTCTGCGTCGGGCACGAACACCTGTGCGTTCGCCTCGAAGACGAGGTCGGCGGGACCCGGGTCGAGCAGGTCTGGCTCCGCGGGCCGCTAAAGCGGGAGGCGTTCGCCGACAGTCGCTCGAACCTCGACTGGAACGACCCCGAACTGGTCGTTTTTCCCGCGTTTAACGGGCTCTCTGGAGGGACTTGGGTGAACGTGTCCGGCCAGCAGTTCCTCTCCCCGTTTCTGCCGGCCGGCCTCGCAGACGGGCAGGCGTATCTCCTCGACGGGACGCGCCTCGGAGCGTACCGAACCGTGTGAGCGGTGGGCTGTCGTCTTACTACTGCCGTCTCTCACGCGTCTGACCTTCTGAAAGGACGCCGAACCCCGCTACATACTGCGAATACCAGACCTCAGATCAATGTCTGACGCTCCACCAAATCATTTTGGTGAAGCCTTTACCCCCATTACCATTGTAGAGACATATGCCTTCGTAGGGGGGGCAGAAGGGGAATACAATGTACGATCTTACCGGATTCCAGCGAGATCTGCTGTACGTGATCGCTGGGGAAGACGACCCACACGGATTGGCAATCAAAGACGAATTAGAAGCCTATTACGAGACCGAAATTCATCACGGGCGACTGTACCCGAATCTGGACACGCTGGTGGATAAGGGCCTCGTTGACAAGGGCGAACTCGACCGGCGAACGAACTACTACGCGCTGACGCAGCGAGGCGAACGGGAGATAGAGGCCCGCCGCGAGTGGGAAGAGCAGTATCTGGACGAGCAGGAGGAACTGGAAGTCGGCAGAATGGCCGAAGCGGAGTGACCGCGGGAAACGCGACGGGCACACTACCTTTCTTATTCGCGTCAGAAAGTGAGAAGCGGCGGCTGTCTCCAGCGGACGATGCCCTTAATCCGGTCGAACCGCTAGCTCGGATAGATGAGCGATAGTCGGGCCGCGCCCGATTCTGCGGCTTTCACCCGCCTTAGCGACGAGGTTCGGGCCGCCCTTTCAGAACGAGGATTTCACACGCCGACGGAACCCCAGAAGCGTGCGATCCCGCCGCTGGCAGCGGGCAACGACACGCTGGTCGTCGCGCCCACCGGCACTGGCAAGACCGAGACGGCCATGCTTCCGGTGTTCGACGCGATCTCGCGGGCTGACCCGCGGTTCGGCATCTCCGCGCTGTACGTGACGCCACTGCGGGCGCTGAACCGGGACATGCGCGAACGCCTGGACTGGTGGGGCGAGGAGTTAGGCATCGAGATCGACGTCAGGCACGGCGACACGTCGGACTACCAGCGGGGAAAGCAAGCGGACGACCCGCCGGACGTACTCGTGACGACGCCGGAGACGCTGCAGGCGATGTTCACCGGGTCGAAGCTACGGAAAGCGCTAGCTGACGTCGAACACGTCGTGATCGACGAGGTCCACGAACTCGCCGCGTCGAAACGGGGAGCGCAGTTGACCATCGGGATGGAACGCCTCCGCAATCTGGCCGGTCCGTTCCAGCGGATCGGCCTCTCCGCGACGGTCGGCGACCCGGCCGAAGTAGGCCGCTTTCTCACCGGCGGTCGCGGCTGTGCGATCCGGACGGTCGACGTCGGCAGCAAGGTCAGCGTCACGGTCCGAGAACCGACAGTCACGGAGGAAGACGAGGCCCTCGCCGGGGAGCTACTGACCGACGAGGAGATAGCGAGTCACGTCCGGGCGATCCGCGACATCGTCGCGGAGAAGGAGTCGACGCTTATCTTCGTCAACACGCGCCAGACGGCGGAGGCGCTCGGATCGCGGTTCAAGGAACTCGATCTGCCTATCGGCGTCCATCACGGGTCGCTGTCGAAAGACGCCCGCATCGACGTGGAAGACCGGTTCAAGGACGGTCGGCTCGACGCCCTCCTCTGTACCTCGTCGATGGAGCTAGGCATCGACGTGGGTCACATCGACCACGTGGTACAGTACGGCAGCCCCCGACAGGTCACGCGCCTGCTACAGCGCGTCGGCCGGGCCGGCCACCGGATGGACCAGCTATCCGAGGGCACCATCGTCACGACGCATCCGGACGACACCGTCGAGGCGATGGCCATCGCCCGTCGAGCGAAAGCGGGAGAGGTCGAGGCGACGGCCATCCACGACGGCAGTTTAGACACCGTCGCGAACCAGATACCGGGAATGGTGATGGCCAGCGAGGACGGCGTGAGCGCGATGGAGGCTTACGAGACGGTGACGAGCGCCTACCCGTTCCGCGACCTCACGGAGTCGGAGTTCAAGGCGGTGCTTCGCGAGTTGAAGGGCAACCGCATCGTCTGGGTCGACGAGGAGTCGGACCGGGTCGAGTCCTCAGGAAGCACCTGGCAGTACGTGTACGCCAACCTCTCGATGATCCCGGACGAGGAAACCTACACCGTCGAAGACGTGGCCAGCGGCCGCCAGATCGGCACGCTCGACGAGCGGTTCGTCGTCAACTTCGCCGAACCGGGCGAGGTGTTCATCCAGCGCGGCGAGATGTGGCGGATCACCGAGATAGACGACGAGGAGAGCGAGGTGACCGTCAGCCCCATCGAGGACCCCGCCGGCGAGGTGCCGTCGTGGGTCGGCCAGGAGATACCCGTTCCGCGCGGCGTGGCGAGCGAAGTCGGCGAGATGCGCGCCGTGGCGGAACCACAGTTCCGGGCGGGAGCTGACGCCGACGGCGTGGCTCGCGAGTTCGCGAGCCGGTATCCGACGGACGAGCGAACCGCGGCGAGCGCGCTCGAACGGATCGAAACGCACGTCGAGGCGGACGCGCCGATGCCGACCGACGACCGCATCGTCGTCGAACACCAGGGCCGAACCGTCGTCGTCAACGCCGCGTTCGGACACAAGGTCAACGAGACGCTCGGTCGCGTACTCTCGTCGCTCGTCGGCCAGCGGACGGGGTCGTCTGTCGGCCTCGAAGTCGACCCGTATCGCATCGAACTCGACGTTCCGGGCGGCGTGACGGGACCGGACATCGTCGAGGTGATAGAGGAGACGGAGCCGGACCACGTGGCCACGATCATCGAGTTGAGCCTCAAACGCTCGGACGCGCTGAAGTTCAAGCTGTCGCAGGTGGCCGCGAAGTTCGGTACGCTGAAGCGCTGGCAGGGCTCGGGCGGGATCTCCGGCAACCGCCTGATCGCCGCACTCGAAGACACGCCCGTCTACGACGAGGCGGTCCGCGAGGTGTTCCACGAGGAACTAGATGTCGACGGTGCCGGCGAGGTGCTCGAATCGGTCCGGACCGGCGACGTGGATGTCGTCTCGGTCGGCGGCCGAACCGCCGTCGGAACCGGCGGCCGATCCAGCGGCCGAGAGCTTCTCTCTCCGGAAAACGCGGACGCGAGCGTCATCGACACCGTCCGTGAGCGCATTCAGGACGACCGCGTAATCCTGTTTTGCCTGCACTGTCAGGACTGGGAGCGACGGAAGCCGGTTCGCCGGGTCCGCGACCAGCCGAAGTGTCCCGAGTGCGGGTCGACCCGCATCGCCGCGCTGAACCCCTGGGCGGACGAGGTTGTGAAAGCGATTCGCACCCCGGAGAAAGACGAGGAACAGGAGAAACAGACCGAGCGCGCCTACCGCGCCGGGAGTCTCGTCCAGGCCCACGGGAAGCGAGCCGTGGTCGCGCTTGCGGCGCGGGGAGTCGGCCCCCACAACGCCGCCCGGATCATCAACAAACTCCGCGACGACGAGGACGCGTTCTACCGAGACATCCTCTCTCAAGAGCGACAGTACGCCCGGACGCAGTCGTTCTGGGACTGAGCGAGAGCCGACACGGATCGCCCCTAGCGGTGCGAGGTCTCGGGGAAACGGGCGATCCCAACGCTTATTTACAGGTTATTCGACACGTGTATCATATGTCACGAGCGGGTTCGGAAGACAGCGGCGTTCTGGGGGCGCTGCCGATACAGCGAGGCGCGTTGGCAGGCGTCGGTGCGTTTCTCGTCGGATACGCACTGACGTATCTGATCAAGTCCGGTGATATCGAGGGCAAGACGCCGGACGACGGCGTCATGACGTACGATTTCAACGGCGAGAAGGCCGATGTGGTGTTCTCGGAAGGGGAGGTCGACCCGCCCGAAGTCGCCGACGCAGTTAGCTGGCTGTACTACGAGATGCACAACGTCGAGCACGACGGGACGTTAGCGTACACGATTTCACAGGACGGCGATAGCAACACGATGGAGTTCGACCTGCTGCTCGGCGTCGACGTCGAGACGTACATGATGGTTCTCCCGCCGGTGCTGCTCGCGGCGGCCGGCTACTGGGTGGCGTCGTCGGTAGCCGTACGCGACGAGACCGAGGCGGCGAAAGCCGGCGCGACCGTCACGGCCGGCTACCTCGTTACGGCGACCCTCGGAACACTCGTCTTCGCCTACAACGACCTGAACACCCAGACCAAAGAGGAGTACGGCGGCGAGGTGGAACAGACCCTCGAAGTGGCGTACAGTGTGGACCTCCAGTCCGCGGTGATATTCGCCGGACTCGTCTATCCGCTCGCCTTCGGCGCGCTCGGCGGCTACATCGCGTACAGGCGAGCGGAGACGCCCGGACCGGCAGCGGGGCGGCAGACGCCCCCGCACAACCCGCAGCAACCCCAACAGGGTCCGGCCGCCGGAAACCACAACAAGGACGCCGACGGCGGAAACCGAGCGGCGGGCCGTCAGGCCAACCAGCGGAGTACCCGACAGAGACCCGCCCACCGACAGCAGTCGAACCAGACGCGGGGCGGACAGTCGGGGCGGTCCGGCGACGACTCGGGCCGTCCGTAACGCACATACTCTTTCGCACCGCCTCTTTTCGTATGAACCTCGCTCCGGGCGGGTGGCGCTACGCGATACCCCCGGCGCTCGCCGCTTTACCGGCACTCATCTTTAGTTTTGGCCTGAGCGCCGCCCTGGTCGCTCTGGCCGTCGGCGTCGTCGCCTTCTTCCGCGACCCGGAGCGGACGCCGCCGCCGGCCGGCGTCGTCTCGCCGGCAGACGGGAAAGTCTCGGTGATCCGCGAGGAGGGCGAGCGCATCAGAGTCGGCGTGTTCATGAACGTCTGGGACGTCCACGTCAACCGCTCGCCGGTCAGGGGGACGGTCACCGGCGTCGAACACAGTCCCGGCGCGCACCGCCCCGCGTTCTCCAAGGAGTCGGACCGGAACGAGAAGGTCCACATCCGCTTCGAGGACGCGGAGGTGACGCTCATCGCGGGGGCGTTCGCCCGCCGTATCCACCCCTACGTGGAGGCCGGCGACGAACTGACCCGCGGCGACCGAATCGGACACATCGCCTTCGGCAGTCGCGCTGACGTACTGTTGCCGCCCGACATCGATCGCGCCGACCTCACCGTGGAGAGCGGCAAGAAGGTGACCGCCGGCGAGAGCGTCATCGCCTACACGGACGACGAGACGCCCCTCGCCGGTAGCATCGAAGAGTTCGGCGAGGAGAGCGGATCGGCGTGACGGGGGAGGAGACGCCGCCGCCGAGAGAGAACGGGGCGGCTGACCCGGCGACTGAGAACGGGGCGGCTGACGCGGTGACAGACCCGGTAGAGGATGTGGCGACAGACCCGGCGGCGGACGACGACGGGTCGGTCCGCGCCAGCGCCGGGGACGTCGAAGTCACCCGAAGGCGAGCCCTCGGACTCGCCGGCGGCGCGGCGGCCCTCGGCGCGGGCAAAGCCGTAGACAACGTGCTGATCGGGTACGGCGTGGTCGTCGGCGAAAACCTCACGACCCAGAACCTGTCCGCCGTCGCCGACGAGCGACTCGACCCCTCGCTGGCCGAATCCCCGCTTCCGGACGGCCAACGGGCCGCGGTTAGAGGGGACGCGCTCGCCGTCGTCGACGCCGACGACAAGGCAGTCGCGACGGTGTCGCTTCCGGGCGACCCCGACGAGGGGGCCGCAGTGGACGAGCGACTGGGCTTTGGGGGCGGACCCGTCGAGGAACTGGTTCGGGACCTCTCCGCTCTCCGACGTGGGGAGTACGAGTACGTGTTCTCGACGCGTGAGCCCTTTTTCGAGCGGGTCGACGACGCCGAGTCCCGCGCGGTCACGACGGGCGCACTTCGCGGCCCGTACTACGCGGGCGCCGACCCCGAAACGGTCGAATCGTTCGCGGACGCCGACCCGTCTCGCCCGCGAGCCGTTCTCGACGGTCTCGTCGACGGGTTCCGCGAGTACTCCTCGTACGACGTTCCGAGATATCTCGCCGGGTCGGTCGAAGACAACGTCCTCTTCGGGACCGTAGACCTCAGGCAACATTTCCGGACCGAGGCCGATTTCGATGCGATCCGGGCGGACGACGGCACGGGGATGTTCTGCTGGGAGTTCGTCAACCGGTCGCTCGAAGCGCTCCACGCCGTCCCCGCACGGCGTCAGCGCCGCCCCGTCGTCGGCCTGAAAGTCGTCGACGACCGCCACAAGCACGTCTACACCGGCGTCGCGAGCGTCGTCAGGGAGTCGGGGGACCTGGTGATCCCAGCGACGTTCGTCGACTATACGCACTCGACGCTGTACGACGATTTCTCGCTGACCGGCCTCCTCGGAGAGGGCGTGGAGGCGTACAACGAGCGACACCGCGCGACGGACATCTACTGGCCGTGACCGCGTCGCCGCGGTCCCGTAGTCTGAACCCATCCGAGACCGGCCCCGGAACGTGCTACTGTACGCCTGTACTCGGTTCGACCGTCTCGCGCGCCTCGTCGAAGTGCTCGGCCGTGATGACGACCTCCTCGGCGCGCTCGTTTGCCGCTTCGGGGCCGAGATCGTCCGCGAGTTCGCGGATGGCCCGCATCGAGGCGTCACGCGCGACGGCTTCGATGTCCGCACCGGTGTAGCCCGCCAGTTCGTCCGCCAGCGCGTCTAAGTCCACGTCGTCGCCCAGGGGTTTGCCGCGCGTGTGAACCGCCAGGATCTTCCGGCGGGCCTCGGTGTCCGGTTCCGGTATCTCGACGTGCGTGTCGATCCGACCGGGGCGAAGGATCGCGGGGTCGATAGCTTCCATGCGGTTCGTCGCCGCGAGGACGACGACGTTCGGGTTCTCCGCGAGGCCGTCGAGTTCCGTCAAGAGTTGCGAGACGACGCGTTCGGTCACCTCGTGGCCCTCGCCCCGTCGCGCGGTCACGGCGTCTATCTCGTCGAAGAAGACGATGCTCGGCGCGGACTGGCGCGCGCGGTCGAACACCTCGCGGACGGCCTTCTCGCTCTCGCCGACGTACTTGTCGATTATCTCCGGGCCGTTTACGTGCACGAAGTTCACGTCGGTCTCTCCCGCCAGCGCCCGAGCGAGCAACGTCTTGCCGGTGCCGGGCGGGCCGTACAGCAGGACGCCGGAGGGCGGATCCGTGTTTGTCACGTCGAACAGTCGGTCGTAGGAGAGCGGCCACTCGACGGCCTCGGTGAGGGTGTCTTTCGCGTTCTGGAGGCCACCGACGTCGTCGAAGGAGGTCTCCGGCGTCTCCGCGACGTACTCCCGCATTGCGGACGGTTCGACCGCCGCGAGCGCGGCGTCGAAGTCGCGTTTCGTCACTTTCGGGTCCTCGTCGTCCGCCGCCTCGCGGAACCGCGGCAGGGCGTGCATCGCCGCCTCCGTCGTCAGCGCGTGCAGGTCAGCGCCGACGAACCCGTGCGTGCGGGCGGCGATCCGGTCGACGGACACGTCGTCGGCGAGGGGCATCCCGCGGGTCTGGACTTCGAGGATCTCGCGACGACCGGCCTCGTCCGGCACGCCGATCTCGATCTCGCGGTCGAAGCGCCCGCCGCGACGGAGCGCCGGGTCGATAGCGTCGACGCGGTTCGTCGCGCCGATCACCACCACGTCTTCGTGCGTATCCAGACCGTCCATCAGGGAAAGCAGTTGCGCGACGACGCGGTTCTCGGCACCGTCGCTTTCCCCCCGCGTCCCGGCGATGGAGTCTATCTCGTCGAAGAAGACGACGGCGGGCGCGTTCTCGGCCGCTTCGTCGAAGGCGTCGCGCAGTCGCTCCTCGCTCTCTCCCTTGTACTTCGACATGATCTCCGGGCCGTGGACGGTGACGAACTCCGCGTCAACCTCGTTGGAGACGGCCTCGGCGATGAGCGTCTTGCCGGTCCCCGGCGGACCGTACAACAGAACGCCCTTGGGCGGGTCCACGCCGAGTTGGTGGAACAGGCCGGGCTCCGACAGCGGGATCTCGATCATCTCTCGAACCTGTTCGAGTTCCTCGTCCAGCCCGCCGATGTCCTCGTACGAGACGACGGCGTCGTCGACGCTCCCCTGGTCGGAGGCGTCGGTCCGGTCCGGTTCGTACGGGTCCGGTGCGACGAGCACCATCGTGTTCGACGAGATGCGAACGGGGCCGTCCGGGTCCGTCGCGACGACCCGGAACGGCGGGTCGGCGACGCGTTCGAGGCGAATCTGTTCGCCCTCGCTGACGGGGCGGTCGTGGAGGTCGCGGGTTACCGCTCGCTCGACGACGGTCGCGTCGACGTTCGCGAGCGACGGCGGCGGTGCGACCGTCACCGACTGCGCGTCCTCGACGTCTTGCTTGGCGACGGTGACGGTGTCGCCTATCTGGACCCCCGCGTTCGTCCGCGTGTCCGCGTCGACGAGAATAGCGTCCGGCGGGACATCGCCGTCCGCGGGCCACACCTTGGTGACGGTCGTTCGGTCGCCGCTGACGACGACGGTGTCGCCGGACAGGACGCCGAGGTTTCGACGCGCGGCTTCCGGAATGCGCGCGACGCCGCGGCCCGCGTCGCGCTTCTCGGCACCGCGTACCGTGAGTTCGACGGCAGCGGGTCCCTTCGAGCTCATGCGACTCGATAGCGGACCGACAGCCTTCATTGTAGCGTTTGCCGCTGTGTGCAGGCCGGCCGCGGGCGTGGCTCGCTCTCGACCGGAGAAACGCATATGTCGCCGGCCGTTCCACGGTAACACATGGTCGTACAAACGGAACGGGACGACGTGACCTGGTTCGAGTGTGAGGGGTGCGGCTTGCTGTTCGATGACCAGAACGACGCTCGCCAGCACGAGGAGAACTGCGACGCCGAGGAACCGTCGTACATCCAGTGAGCGGAGGTTCAGACAGACTCGTCGGATGCGTAGCGAACGACAGGCAGTCGCACGCGCCCGGACCGGCTCATAGCCGCTCGCGGTGGTCGGCGGCGAGTTCCTCGGCGCGCTCGTTCGTGTTCGTTTCTGTCCATCTGACGTTCGTTCCCGACCCGTAGGAAAGCGCCGTCTTCAGTTCGTCCCGCAGGACGCCCGCGCCGACTTCGACCACGTTGCCGTCGTCGTCGCCCAGTTCGTACACGCCGTAGCGCTCCGGCGCGTTCCCGACCGTCCGGCGGTTCAGCGTCCGCCACTGCTTTGCGAGAGGCATCTACTCCGTCTCTGACGGCCGTACCGCGGGAAAAGATTTCGGCGCTCGGCGACGAACGCCGTTCGTCGGCTCCGACCGTCAGGCGATCTCGTACGAGTGCTCGCTCAGTTCGTCCTCGGCGAAGACGAACACCCGTCCGCGGGCGACCTCCGGGTCGGCCTCGATGATGATAGAGTGGCCGTCCATTCTGGCGACGACGCCGGGGAACAGTTCCTCCTCGTCCTCGACGAAGATCCGGCCGACGCCGGTCGTTTCGAGGATGTCGTCGTGGGTGTTCCGGTCGTTGACGTACATCATGACCCCCTCCGTTTCGCTCGGGTCCGTCACGAGCACCTGCACCTGTTTGCCGGGCGGCGTTCGAACCGACTCCTCGACTTTCTCCGGGACGCCGTGGTAGAGAACCTCCCTGCCGTCGATATATTCGACGTAGACGCCTTCCTCCGCGAGTTCGACGCCGAGCGTCGACGGCGAGACGTTGTTGCGGGCGCTCATACACGTCCCTTCCCGCGGCACGCTCAAAAGCGACCCGTTCTCACGCAGGCGGTCGCGGTGGCAGAGACGACCCGGCTATATCCGCGGGGACCGCCAGCGGTAAGTGCGTGATCTGATTTCCTTGGGTATGGACGGGCGGGCACGCGCTCCGGCGGCCGGGACGGTGTTGAACGCGCTAGCCTGCGGTACTGGGTCGGCGTTCGCCATCGACGAGTACACCGCCGCCGAAGTCACCCTCGACGGACGCCGCGGCGTCGACGGCGAGATAGCCGGCGCGCCCGACGCCGACACCAGCCTGATCGAACGCTGCGTCGAACTCGTCGCCGCGGAGTTCGGCGACGGACAGGGCGGGACGGTCCGGACTGAGAGCGAGGTGCCGATGGCGTCCGGTCTGAAGAGCTCCAGCGCGGCCGCGAACGCGACGGTGCTCGCGACGCTCGACGCGCTCGGCGTCGACACCGTCGACCGGAAGTCGGCCTGCCTGCTCGGCGTAGAGGCTGCCCGCGACGTCGGCGTCACGGTCACCGGCGCGTTCGACGACGCCAGCGCCAGCATGCTCGGCGGCGTCACTGTCACCGACAACGAGCGCGACGAACTACTCGCCCGCGACGAGGTGACGTGGGACGTGCTCGTGTGGACTCCGCCGGAGCAGTCGTTTTCGGCGGACGCGGACGTAGAGCGGTGCCGGCGGATCGCGCCGGTCGCGGAACTCGTCGCCGATCTCGCACTCGACGGCGAGTACGGCCGGGCAATGACGGTCAACGGCTTCGCCTTCGCCGCGGCGCTCGGCGCTCCCACTGACCCGTTACTGGAGGCGCTACCCGACGTCACCGGCGTTTCGATATCCGGAACCGGCCCCAGTTTCACTGCGGTCGGCGACCGCGAAACCTTAGAGGAACTACGAAAAACATGGGAGACACGACCAGGAACCACATGGCTAACGACGACACAGACAGACGGCGCACGGACGAGATAAGCCTCGACGAACTCCGCGAGGAGATAGAGAGCATCGACCGAGAGTTGGTCGAACTCATCGCGCGACGGACCTACGTCGCAGACACTATCGCGGAGGTCAAAGAGCAGGGGGACCTGCCGACCACGGACGAGGCCCAGGAAGAGGCGGTGATAAAACGAGCCGTGGAGAACGCGGAACAGTTCGAGGTGGACTCGAATATAGTGCGCGCCATCTACCGCCTGCTCATCGAACTGAACAAAGTAGAGCAGCGAGAGAGTCGGTAGCCGAAAATAGCGTTTCCAAGGCCTCTATTGCCGTTCTGTCTACTGGTTCTTTCGGTAATTGGTCTTTTCGTCTGTCGATCAATAACATAGAAATCTTTCAGCGGAGAGGCGTCGCGTACAGCATATGGGAACTGTATCCCTCACTCATTTCTACTCGTTCACAGCCCGGAGAAGTCGAAATAGGTGAGATATCAGGTTGGACTTGGTGCCGATATCGTTACCTCGAGCTCGATACCCAAGTCGTGCGCAGAGATTGGCCCGTTGTCGATGATGTTCTGCGGCTCCATGCCTGGATGACCGATGTCCCCGTCTAGTCCTGTCCCGAGGAGTGCACTGGTCATCGGAAGCGGTGGACGGCCAGGAGCTCGCACGACATCGCCAGGATCGTCCCCGACGACGATTCGCATGCCCATCCCACCCCATTCATGCGGGGCACAGAACAGGTCATACACGCCTTCTTCCTCGAAGCGATAGAGCCAGAATCCATGATGCTCGTTGACCGTCGATGAGAACGCCGGAACGCCGTCGGGGACGCGTTACTGACGTTCTTGACCCGGATGGTACGCCGTCGCCGTGTGTTCCGGCGTACAGAAGTCGAATTCGACGATCGCCCCTGGCTCCAGATGAAGTCCCACGGGGGCGAAGTGGAACGCACCGAACTCGGCCGTTAGGGCCGGAAGATTCGTATCGTCGATTTTGTCCTCGTCGACGTGGAGTTCGACGGTCTCGTCCGGCTCTAATCGGTTCGGAATTTCGTCGTCACTCGTTCCTGAATAGCCGAAGTGAGAGTGGATACTCGGTGGATCGGCATTATCGGACTCGCCCTGTGATTCAGAGGGGTTCCCGCTTGCTGTGGCAACCCCTCCGAATACTGGAAGCGCCGCGCCGAGTCCAGTCGCTTTGAGGACGCTCCTGCGTTTGCAGTTCGATCGGCTGTTCGACGCGTCTGGTTTCTCCATTCGATGATCTGATGACCGTGTCATTGTCGGTTCGAATCGTGTTACTGGAAGTCACTGGGTTCATCGCCGATGTCGGGGTAGTCTGGCAGTTGGTATCCCAACACACCTCCGAGGACAGCCAGGATTTTGAAGGCCCAATGCGGCGGGCTCACCGCGGAGATGTCCTCCTCGTGCTCCGTCGTCAGCATCGCTATCAGCAGGATGTCGTTGACCCCCTCCGGAGGTAACGAGACTCCTCGCTCCGTGACGAGCCGATGAAACCGCCGGAAGAACGCCTCGTGCTGTAGCGCGGGCTCGTGTACGTTTATGAGTTCGACGGGGGTCGCGTTCCTGAACGTATGCGGCGTCCCTGGAGGGACGGTGTGTTCCTCACCAGCCGTTACCTCCATCCATTCCCCGTCTACGTACACTTCCAGCACACCAGAAACCACTTCGTAGCGCTCCTCTGCGTGTGGATGCGTGTGGACGAATGGGCCTTCATCGGGGACATCTTCGATCTCGAATCGCATTTCCAACAGTTCGCCGTCCGTGTCTGCCGTCGAACGTGTGATCTCCCAGCGGCCAGGGAACTCACCCCAATCGAGGACGCGATCCTGTTTGCGGCGGTCTACTGCTTTCATGGAGTTTCCCTCATGGTACACCCTCGCTGTTCGGCGTCGGTTTGCTTGTCATGGTGTTCGTCACCCTGTATCGTCCGTTCCGCCGCTTATGCCGGCTTGCGGCACCTCCACGTAGTGGACGGCACGGTGCCGGATCGTGCTCCGAGACCAGCAGGTAGTGCTAGCGCCGACATCGACATATGTGTTAGGAGAAAAACATTTCTCTAATGGAGTCAGACTGTCCGGATTACACGAGATCGAGGAGAAAGCCCGCGACTTTAGTCGTGGGAGAAGTCACGAAACGACGGTGTCTGTCCGTGGCTCCCGATCGAACTCGACGATGTTCATCTCGTCGTCCAACGTGAGTGCGAACATCGTCGTCTCCACCACGATAGAAAGCGATACGCGGAGGGGTTTAGTCGAGACTGATGTCTCGACGCTGTTCTGAAGCAGTTCGATGGCCTCGTTAATCGTCGGGGAGTGGATATCCAACTCGGGGTTGCCGGTCAGTTCGGTCGCCAAGACGAGACCAGTCGCGAACATCTCGACAGGCAACCGCTTGGCGAACCCACAGGTATCACACTTCATATCTGCCCAAATCGGGAATGCCGTTCCACAGGCGTCGCAGGGCTGGCCGTTCTCTACTTCGTGCACGTCACAGGTCGTCACCGACGACGAGATCCGTCCTGCACACTCACGACAGATGCCATACATCAGATAGGTTATGTCGAGCGCACACCGATAGAGTCCCGCTGCGAGCGCTTGCTCAGAGTCGCGATTCGTTAGTCCTGCTGCCGGGTAATTCGTGAGAAAAAGCGTCCCGACTGGCGCCTGATCGCCGAACAAACCGTAGCATTCGGTACAGCGAACTCGAAGCCATTGATCCTCGTAGGTGACCACAACGGCTGCCCCGCATAACGGGCAACTCTCGTCGAGTTCTCGGGAGAAGTCGAGGCTCTCTGCTCCGGAAACGGCGATCACCGTTCTGGCGATCTGTTTGCCCGCACTGCTCAGTCGGTATCCGTCGTCAGTTCGTCGGACGAAATGCGGAGCGAGTTTCGAGAGATGGTAGTTGAACTTCCCGTTGTCGTCGATATCAATCTCGGACTGTAACTCAGAATACGACACCGTCTCGACGGCGTCAGAGCCGTCGTCGTATTCGTAGGCGGCACCCGCCCGCCAGAGTACGCGAATGATGTCTAACCGTATTTCGTTCCCTAGAATGCCGAAAGCCTCGTCCGGGGGGAGCCCGTCCAGTTCGAGATCGGGAGTGAATCGGGTGTGTTCCATGGTAACGATAAACTTGGTACGTCAATAAACGTATCCCAAGCGTCCGGAGGTGTTGAGAACGTCGCATCGGGGGCACCGTATGTTCGTCAGTACCACAGCAATGTCTTCTCGACCCCAGGCTTCGACAGTCTTCACCACCAGCGGCGCGGTCTCATTTATATGTGGAGACGTGAAAGCGCCTATATCGACTGTTTTCGATAGTCTGAACTCACCGACGTGGGGTTTGTTCCACAGGTCACGTTATGGATTTCAGATACCTGAACAAGGTCGAGCAGCGCGAGCAGCGGTAACGCGGGTCGTAGTAGAAAGAGCGCGAGGGCGGTTGGCAACCTCTCCGGTGGAGATAGAAATGCTACAGAAAGCGTTTATCCAGGTCACGGACGTCTGAGAGCCTGAATTCTGTGGCTGCACTAATCGAGGTCCGGTTCGAATAGATCTTCTATCGAGCAGTCGAAATATGTAGCGAGCTTAAATGCCAGTTCGAGCGACGGGTCGTATTTTGATTTCTCTATCGCATAGATCGTCTGGCGGCTCACGCCGACTGCGTCTGCGAGTTCCTGTTGCGTGATCTCCGCTTTTGCACGCTCGACCCGAAGGTTGTTATCCATATACTCTACAGGCGTTGATACGCTTCCGTCCCCCCTAATACGAGAAATATCGTTACGACGCCCGCCGTTGCAAGGTAATCCATTTCCGTCGGAACGATATCGCTTGTCGCTGCGTATCCAATGTAGATAACAGTTATGGAGACGAGAAGAACCATCCCTGTAACGGTTAGTGCAAGGTCAATATTCCGCGTGTCACGTTCGTCAACGACTCCCGACTTCTCGCATTGTGACTTGAACGCATACCCGATGTTACTGGTGAGTACCATCACAGCGGGTAATAGGACCAAATCCGCGGCCGTTGGGTCCGTAAACGGCTCACCGACGAGTAAACCAGCGATCGGATAAACGAGCGCTGGCACGATAAACAGAAGGAGGTTGTACTTCGCCGGCAGCCACATCAGTGGTCGCCTCCGTTCGTCCCAAACTCCCGAGAGAGGATTCTCGGCAAGTTAGTGGCCCAACTGATAATCGCACAGACGATCATCATTACTACAGCACCGAGATAGACCCAGAAGGTGTTTCCTCGGATCATAAACTCAGGAGCGATGAATCCTGAGAAGATAATTATGGCACTGATCGCTGCTGTTATCGTTACGAGGAGGGCACCGTACGCTTGTCGCGGGTTCTCTACTATACAGTATCAGCTTGATCCGCCGCGGATATGAATGTTAAGTGAGGTTTACAAAATGTGTAGTTTGCTTAACGTTCGAACCGAGACGTGACCCCGGACGCTATGCTCTGCGGGGACATAGAATAATGCTACTGAACGCCAGTTCAAGGAGGCCACTCAACAGTCAGACCACGACTCGACTGTCTGCTCCGGAGTCAATGTGAGACCGATATCCGTGCGCTCACAGTTCAGGCTGTTCTCCGGCGAATACTCCCACGTTGCAGACGTTCCGTTCGGCGTGAAGACAGACACCGTCGCCGGGCGAGCGTCAACTGCTCCAGACTGGTCGATGGAGTGTGGCTCGAGTTCGTACACTCGGCTGAAGAGGGAATCACCGTCCCTGTCTGTGACGTAAACAGCTATCCGTGCGAGGTCGTCGGTATCGTTTTCGACGAGTACCTCTATCGAGTCTCCGTCGCCATCGGATCCGCCAAACGGGTCGATCCCGTTACATCCCGCTATCGAAACCGCAGAAACGGTGCCGACACTGGCGAGCAGCCGGCGGCGAGACGTTTGCTGCGTATCGTGGGACCGAGAGGGACTCGAAGACATCGTGCGTAAGTTCATCAGTACACCCCTCAATGTTTTCATTCGAGCACTCTACCAGTTCGAACCAGTTGTCTCAGAGTGATCACCTACATTTGTCTGTACCAGTAGATACCGCTACCGGCGAGTAAGAGGCCGGATATCAGGTGGAACGCGCCTGTCGGAAGAATTCGCGAAAATCCGACTATCGGGTTGGCAATGAGCATCAAACCGATAAGTAGCGTGATGAGACCAACGGCTTTGCTGGTGGTATCTGTGTTCCCGCCTGTATCCATATATGCCCGTTTATTTCATATGAATTTACAAATTTGGATCCGCGGAAAGATGCTGTTTCCTAGTCTCGGAACGGGCTACGGTCATTTGTCGATTACTACGCCCCAGTGTGTGACTCAGGCCGTACCCAAACGATATATGTGTAGTGTTTCTTCATTTACCAGAGGTTACGTATCAAATGGGACTTCTCGATTCGTTCGGCGCGTTGGTCAGTAGTATCATCGCCGGAATCGTCATGCTGGTGTTCGGTATCCTCAGTTTCTTCGTTACGGTGTTTATCGTGCAAATGGGTGCGGAGTTGGCAGGATACACCCCTAGCGGGGATTTCGTCGTTCTGTCCGCCGCACTTCTCGCAACGGGTGCGATCATCGCCGGCGCCACTCCGATGTCGGGTTCGACCGACACCGCTGAATAGCGGCGTCCGGGGCTGCGTTTCGGCTGAAACACTCTCGTAGCCCGCTATATTCGATAGCGAGAGCCCCCGCCACTTGCGGGCGAGATCAGTCTCAACTGTCACGACACGCGCACTGCGTCCGAGTGCGTCTAGTGCTATCTAGAGGCAGATTTCAAGCGAACTGATAGCGAGGAAGAGAGCGATACCGCATGGGAGAGGCCCCGCTGGACGCCGAACGGGACGTTCCTGCCGTTCGGGAGCGAAAAAGTACGCTAGCCGCGTGCGACGGGGACATCCTGTTTCTCGGTCTCGGCGTTGTCCGTCCTGACGCGCTGGGGCGGCCCGCTGGCCGGCAGACGGGCGCGACAGTTCAGCCAGCCGATACTCCCTTTGGTCGGTGCCGCATAGCGAGCGGTTACCTCGACCAGTTGGTCCGCGGCGTCGGTCTCGGCCGTCGCTCCGAGAAACTCGATGTCTACCCCCTCGCGCTGCATGCGCCCGATGGTCTCTTCGATGAGCGAGACGGCGTCAGTGTACTCGGCCCGGGAGCGACCGTCGAACACGTACGTGACTGTGTATCGTGTCTGTGCCATTGTCAGTGTCCCCACGTCTCGGTCGTGCCCTCGGGATAGAGAGCGGGCGCTGCTACACGCAGCGTGATCAAAAAGCACCGCTCAAACTATCGCTAGACCGGCGTCGTTACCGCTTCTCGAAGTCGACGAGTGTCGACGAGAGCGTGTGGAGCGCGTTGCGCAGGTGGTAGTGAAAGGTGGTCTCTGCGAGGTCCATCGACTCGGCGATGTCGCCTGCGGTGCTCCGGCGCGGCCAGTCGAAATACCCGGCGTGATAGGCACGTTCGAACGCCTCCTGCTGGCGTTCAGTCAATCGGTCGTCGATAGATTGGCGCATCTCTAGGGCTTTCTGAACGGGACGGTCGAACTCGCGCTGTGCGATCAACGTCGAGTCTGGGTACACGGCCTGAAGCCTGTCAGTCAACCGTCGAACGTCGGCCGACGGTGGCGCTTCGACGCTAAACCGTCCCCGTCCAGCGTCGGCGTGTCCCGACGTGAGGATGGCACCTTTCTCCGTGATTTCGTTCAGGGCCGGTCCCTTCAGAACGAACTCGACCAGGCCGCTGTCGCCCTCGTCTGCGATCACCCGAACGCGGTCCACGTCCGGGTCCTCCGTCGCGACGTCGCGTACGCCCGCCGGTGTCGCGCCGTCGACCGAGAGATATACGCTCCAGCCCCCGGACGCCGACTCGACGTATCCGGTGATGGTGAGTTCACAGTCCAGGCGGTCGGACGCCCGGACGAACACCAGTTCGGAGTCCGTGACCTCGAGCTCGAGTTCGACTACCGAATCGGCGAACAGGAGTCTCCGGTTTTCGATAGCGTTGATAGCGAATCCGACGGCCTTGCCGAGAGTTTCGAACCCCGCTTGTTCGCGCTGACTGAACGCGAGTGGTCGGGTCGCGTACACCGCCAGAACGCCGTACGTCGTGTCACCGTGGACCAGCGGGACGGCGGCGACCGACTTGACATCGCGGTCGAGCGCCTCCTCGCGCCAGGGTTCGAACGAGGGATCGGAGTGAATGTCCTGGCTGACCTGTATCCTCCCCGTGCGAAGCGCGCGACCGCCGGGACCCCGTCCGGGGCCCTCCTCCGCGGTCGTGACCGTTATTGCCTCGACGTACCCGTCGTCGATCCCGGCACTGGCGCGGGGGACGATCCGCTTACCGCGCCGTTCGGGTTCGCCGATCCAGGCGAACTGGTACAGTTCGGACGCCGCCAAGCGGTCACAGACGACCTGCTCGATCTCGGTTCGCGTCGGCGACTCGAACAGGTCACGGGTCACCTCCAGAAGAAGTTCGTTGATTCGGTCCAGCGTCGTCAATTCGTCGCGCTGGCGCTCTAGTTCCCGCTCGTGCCGCCGACGCTCCGAGATGTCGTTAGCCATCAGGAGCGCGCCGTCGAACTCGCCGTCTCGATACAGTGGAACCCCCCGTCCGGTGAAGTACGCCTCCGCGCCGTAGATCGATTCGAAGGGAAACTCGAACTCGATCGTTTCGCCCTCTAGCAGACGAGAGAACAACTCCGCCTCGCCGGTTTCGACGATAGAAGGGAGTTCGCGGATGTCCACCCCGATCGCGGCCGACGACTCCTCGTCGGTAGGGAGGCCGATGATCTCCTCCGCCCGCGGGTTTTCGTACGTGATCCGGAGGTCATCGTCGAGACGGAACATTCCGAACGGCGCGTTTTCGACCAGTTCCTGGTTGAACTGACGGGCGGCACCGAGTTCGCGCTCGCGCTCCGTGCGGTCGGTGATGTCGCGGGCGATACCGCACCGGTAGATGCCGCCCGTCTGTGGGTCCTCGAACGCCGACTCCCGGAACTCGTGTGGGATGCGTTCGCCGTCCCCGGTGACGATATCGAGGTCGGCTTGTCGGTCGCCGAGTTCGTCGACGGCCCCGGCCAGACACGGCAGGTGGTCGTGCTGGTCCGTCGCAACGAACTCCGTCGGGTCGGCCGCGGCTATCTCCGCGTCCGTGTAGCCCGTCACTTCGCGGAGTTTCGCGTTCCAGAGGACCAGAGAGCCGTCCTCGTCGAGGACGTACACGATGTCGTCGACCGTGTCGAAGACGCGTTCGACGAGTCGGTTCCGTCGCCCTGGTCGCTCGTCGTCCGCGGTCGCTCGCACGATACAGATGAACTGGTCGTCAGCCAGACGGGCGATCGAGAGTTCCTGCGGGAAGGTACTGCCGTCGCGTCGCCGGCCAGCGACCCGGCCTCGCCACTGGCCATCCGCGCGGCAGGTCGGTAAGACATCCAGTTCGAAGCGAGACCGCTCGCTCTCGGCGAGACGACGGTCCCAGGGCTCGCTATCGAGGTCCTCCGGTCGCGCAAACCCGTAGAGATCAGCGTACGGCTGGTTGACCGAGACGTACTGTTCGCCGTCTATGACGGCCATCGCATCCATCGACGCAGCCATCACTTGCGCCCCGTCCAGAGTGATCTCGGCTGCGTTTGCCATGGTGTGGTGTTTGCTAGCACTGTTCTTAAAATCCGGCACACAGCAGGCACGGAGGACGGAGAAAAGGAATTATTTCCTAGAACTATATCTGGAAATTTAATTCTGGGAATTATCGATTTGATCCGCTGAACCCCGGCGCATACGCCTGGGTTTCCGAAGTGCCTGACTCCGACGAGGAGGGGGTCCTGAAGCCGGTTACCGTCCCGTTCGACCACAGTTTCGGGCGTCGATAGGCACGGCGGACGGTCAGTACTCCCAGAGCCGCTCGATCCGCGATTCGATGTCGGGGTGGTCGTCCCGGAGCGCGTCGACGGCGGTTTCACCGCCGACGTTGATGACGTGGACTTCCCCCCGACGCCCGGAGTAGGCGTCTTGGAAGTCGTACACGACGCCGACGACCTCGACGTCCTGCGGAACGTCGTCGCTCTCTATGAGGAACTCGACCTGTCTGTCGACGTTGTACTCGACGAGCCGATTGATGGCCTCCGTGCGGTTCACGTCCGACGGAAGGAGTTCGACGCCGCTTTCGAGATGCGGCTTCAGTAGCTCGAGGCAGTGGTCGATACCCGCAGGCTCGGCACTCTCGCCCGTGAGCGCGTCGTACGTCGCGGTAACGGCTCCACAGCCCGTGTGTCCCACGACGATGATAGTGTCCGTTTCGGTGTGTTCGACCGGATAGAGAACGTCTCCCGAAACCACGTCGCCGGACTCCGTCCGCTGAACGACGCGGTTGCCGATGTTGCCGCACGTAAAGATGCGTCCGGGTTCGTCGTTCCCCCAGATGTGGTCCTGAAGGACGCGGGAGTCGGAACAGCAGACCGTGACCGCGTCCGGCCGCTGGGAGTCCTGTACGTCGTCGAACCGTGACTGAAACCGACTGGCGTGGTCCGAATTGCTCCGTAGCAGGTCGAGTAACGCCTGGCTCATGGGCGTACAGCGACTCTCGGAGAAGTATAATCTTGCGACTGCGCGGAGAGTCCTCCGATCCGAAAACGGTGCGTTCCCCGCGGCGACGAAGGCGTACATGATCAGTCGTCGTTCTACCCGTAGATGTGTTCCTAGTGCAGTAACAGGAGGATACCACCAGTGGTCCTCACAACAGCGTTTAACGTTTCGGATCCGTACCTTGCAGTAATGGTTATCATGGGGAAGTGTACTCGGTGTGGACACACGCAACCGGGGACGGAAAACGGGAAGACTGTCGACCCACTCGCGGAGGGCGGGTGTGCAAACTGCGACAACGGGACGTTCACCGTCGTGGAAGAGGACAACGCCGCGGCGCTGCGTCATGGGACGGCGGACGTAACCGTATCGGCCAGGTCCGGCTAGCGTCAGAAGTCAGCGCGTCCGATCAGGTCGACGACGGTCAGCACGAACCAGCCCATCCAGACCGCGAACGCGACCAGAGCAGCGCCGTAGTACGCGGTGCTGGAGGCAAACATCGTCGCGACCGCGAACGCGACGACGACCAGAGAGACTGCGACGAGGTGCCGCCGCCAGTTCGAGAGGGCGGCCGCGAGCGCAGTGGTAGCCGGTCGGTTCGCCACGGGTGAGTGTTTTCGAGACGCGGGAACATATAGTAGTGCTTGCAACTGTTTACAGATCCGATCGCACGCAGTCGTGCGATCGAGTGTGTGATGACTTGCAAGCGCTACTATAACTGTGGGCCACTGCGGAGAGGTCGGGGCCGAGTGCTCCGGCAGTGACCGCCGCTCGGGCCGGGCGGATCACCACTCCAGTCCGCGAGGGTCGTCCGGCGGTGAAAGCGGGGACGACGGAAGGCCGTCCGGTGGTTCCGGGTCGTTGTAGCCGCCGGGAGCGACGTCGTTCGGACTCTCCGGATAAAACAGCGACGCGAAGGCGTGAAGGTGCTGCCGGCCGACACCGAGTTCGAACTGGCCGCCGCCGTACAGTCGAATGTCGCGTTTGCGGGCGAACTCGATGGTGTCGAGGAGGGATTCGACGCTCCCGAACCGCGACGGTTTTACGTTGAGCCAGCGCGGTTCGAACGGCAGCGATTCGACGCTGTCGACGCCGGTGATGGGATGGTCCCACGAGACGCGGTCGGCCACCTCGTCGACGAACGCGTCCGTCTCGGCCGTCAGGGCGGGGTCTTCGATGACGGCCTTCGGGAACGCGTCGGCGACGAGTCGGTAGAGGTCGAGGTCGGCGCTCTGGTCGACGTCCGTTCCCTCGTACTGACCCTTCAGGTCGACGATGCGGACCGTCGCCCGCGACGCCAGGTCGGCGTCCCAGTCAGATGTCGGGTCGAGTTTGAACGCCAGATCCGGGTTGGCGTCGAGCAGCGTCTCGATGCGGTCGACCGTGGGCGGGTCGCCCAGACGGGTCGAGACGACGAAGTTCACCGGGTCGTACGTCCGTCCGAGCGCGGACGCGAGCGACTCGCCAGCCTGTCTGAGCGCCAGGTCGAGCGCCGCGCTCTCGAACCCCCAGCGGCGGTAGTTGCGTGCGGCCGCCTGCTCCGGGTCGACGTCCGGGAAGAGCTCCACGTCGTCGAGTGCCTCGGAGAACGCTGCGACGGTGTACTCCCCGGCCAGGTCGAACGGCTGGCGGTCGACGAGAGCGTCGTGGGGGGCCGCGTCGTACGTGACATCTTCCCCGCGGCCCGTCTCTCCGTCGCCGCGAAGGGTTATCTCGGTCGTCACGCGCGTGAACCCGCTGGAAGTGTCCCGTTCGCGTCGCGTCAGTCCGACCTCGTCGATCCGTAGCGGATGGTCAGCAACTGCGTCGTACAGCGCCATGGGCTACTCTGTGGTCCGGGAGACTATCAGTGTATCCGAGTTACCGTTTCGCGCCGGTCCTCCGACGGTGGTCTCGGCGGATGTCTGATCAGTTTAAGTGACACATCAAATCTGCCGACAGGAATATGACGGAGTACGCCCACTAGAAACATGATGACTGCAATTCGGACACAGAGCGTTCAGAAGTCCTACGGCGATCTGGAGGCGTTATCCGGCCTCTCACTGTCCGTAGACGAAGGCGAACTGTTCGGTCTGCTCGGCCCGAACGGAGCGGGAAAATCGACGACTATCGAGATCCTCACGGGACAGCTCCGGCCCGACGCGGGCGACGTGTCCGTTCTCGGGACGGACCCGACGACGAACCCCGCCGAAACCCGACGACGGGTCGGTATCCTGCCGGAGCGGGAGTCGCCGCCGAGTTTCCTGACGCCGCGCGAGTACTTCGAGTTCGTCAGTACAGTTCGCGACATCGACGACGAGACGCGAGAGCGCCGAGTCGAGGAGTGGGCGGACCGGCTGTCGTTCGCCGAACAGCTCGATACGCTGGCCACCGACCTCTCGCGCGGGCAACAGCAGAAGGTGATGATCGCCGGCGCGTTTCTCCACGAACCTGACCTCGTCTTCATCGACGAACCGCTGGCGAACCTCGACCCGATCGTCCAGGAACGCACCAAGCGGTTCTTCGAGTCGTACGCCGCCGACGGCAACACGCTGTTTTTCTCGACACACCACGTCGAGGTGGCGGAGGACATCTGCACCCGCGTCGGCATCGTGAGCGGCGGCGAACTGATCGCCGAACGCGACCCGCGAGCGCTGGACGAGGGGTCGTCGCTGCTCGACGCCTTCCTCGCGAACGTCGACGCGCCCGAATCGCGCGAGGCGCTGGCGACGGAACCATGAGCCTGCACTGGACGCTGTTTCGCGGCATGCTCGCCGAGGAGTGGCGGCTCCACACCGAACTGTTCGGCGGCCGGCGCTTCGCGGTGTTTCCGCTCCTCGTCACGGTGCTCGCCGCGGGGACCGCGTGGTTCCTCTCGCTCACCGAAGTGACCGTCGCGACGGTCGCCGCCGGTCTCCACGGGCTTGCGTTCGCGTTCGGGCTTCACACGGGTTCTATCGGCTTCGTCGGGCGTGACGCCATGGAGAATTTGCTCGGCGATATCACGATGCTCGTGTTCTCCGGGCGGACGCTTCCGGTGTCGCGGCGGACGCTGCTTTCGGTCTTTCTCGTCAAGGATATCGTCTACTACGGCGTCCTGTTCCTGCTCCCGCTCACGGTGGCAGTCGCGCCGCTCGCCTACGCCCGCGACCCGGCGCTGCTCGCCCGCCTGCCGCTGCTCTGGGCGACGACGACCGCAACGTTCCTGTTCGGTGCCGCTGTCACGTTCGCGTTCGTCGGCCTCTCGACGCGCGGCCTGCCTGGGCGCGTGGTCGGTCTCCTGGCCGCGGCGGCCGTCGGCCTGGCCTGGGCCGCAGGCGTCGACGTCGGAGGAGCAACGCCGTACGCGCTGTACGCCGACCCCTCACTCGCCACTGCGGCGATAGCCGTTGCCCCGTCGGTGGCCTTCGCTATCGTCGGCCTGTACGCCTACGACCCGTCGGTTCGGAGCGGGGTGCGAACGATCGACGCCGCGTTCGGACGGTGGCGTCGCCGCCTCGGCGACGACACCGGCCTGTGGACGAAGAGCCTGCTCGACCTGCACCGGAGCAGCGGCGGCATCTGGAAGGTGCTTTTCTCCGGCGGCGTCCTGTTCGCCGTCAGCGCCGCACTCATCTTTCTCACCGAATCAGTCACCGGCGTCGAGCCGTCGATCGGACTCTCGTTCGGTGCCATTCTCGGTCTGACGGCCTTCACGACGTACAACTGGCTGACGCAGTTCGACGACCCGGACGACTACCTGATCTACCCCGTCGGCGTCGCAGACGCCTTCGCCGCGAAGTTCCGGGCGTTTCTCGTCCTCGCCGTCCCCAACGGCCTGGCGTACTTCGCGCTCGCAGTGGTCTGGTTCGGGGCCGACCCCGCCCACGTCGCCGTGGGTGCCGTCCTCCTCGTCGGGATCGAACTCTACCTCTTCGGTCTGACGGTGGCGCTCGCCGGCCTACAGCCGAACGAGTTCCTCTTCGACAGCGTCCTGTTCGCCGCGTTCGGTGCCGCCGTCGCCGCGGCGCTCGTCCCGGTATTGATCGTCAGCTTAGTCGTGACGCCCGTCTCGACGACGCTTCTGGGCGCTCTCGCGGCCGCCGCAGTACTGCTCGGCGCTGTCGGCGTCGCCGTCTACCGCCGCGCTGTCCCGCGGTGGGAGCAACGCCTGCTTGCCTGACACTGATCAGACCGCCAGGCCGAACCCGAGTTCGTCGCTCCCGCCGTGGTCGCCTCGACCTCGTCCGGATCGACCTCGTGTTTCGCCGCGGCGTCGGCTACCGGAACCGCCGGCGGCCGAGAAGCGTAAGCGTCAGCGCGAGGACCGCACCGACCGGTCCGACGCCCGGTTGCCCGTCGCTTTCCGTCTCAGCGTCCCGGTCCTCTGCAGTGGTGGTCGACGGTTCGCCGGTCGATTCGGTCTCTGACGGATCGCTCACCGTCACGGTCCCGACGTCCGTTTCGCCGATGTTCAGGTCGTGCGTGCCCGGTCCGAGCGTCGGAGCGAACGACACGGTCCGCGCCTCGCCGGGCGCGAGAGAGACAGTTCGCTCAGCGACGACCTCGCTGTCCCGTTCGAGCGCGACGGTGGCGTTACCTCCGGCGGTTCCGGTGTTCGTCACCGTCGCCTCGACGGGAACCGACTCGCCGTCCGCGACTTCGGTCGCGCCGAGCGTCGCGTCGGTCACGGAGTACTCGGGGTGTTCGACGCCAACCGCGAACGCCGAGAACCCCGGAGTCGCCGCCTCGTACTCGTTCCCTGTGTGATTCGTCGGGAGGTCGCGCCACTCGCCGTCGTGATACCGATAGAGCGTCACGTCGTCCGGGTCGGCACTGTCGGGGAGCGCCGACTGGGACACGCTGAACCGGAGCGACGCCTCGGCGATCGCCTCCTCGGAAACACTGTCGCGGCCGACGTCGAAGTAGCCAAGCGCCGTCGACCGGTTGTAAGCCGGGACGTCCCCCGGCGGTTCCGCGGACGCCCCGACCGACAGGTCGAACTCGGGGGCGTTCTCGGCGAGAGTCACGTTGATACCGGTCGCACCGACGCCGTTCGCGGTCACTGACGCCGGGAGGTCGGCCGACGCGGTGTCGCCTCGCAGGCCGCGGACGACGGTGACTGTCGCACCGTCCGCGGTGGCCGTCACGTCCGTTCCGACGCCGAGCGACGGTTCGAGCCCCGACGACGGTGCGCCGCCGCTTCCGCCCCCGCTACTGTCGTCGCCGTCGTTGTTGTCGCCGCCGTCGCTGCCATCGTTCCCTTCACCTCCGCCGCCGTCATTACCGTCTCCGTCGCCGCCATCATCTCCCCCACCACCATCGTCGTTACCGTCTCCGTCGCTACCGTTGCCGCTGCTGTTATCCGGTCTGGCTTCGACCGAAACGGTCACCGTGTCGGTAGCCGAGACGCCGTACTCGTCGGTGAGCGTCAACGCGGCCTCGTACTCGCCGGGCGACTCGTACGCGTGCGAGACGTGTTCTCCCTTGGCGGTCGCGCCGTCGCCGAAGGACCAGTCGTACGCGACGACTGCGCCCTGCGCCGCGCTGTCGGCGGCGTCGAACGTCACCGCGTCGCCAACGGTCGCCGTCGCGGGGTCGGCAGTAGCGTGCGCGACCAGCGACGGCTCTTCGAGCGTCACCGTGAGGTCCCGCGGGCCAGTGGCGACGACGGTCCGTTCGGTCGTCGTGGGGACGAACGACTCGTTCTCCGGCGGCGTGACCGCGACTGAGACGTTCCCGGAGAGTTCGAGTCCGTCTACGGGAAGTCGTCCGTCCGCCGTCGTCAGGAACTCGCCGACGCGGACCGACGCCCCGTTCGCGCTCACGTCGACCGCGACGGACGCGTTCGCCACCGGCGCTCCCGACTCGTCCGTGACCGTCATCGTCACCGGATGGCCGTCCGGTATGTCGTGCGTTCCGAGGTCAGCGTCCGTTTCGGTGACAGTGTTCGCCAGCGGGTAGACGTCCGCGACGCCGTCCTCGGGGAAGAACTCGTCTGCGGTCGTGTCGTACTGACGGTAGCCCACGTCGACGGTCGCGTTTCGGCGAACGCCGACGGCGTACGACCCGTCCGCGTCGGTTCGCGAGACGTTCGTCCGCCTCGCCCCGTCGTGTGTCGTGACGACATCGTCGGCCGCGGCGGTACCGTCCGGGCCGCGGACCGTCCCTTCGAGCGTCACCGTCGGCGGCGCAGTCGACCGGTAGGCGTCGTACACCGTCGACTCCGCGAGGTTGCCCGACGCGTCGACGAGCGCGACGTTCAGGTGGAGCGTCGACGCGGTGATCCGCGACCCGTCCAGTTCGACCGCGTACTCGCCGTTGCCCGTCCGCTCGACCGCCGCCTCGTGCCACGCCTCGCTCGTGTTCGTGACGTTCCCGTCGTGGGGGGCGGTCGTCACGGACCCGTCCGCGTAGCGCACGCGGACGCTGCCGTTGGCGAGGTCCATGTCGTCGCTCGCGGCGAGCGACAGCGTCACTGGAAGCCGGTACAGGGAGTTGCCTTCGCCACCGTCCGTCACCCGGATCCCCCGGAGTTCCGGCGGCGTGACGTCCTCGCCGGGACGGTACGTCGCGGCGTAGCGAGTGATGGACCGCGTCGACAGGCCGTCGGAGCCGTTCGCCGTCAGCACCGCTTCGTACGTCGCGTTCTCGACGAGCGGGTCGTCGCCGGCGTACGTGAACTCGTCACCCGTCGTCGTCCGGGCGGCCACCGTCGTCCCGTTCCGGCGTATCTCGTAGTGGTTCGTCGCCGACGACCGGTGGACGAACCGCGTGGGGGGTTGGTCGACCTGGAACCGCGCGCCGACGCTGACGTTGGCGGCGGCGGGTGTCGCCCCCAGATGCCAGTGCCGGCGGTCCACCGTGAGCGGGTGGGCGCGGACGCTCACCGCTCTGTTCTCGCCGACCGCGAGCGACTGCATCGGCGAGACGAAACGCCAGTCGCCGCCGTTGTCGACCGCTGTCAGCCCGTACGCCGTCCGGACGTCGCTCCCGGAGGGTGTGACGTACACCGTCTGCCGAGTTCTGTCGCGACGGTCCCAGCGGGCCGTCGTGAGGCCCCGTGTCGGGAACGCCGAGTGGGTGACAGTCCGCACGACATCGTAATCGTCACCACTGCCGGTCCGGCCGTAGGTGACGGTCTGTGCGGCGAGGTCGGACTCGTCGGGCGCGACGGTCCGCGGCCCGTCGACGCCGACGGTGGGATACACTAGATGATACGCCTCGGAAACGTCGAGGTGGTGCCCGCCGTCGTCGTACGCGCTCGCTGGCGCAAGCAGGTACGAGACGCTAGCGTTTGCCGTACCCGTGCTGAATCGAACTGACGGTTCGTCGGGGAACGTCCGGAACGATTCGTACGTCAGCGACCGACCGTCGGCGGTCGTCCGCTGCATTTCGCCCGCCGCGCGGAGCGTCTCCAGTTCGGTTCCGTCGCCGAGGCCGCTCGCGTTCAAGCCGTACCGAACGGCGTCGTTCTCGTCGAACGAAACCGTCGCGTCGTCAGACACGGTCAGCGTCTCCTCCACGAGAACCGTCTCGCCGGTCGACTCGTCGACGCCGCCGCTGACGACCGTATACGTGCCCTCGAAAACGAGCGTCTCCGCGTCGTCGCCGGAGAGAGACAGCACCTCGGTCGATCCGCCGTCACCGTGGCGGTAGAGGACCACTTCGTCGCCGGCGACGTTCGTCCCGTTCGCGCCGTGTTTCGAGACGGAGAGGCGGTGGCCGATGGTGTATCCGAAGCTCCCGCGGTACTCGCCGCCGTCGACTAGCAGTCGACCGGAGTAGACGCCCGCGTCGGTGGTCCCGTTGACTCGCACCGCGACGGCCTCGGTGTCTCCGGGCGCGACCGAGACGGCCGTCCGGTTCAGCGACACGTCGCCGGTCGTGCCGTCGTCGATATCGGTCGCGTGGGCGGAGACGTCAAGCGTTACCGTTTCGGTTCCGCGGTTAGTGAGTTCGACGACGCGCGTCTCGTTCGCAGACGGCCGGACGACGCCGAAGTCGACGGTCGACGGCGCGACGGTCACGTTTGCCGTCAGCGCGGCGGTCGCGTTGACGCGGCCCGACCCCGCCTGGTAGATGTCGTAGTTGCCCTCGAGACGGTCCGTCCGCGTGACGAGCGCGCTCCGCACGTCGGTGGGGGTCCAGTCCGGATTCGCGTCGAGCAAGAGCGCGGCGATGCCGCTGACCGCGGGTGCCGACATACTCGTTCCGGAGTACTCGACGTACCTGTCGGTACCCGCCCTCGCGCTGGCAATGCCGACGCCGGGCGCGACGAGGTCGGGTTTCACGCGGTTCGTCGCCGTCGGGCCGCGGGAGGAAAACGGTGCGAGACGGTCGTCACCGTCGCTCGCGCCAACCGTGAGTGCCGAGGGAACCACGCCGGGCGAGAGAACGGTGCCGTAGCCGTCGTGGCCGGGGCGGCCGTCGTTACCCGCCGCGACGACGACGGTAACGCCGTTGTCGACGGCGTACTGGACCGCGTCGAAGTAAGGGTCCTCGTCGTAAACGGGTCCGCCGAGGCTCACGCTGATCACGTCTGCGTCCGTCTCGTCGACGGCGTACTCTATCGCGTCGATGACGTTGGAGCGACTGCCGTATCCGTCGCTTTCGATGACTCGGAGGTTCAGGACGCTCGCGTTCGGTGCGATGCCGGTGTAGGTTCCGTTGCTCGCGGAGCCGTCGCCCGCGACGATTCCGGCGGTGTGGGTCCCGTGCCCGTACGGGTCGTCAGTGGTCCCCTCGCCGGTGAAGTCGACCTGACGGGTCACGGCGTCCTGCAGGTCGGGATGAGAGTCGTCGACGCCCGAGTCGAGGACGGCGACGGTGACGTTCTCACCGTTGACGCCGTATCGAGAGCGCGCCGCGCCCGCACCGGTGAGTTCCGAAACGTCGTCGAGGGAGACGCTCACGCGTGCGTCGAGCGACACGTGTTCGATCTCGGCGCTCGTCCGGAGGGTCTCGTAGACGGCCGCAGACTGGTCTTTTGACACCGAGGCAGAAACCGCGTCGACGGAGTCGAGCGTGCGTTCGGCCGTCAGACCGCGCGTTCGGCCCATGTCGTCGCGCAGGGCCGCGGTCGGACTCCGCTCGGCATTGCCGTCCGTTCGACCGACTTCGTCCGGACTGCCTCGGCGCTCGACGATCACCGGGATCGAGTCGACGTTCGCGTCCGTCAGGTTCTGTTCCACCAGCAGGTCCACGTTGAACAGACGAGGATCGAACCGCTCCAGGTCGGCGTTCTCGGGGAACACGTACGTCCCGTCGGGTGTCGATATCCGCCGCATCGCCGTCTCCGCATCGGTCGTGTAGACGGTTTCACCGCGGCGCTTCTCGACGGTCACCGTCTGGCCGGTGATGAGCGTCAGCGTTACGGCGGACTCGTTCGCCGCTCCGGCGCGGTCAGCGCCCGGACCGGCAGTCGGGGAGCCGGTAGTTCTCCCGTCAGTCGAAGCGTTCGTGACCGAGAGGTTCGCATGGGTGTCCGATATCTGAACCTCTCGGTCGCCGGGCGGAGCCGCTTCTGCGTACGCGACAGCGGGTGCCGCTGTCGCCGAGACCAGCAGTAGAGCGACCAGAAACAGCGTCCGGAGAGACGCGTTGAGGCGAGACGATACGTCGTGGGACTCGCCTCCGCAGGGGCTGTCAGATTTCATATCAGTCTGGATATCAGTATCGATAGCTGATATCGCCAGTACCTTGATGTGAAACGTAAATCTTGTGGTGGTACCGTCTCTACTTAGTAAGATTCAATTCGTAACTCAGAGAGAAATAGCAGACGTTCGGAGCGGTCGGCGGCACTGCCGGCGGCGACATCTGCGTCGGGAAATAGCGGTCGACGAGTCCGGGAACAACCGCTCCGCCTACGACGGTTCTACAATGTGCTGTTACCCACGTCCGTCGTAGAATGAAAGCCGGAGGTTTGAACCACGCCCGCGTCGGTCGTTTCACTTCCCCGTTCCGTATTTCAGTCCCTTACGAGACGTATTGATCGCTCGCAGGATCGCTTGCGGCAAAAGTAAGCCGGTGGGGGGATTTGAACCCCCGGCCTAATCCTTACGAAGGATTCGCTCTAGCCAGTCTGAGCTACACCGGCGCACTGCGCGCCGAACCCTGCATCGCTACGCTCTGCAGGACACCGGTACACTCCACCTCAACATAGGCGCGATAATCGGTTTAAGGATTCCGAATTCCGACGCCGTTATCGAGTCAGTCGCACGTCGAGACAGACGTTCAGTTCGTGCGGCGCGTACGACCGGACGGTGTGGCGCGTCTCGACGGCAACCTCGTACTCCGGTTCCGCTGCCGCCCTGATCGCCGCCTCCCCGGGACCGAAGGGGTCGTCCTCGTGCTGGATATCGTAGTAGTGGACGACGCAGTCGTCGCCAGCGACGGTGACGGCGGCGTCGAGGAACTCGTCGGCGCTGTGTGGCAGGTTCATCACGATCCGGTCGGCCCAGTTCTCGTACTCCGGTGCGTCATCTCGCACACCGTCGCTTCTCTCCGGCCGCTCGCGAGCCTGCGGCCCGCTCGTCTCATCGATGCCCTCGCTTCGTTCGCGTCCCGCAACTCGCGACGAGCCTGAGACAACGTCTCGGACGTCGCCCGCGATAGCGGTCACACGGTCGGCCACGCCGTTTCGCTCGGCGTTCTCGCGGAGGTACTCGACCGCGCGCTCGTTCAGGTCGACGCCGACTACCTCCGCTCCGCGTTTCGCCGCCGGGATGACAAAGGGGCCGACGCCGGCGAACATGTCGAACACGCGCTCGCCCTCCTCGACCTGCTCGGCGACGCGGTGGCGCTCCGTCGCCAACCGCGGCGAGAAGTACATCTCTGCGATGTCGAGCGCGTACTCGCAGCCGTACTCGCGGTGAGTCGTTTCGGTCCGCTCTCCGGCCAGTAGCTCCCAGTCCCTGATGCGGAGTTCGCCCTGGATCTTCGACGCTCGGTCGACGACGGTTTCGACGGGGACATCCGACTCGACGACGGCGTCGGCGATGTCGGCCGCGCGCTCCGGGTCGTCCTCGTCCACGATGACGATGTCGCCCAGGCGCTCGTAACTCGGGTCGAAATCGAGCAGGTCCGCTGGCGTCTGCTGCGTAGCGCGCTCTGGCACGTCGCGGACGACCACGTAATATTTCTCTGGGACGGTGGCCGCGTCTGTCACCGGAATGTACAGATACCCCTCGTCGAACTCTATCTCCAGGTCCTCGTCGACGAGATCGTCGGCCGCGAGGGAACGGCGGGTCGCCTCGCCGTCCTCCCGCTGAACGCGAACGCACGGCGCTTCCATACGCTGACTCTCGTCCCGTGGCGGGCGTAAGCCTGACGCTTCCGGGCCGAGCGTGTCGCGCGTTCACCGTCGAACCCCTGGCGTTAAGCGGGCACGACTCCGAGTCCGGGTATGCTCACGTTCATCGGTCTCGGCCTCTACGACGAGCGGTCGATCACCGTCGAAGGCAAGGAGGCGCTTCGCGACGCCGACCGCGCGTTCGCCGAATTCTACACCAGCACGCTTGTCGGCACCACCGTCGCGGAACTGGAGGAGTATCACGACACGCAGATCGAGGTTCGCGACCGCGAAGGCGTCGAACGGAGTCCCGGAGAGATCCTAGACGCCGCCGAAACGGCTGACGTCGCCTTCCTGACGGCCGGGGATACGATGATCTCGACCACGCACGTCGACCTCCGCCTGCGCGCTCACGACCGCGGCATCGAGACGCGGGTAGTCCACGGAACGACGGCTCAGGCCGCCGCGAGCGCGCTCACCGGCCTCCAGAACTACCGGTTCGGCAAAGCGACCACGCTCCCGTTCGCGTACGCCCACGGCGCGGACGGGCTTCCGGCAAGCGTCACCGAGACCATCGACGAGAACCGCGACCGCGGCCTCCACACGCTCGTCTATCTCGACATCAAGGTCGACAACGCGGCGGCGGTCGCCCGGTCGGAAGACGACGAGATAGAGGAGTACATGACCGCGAGCACGGCGGCGGAGTATCTCGCCGACGAGTATCCAGAGACGCTCGGCGTCGTCGTCGCCCGCGCGGGCAGTCCGGACCCAGTCGTCGCGGCCGACAGTATGTGTGGCCTCGCGTCGCGGTCGTTCGGCGGTCCGCTTCACCTGCTCGTCGTGCCGGGAGAACTCCACCACATCGAACGCGATGCCCTTCGTGACCTGGCGGACGCTCCCGACTCGTCGCTCGACTGACGCGAACTGCTTCTGAAACCCGTTCGGGGATGCGATATCGCGTGCTGCGGCTGTTCGGCGTAGCGTTCGAAAAAATGTGAATCGTCGAAAGCCGGCGTGAGCCGGTAGTTAGCTACCTGAATTAGTCCTGACGACGGACAGCCAGGAGGGCAGCAGCGATGAGCGCCACGATGGCGACGCTGATGCCGAAGCCGGGCTGACCGTCACCGTCGGAGTCACCGTCCCCGTCGCCGTCCTCGGGGGTGGTCTCCTCGGTGGTGGTGTTAGTCGGTTCTTCGGTAGTGGTGTCAGTCGGTTCGTCGGTAGTGGTGTCAGTCGGAGTCTCCGTCTGCAGCGTCACGTCACCGGCGTCAACGACGATGTCACCGTTACTGTCGGTGTACGGAGCGTCGTTATCGCCTTCGGAGTCAACGAAGTCGTACTCCTGGTTGTCGTTGTCGTCCATGTGCGGCATCGCGATGAGGGTCTGATCCTCTTCGATGGCGCTGTCGAGTTCGACCTGCACATCCGTGTGCGTGCCGTTCTCGAGGTACTGGGACGTACCAACGACGCTGCCGATCGGGTCGTCCTCGACGGATGCGTCGTGGATAGTGACGAAGCCACCTTCGGGCAGGTAGACCTCGTCAACAGTCACGACGGAGCCGTCTTCACTGATGCCGCCAGAGTAGGACACCTGAGCGGTCGGAGCTTCGCCGACAACTCCGCTGACGGAGTCAGCGAGCGAGTTGCCGTTAGAGTCCTCGAGGTAGACCGTGAAGTTGGAGCCTTCCTCAGGCTCGCCGCCGAAGTCGAATTCGGCGCTGAAGCTACCGTCGTTCTGGACGGTTGCGGTCTCCTCAAGCAGGAACGGGTTGTCAGTGTCGTCGCCTTCGGCGGTGATCCGCACTTCGGAGCCGGCGGCGATGGACGTCGTGCCGCTGATGGTCTGGCCGGACGAGGCCTCGACCTCAGGCGGGTGGATGGTGCCTTCGCGGCCGTCCATCTCGAAGGTGTCGCTGACCGTCTCAGCGTCGTCGGACGGGTTCAGCTTGGAGTTCTCCGCGACGGAGAAGGTAGCCTCGTAGCTACCGTCGTCGGAGGAGATGTCAAGTGCCGAGCTGTCGACAACGAGGTAGTAGAGGTCCTCGTCGCCGTTCGTGTAGACGTCCGTGTTACTGTCGCTGAGTTCGGCCGTTTTCGGGTCACGGTTCGCTTTCGCTTCTTCCTGCTCGACCGTGATCGAAACGTTCTCGTCGTTAGTGAACTCGGAGTAGTCGTCCGTGCCACCAACGAGACCCTCGATACCGGACGCGTCAACCTCGACCACTATCTGATCGCCTTCCGAGATAGTGCTGTCCTGAGAGACAGAGTCGGCGAGGTCTTCGACGTCATCGTAGCTCATGTCCTGCGGTGCGGTACCGACAGACAGGCTGTTAGTCGAGCGCGGGCGCAGGTTGAGCGTACCGGGGTCGTCGGAGTCAACGGTCGGGTCCTCACCAGCACGGACCGTCATCCGGTAGCCGTGGTCGGTGAGAAGCCGGCTGCTGCTGAACGTGGTTGCGGTGAGGTTGTCGCCTTCGAGAACCGTGACGGAGTCGTCGCTGTTCGCTGCGGATGCGAGATCCGACCCGGTCGTGTTACCAGCTTCGTACGTGTTGAACTGGATGGTGACCTCACCGTCGTCGTTACCGTCTTCGACAGTCAGGTTGGCCTGATAACCGTCGTCCTGGATGTTACCGACGGTGACAGCGGCCGTGTCGGTGTTCTCCAGTTCGACCGTGATGTCGGCAACGTCGCCGACCTGGTCGCTCGTGACGGAGCTTGCGAACTCGGCCTCGCTGTCGCCGGCGTCCGAGACGTTGATGTCTACGGAGTCCTCGGCGTCAGTGTCGGTGACAGAGAAGTCGAGCGTGTAGTTGTCTGCGTCGATACCGGAGAAGTTACCGGTGGCCGTGCTACCACCGCGGACGGAGAACGCAACGCCGTCCTCGGTGTTGCTGACATCGTCCTCGTCAGCGAAGATGTTCTGAAGTTCGTCGGCGTCGAGGTCGTCTGCGGTGACCTCAACGTCGAAGCTACCGCGTTTGGAGTCAACCTCGAACTCCTCCTCGGAGTTACCGGAGTTCCGAACCTCGCCATCGTCAGCGGTGATGGTGAGGTCCTGTTCGACGACAGTGAAGTTGAACGAGCCGCTAGACTTACTGAGCGTGTACTCGCCTTCACTGAGACCGGACGTGTCGATCAGGTGCGCGCCGTCGGCGTTCGCCGTGCGCTCCCGCTCGAGAATTCCGGTTTCGGAGTTGATGATCTGGTAGTCCTCGTTGGACTCGAAGCCGTCCTCGTAGAGGACCTGGCCTTCCCAGTACGTACCACCGGCGTTGAGGTTCGCGTCAGACTCGGACTGGTTCGTACCTTCCTGGCCGTCGTTGCCGTCGTTACCGTCTTCGCCATCGTTACCGTCGCCGTCGTCGGCGGCGGTTTCGAGGGTGGTCGAGCCGGTGTTAACTTCGTCGTCACCACTGGAAGCGGTACCAGTGATTTCGTACGTCATGTCTTCGGAGTCAGCGGTGGTGACCGTGTACGTCAGCTCGACCGTTGCGTCTGCGGGCACGGACGAGATCGTAACCACGGCACCGGTGCTGTCAGCCTCCGCGATGATGGTATCTGCATCCTCACCGTCGACAGTGACGCTGTCGATGCTTGCGGACTGGACCTCGGGACTGAACTCTTCCGAGATCGTGAGTGACCCGCCGTCACTGTCCATATTGACTGTTGTCGTAACCGTTGCCTCTCCACCAGGACTCACTTCCGAGTCACTGATGTTGCGATCCGCATCGGCGATCCCTGCAGCTGCGGTGCCTGCGAATGCGGCAGACATCGCAACTACTGAGACCACCATTAACGCAGCCATCAGCAGGCTACGCATCTTATCGTTATTGCTTGACATTTTGTGTTGGGTTTGTCGGTTGGATCAGTTGTTTAACTGGAATACGCGCCAGCAACTTGACTGAGTTCCATCAGCGAGATCTGGCCGCTGGAGTATGCGTTGGCCGCTGCAGAGAGCTCCATCAGGTCGATCTCGCCGTTGTTGTTTGCGTCGTACTCGGCTACAATGCTGCTGTTGCTGTTATCGTCGTCGGACGATTCAACAGTCAGCGTACCGGTCTGGTCGTCGTCTTCGGTGTACACGCCGTGCGTGTGGTCACCAGCGGCCAGACCGCTCGTGTCGACATCGTCGAAGGTGACGGTAACGTTCTCATCGCCAACGAGCTGGACGTCCTGGCTCGCAAGCGTGTTACCGTCCACGCGCAGTTCGACGGTCTGCGTACCCTGCTCGTCGCCAATGTTGGTGACCGTCGCGGAGACGTCGATCTGGTCTCCCTGCGTGACGGTCTTGTTGGACGGCGAGAGGTCGCTGACATCGAAGGTTGCTGCGTCCGGCGTAACGCCGACGATCACGATGTCGGCGTTAGTCGTACCGGCGCTGCCCTTGTAGATCTCGTTGAAACCGGTCTCGTTCTCGAAGGTACCGACTAGGCGGTAGGTCTCGCCGGTTCGGACCTCCGTGAAGGAGTACGAACCCTGCGGACCCGTGTAGTCCGTATCGAGGAGCGTTTCGCTACCGTTGTTCTCGACACGGAGCAGGTCGACCTTCGCACCGGGGAGGTTGTCCGCCGGGTTCTTGTCGTTGACCACGTCGCCAGTGATCTCACCGACGCCGTAGACTTCGATCTGGACGGTGTCGTTGAACACCATGTCCTCGCCGTTGGTCACTTCAGCCGTCAGGTTAGTCACACCGGTACTGCGGGTGGACTGGAAGACGGTCGTCTCGTTGCTCTCCGTAACGGTGAGCGGGTCGTCGACGACGTTTCCGATGACGGTGTTGTTCGTGCTGAAGTTGACGTCTTCGCTGTCAACGAGGTCGGAGTTCTCGATCGGGGTGAACTCGCTGTCCGGTTCGTTCTGGGCCTTCACGTCGAGTCCCACACGAACGTCGCGCTCGGAGCTGATCCCCATCGCGATCGAGTCAGAGTAGTTGCCGTCTTCGCCCTCTGCGGACAGGTTCAGACGGTAATCGAGCGTAACGTCGACCGGAGCCACGACGACGTCGTGGTTCTCGGTCTCAGACTTGGGTCCAGCGGTCTGTTCGAACTCGCTCGCCGCGACGAACTGGCCGACGCTCGTGTCGGTCAGGTTCTCGCGGTTGTAGTTGGTCGCAGTGACGTAGATCGTCACGTTAGTGTCGTTGCCTGCGAGACCGGGGATGGCGTAGCGGCCATCGTCGTTCGTCTCGTCGACGAGGAACGCGTTCCCGTCGTCGTTAACGAACGTGTTCTCGGTGAACGCAAGCGACTGGTTGCCGGAGCCCTCGTAGACGGCCCAGACAGTAGCATCGGAGACACCCTCACCGTCGATATCGATGACTTCACCGGTGAGCTTCTCTTCACCTTCCAGCACGTACTGGACGGTAGCGTCGTTGTCCTGCAGGTTGTTCTCCGCGTTCGACGCGTTGATGCCAACCTCAGTGAGCGGGTTGGCAAGCGTGTCGGCACTCGCGTTGTCCGCCGTGACGTTGAACGTCACGTAGGACTCGGAGTATCCGTCACCGTCGATGTCACCGCGCTCGGTGGTCGTGACAGTGGTGGAGTTGTTGAATGCGCTGTTGTCCCAGAAGTCACCGACGTTAGCGTCGGTCTTGTTGAATTCCAGGTCGACGTCGATCGAGAAATCAGAGGAGTCGATAGGCGTACCGACGTTCTCGACGTTGGTGTTCTCGACCACGACGGCGTACGTCGCAGTGTTGTCGGACTCGTTGTTGCCGAGCAGCGTCGAGGTGTTACCGGCGACCTCGCCGTTGTCGAAGCGCTGGACGTCGACGTTGTCAGGCTGAAGGTTGAATTCCAGCGTGACCGGGAAGTTGACCGTCTCCTGCGACCCGACGAACTGGGTCTGGGAGTACGTCGTGTACCCGAAGCGGTCGACGTTCACGGTGTAGTTCTGTCCAGGTGCAACGCGGACACGGCTCGGGTCGAACTGACCGTTAGCGTCGGTGGTCAGCGTTTTGACCGTCGCGTCGTTGTCCTCGTTGACGATTTCGACCTGAGCGTTCTCGATCGGCTCACCGTTGGAGTCCTCGACTTCACCGGAGATGAAGGAGGACTTAGTGGTGACGTTCTGGAGGCTGCGAGTGTTGTGAGCGCTGAGCGTGGTTCCGTCGTCAGCCTCAATATCGACTTCTGCGTCGAGGCTTTCGTCGCCGTCGACGGTGGCACTGGACGCGATCTGAGCGTAGACTACGACACGGTCGACCGTGTTGTTTGTGTCGGAGTCAGCGGCCGTACCGTTGAAGTCGACCACGGTGTCGTGCGTGACGTAAGACGACGAAGCCTCGGCGAGAACGTCGCTGCCGTTGTACGTAACGACACGGACGTCAGTAACGTCGCCGGAACTGACGTTGAGGGAATCAGGACCAGCAACGTCAACCGTGATGTTGTTCATCTCTCCAGAGTCGTCGCTGAAGTCTAAGTCAGCGACTTCCGTCTCTTCACCGGAGAGAGCACTTACGCTTTCAGTATGGTCATCAGTAACGCCCCCGTTACTACCGGGAGCGTTAGCCGCGGCAGCCGCTCCTGCGAACGCGATGGATCCTCCGACCACGGAGAAAACCATCAGCGCCGCGAGGACGAGGCTGCGTACCTTGTCTTTCGAATTCGTTGTTGTCATGTTATTCTGTTTGTCTGTCGGTCGGCGCCAGCGACTTTCTCTCGGACTCGGCCAACGAACGCACGCCGAAGACCAAGGTACTCGTTGCTGTCACCATGGGTAGGGGTACGGTAGAAACCGTTGTGACCTCGTTATAAATGCTTTGTGGTGAATGACGCGTATGGTAATTATTCACACCACTAGATACGGCCGGAGTCGTGCGGTTTCGGCGATATGGGGGATTCGGGGGGGACGGGGGTTTACCATATAAACAGCTTCGCCCTCGTTCGTCCAAGCGATTCGACCAGTCCGACAGTTGACGGCAACGCGTCGAAGTGACCGTTGTAACGTACCGGTAGTTTCCGACCTTGCGTCGGCGAACTACCGAATCGAACTACGACAGTTCCAATCAGTCGCTCGTGACGATTTCGAGTTCGTGGCCGTCCTGGTCCGTGGTAAAGGCGTAGCGCATGTCACACGATTCCGGGTCGCGGTACTCCGCCGCGCCGCGTTCCATGAGCGTGTCCCAGAACTCCTGTAGGTCCGCGGCTTCCACAGCGAGATGGCCCCAGGCATCGCCCATTTCGTACGAGCGACCGTCGTAGTTGTACGTGAGTTCGACCGCCATCCCCTCGTCCGCGGCGTCCGCCGGCTTCATGAAGTAGTTGGCGAACGTATCCGACTCCCAGCGTCCGGTGTGTTCGTACTCGAGTTTTCGGGTGAACCAGCCGATGGCCTCGTCGGCGTCCTCGACGCGGATCATCGTGTGGTCGAGGCTCCACCTCGTGCCGTAGTCGCGCTCGACTATCTCGATCTCGTGGCCGTCCGGGTCCGTCACGAAGGCGTAGCTTCCGCCACAGGAGTCCGGGTCGCGGTACTCCTCGACGCCGCCGTCGACCAGTTCGTCGTAGGCGTCGTACACGTCCGCCACGCGAACGGCGATGTGGCCCCACGCGTCGCCCATCTCGTACGTGCGGCCGTCGTGGTTGTACGTGAGTTCCAGCAGTGCCCCCTCGTCGTGAATGTCCGTCGGGCCGAGAAAGACGTTGGTGAACGTGTCGGCTTCCCAGCGACTCTTCTCCTCGTAGTCGAGGTGGGTCTTGTACCAGGAAAGCGACTCGTCGAGGTCCTCGACGCGCATCATCACGTGGTCGAGCGGTGCACTCATACCCGTAGATCGGGTCGCTCCGGCGAAAAGGATACCGAAAGGGGCGGTCGGATCCGGGTCCGAGTCCCCCGTTCCGAGAGAAGTCAGGAGCGATGCGGCCGGACGAGACGCACCAGGTCGTCGGCATGAAACCACCAGGCGACGGCGAAAAGTACCACCGGACCGACCGGAATCGAGGTGATTCCGGAGTGGTCGGTGCCGAGAGTGAACTGGAGGTGTGCGATGGCAGCGACGAGCAGGAGTGCCGCGGTGACGCGACGGTCCTCGCGGTCGACCACTGTCGCGCCTGCCGCGCTTGCGGCCGCCGCCGCGTACGCGAGCGTTCCAACGCCCCACGAGAGCAGATATGACGGCAACCCTCTCGCGTGCGCGTGCACGAAGAAATAGTCCATAATCGGAACGAACTGTATCGCCGGCCCCGTCGAAAGCAGTCCCCACGGAAACACGAACCCGCTCCCGCCGGGATACAGAGTCACGGTCCAGGGGAGCAGACCGACGATGAGAACCCAGCCGAGTCGTCGCGGCAGCGGACGCCCGTCCGATGCCGCGCGACCGCCAGTCGACCGCGAACGACCGTCCCGCGCCGTCATTTCCGCGTGATGATGCGGAGAACGTCCTCGTCGGCGAGTTCGTGGTCCGTCCCGACCTGTTGGTCGTCGTGTTTGGCGCTCGGCCCTTTGACGCGGGCGAAGCGGAACCGCTCTTCGAACTCGCCCCCGAGTTTGTGACAGGCGTCCTCGATGGTGCTTCCCTGCGGGAGGACGAGCGGTTCCTCGTAGTCGACGCCGCGGCCCGGCTTGTCCATGTATATCCGCATCAGTCCGAGTTCCGTCCAGATCCGCTCGGCCAGCGAGTCGAGTCCTTTCTGCTTCTCGGCGCTGATGAAGATGGCGTCGTCCGGGTCGATGTCGTGGTCCCGCAGGTTCCCGTTGACCGTCTCCAGATAGTCGGGGTCGATGAGGTCAGCCTTGTTGACGGTGACGACGGAGGGGAGGTAGATCCGGTTGTCCATCACGCCGTCGATGAGTCGGTCCACGTCCATCTGCTCGCCGATGGCCACGTCGGCGTTGATATACCCCTGCTCGCGGAGGACCTCCTTTATGACGTCCTCCGAAACGTCGAGGTCGACGCTCGCGTTGACCTTCAGTCCGCCTTTCCCCTTCTTGTTGATCGAGACCCGCGGCGGTTCCTGGTCGATGCGGATCTTGTTTTTGTACAACTCCTCGTTGAGGCGTTCGTACTGGTCGATCTCGAACGGGGAGAGGACGAACACGACCATGTCCGCGGCGCGCACGACCGACAGGACTTCCTGTCCGCCACCGCGGCCGCTGGCAGCCCCTTCGATCAGGCCCGGAACGTCGAGCATCTGGATGTTAGCGCCGTTGTATTTCAGCATGCCCGGGTTGACGTCGAGCGTCGTGAACTCGTACGACCCGGTCTCGCTATCGGCGTTTGTCATGGCGTTCATCAGCGTCGACTTACCGACGCTGGGGAAGCCGACCAGTGCGACGGTCGCGTCGCCGTGTTTCTCGACGTGGTAACCGGTGCCGCCGCCGGCGGAGCTCTGGTTCTGTAGCTTCTCTTTTTTCTCCGCGAGCTTGGACTTCAGACGGCCGATATGGGCCTCTGTGGATTTGTTGTAGGGCGTGTTGGCGATCTCCTCGCGCAGTTCGTCGATCTCCTCTTCGAGCCCCATTACCCGTGAATCGGCCATCGACGCCGAAAAAGCCTTCCTTTGTACTGTGGGTACTCGCGCGTCGGCGGGACGGTTCGCCCGGCCCGCCCTGAGACGCGGTTGAGGACGTTCCAGAGGGGTTGACTACAAAGCCGGACGGGGGTTTCACGGCTCGATACGACGCTCTGTCGGTGCCTTGTCGCCGAGAGCAAAACTTCGACACGTTAATACGCTGGCCACCGCTCGGGGCCAATGTACGATGCCGGACCCGTCCAGGTTGCGTGATAGCACGCAGATCGTCCTCCCGACCGCCGACCTGGACGGCCCGTCGGAGGACCTCAAAGCCGCCCTCAACGACGCCTGCATGGTAAGCATCCACGAGGAGGACGGCTACTACCGCATCATCGGTAGCCCCGTCGAGATAAAAGAGGCAAGCAAGTTCCTCTCGCGTCACGGGATCACTCTCCGGTGACGGTGGTTCGTGGACGGTGACCCACACCGGACACCGGTGTGATCGGTCCGTTCCGCGACCTACTCGCTTCTGACCGCGTCGAGCGCTTCGAGAAACCCCGCAGCGTGCGCTCCGTCGGTGACGGTGTCCGCGGCGGCCCGGGCCGCATCATCAGCGTTTGCGACGGCGAAACTCCGACGGGCGCGGTCGAACGTCGACACGTCGTTCTCGCTGTCGCCGACGGCGACGAACTCGTCGGGAGCGTGACCCAGATGCTCGCAGAGCGCTTCGAGGCCGTTTCCTTTGCTCACGGACGGGGATTTGACGTGATAGGCGTACCCGGTGTCGACGACGGTCAGGCCGTGGTCGTGCGCCAGTTCCCGAAGCGGTTCCTCGGGGACCGTCCGGCGGACGGCTATCTCCGTCTCCCGCCAGCGGTTGACGAGGTCGGCGTTGCCCCACCCGAGGTCGTGGCCGAGTTCGAGGAACTCCCGCGCGACCGCCTGTGCGGCCTCGCGGTCGCCCACGATAGAAACGTCGTCCGGCGTGCAGACGACGCCGCCGTTCTCGGCAACCACAGCCTCCTCGATACCGACGAACTGACAGAGCGCGACCGGATACGGGAACGACTTCCCGGTGGCGACGACCACGTCCGCGGGCCAGTCGCGGATCGCGTCGAATGTCCGGGGGTCGATCCCGCCGTCGGGACGGGTCAGCGTACCGTCGATGTCGAGTGCGAGCGGAGGCGCGTCCATACCTGCCGTTTCGGTGTCAGCTACTTAATCGACAGCAAAAGAAGCCGCGTCGACGGGCGTTGTCTCTCTTACGGAACGGGCACCCAGACGGCCGTCGGCAGGAGTCCAGTGAGAAACATCGCGGCGATGATGAACGTCCCGAAAACGATCGCGGCCGCGGGCGGGTCCCAGTGGGTGTCGCCGTGGGCGTAGAACAGTCGCTGGAACAGTTCGCCGAACAGCGCGACGACGACCCCCATCAACGCGGCGAGGAGTAGCGCGGGCGCGTCTCCGACCCCCGCGATCGCCGCGTCACCGCTTTCGGCCGCGGCGAGTGCGATCGTACTCGACGTGAGCGTCATGTGGTGGGTGACGGGTATCTGCTCGACGCCGCAGTTGAGGAACAGAAGCGACGCGGCACTGATGCCGAATCCGAGGAACGGGCTCCCGGTCACGAGTGCAGTCCACCCGCCGAGAATACCCGTGACGAGTCCGAGCAGCGCGACGTTTGCCCACTTGTACTGGTGTGGGAGCCACGGTTCGACCAGCAGGCGGTTGGCCTGTGCGGTGCCACCGTCAGTGGCGCTCTCGGGACTGTCAGTAGGGCCGCCGCCACCGGCAGTGGCCATCCGCTTTTCCTCGCGCTCGAACGGAGCCATATTCAACAGTCCCTCGCGCGCTTCGCCGATAAGGCTGTAACCGAGGACCAGACGATGGAACAGCGCCGAGAGGACAACACCCATCGCGATCGGGTCCCAGGGCATGCCGAAAGAGCCGGAAACTTGCCGAATAAACATGCCGAGAACGCCGAACGCGCCGCCGACGATCAGCACGTCGGGCTTGGTGCCGTGTGCGAACAGGATGTTCTTCCCCTCGTGGTAATCGAAGCCCGTGTCCATGTACCCCTTCTTCGCGGCGTAGGCGGCCGCGGCCGCGCCGCCTGCGAATGCGATGTGAGGACCGAAGACAGGACCGAACGCGACCTGTCCGGTGATCCCGGTGCCGATATCTGTAACGCCGACTGCGCCCACGTCACTGGCGATGTCTACGCCGATCTGGTTAGCCGCCTCACCTGCGATCACCATGAAGCCGGTGAAGATGAACGCCGGCAGGGCACCGAGCGCCGCGCCGAACGCGCCGCCAGCGAAGGCAGCCATAAGCAGGGATAGCGTAATGTCGCCCCAGATCTCGATCGCCATCCTCAGGTCCCTCCGTCTCGCGCCCAGTCGCGGCAGCGATCGATCGCGTCGTCCCAGCGACTGTACATCTCGTCGGCCATCTCGCGGTCCATCTCAGGTTCGAACTCGCGGTCGACCTGCCAGTTGTCTCGCAGTTCGTCGACGGAGTCCCAGTAGCCGACTGCCAGCCCCGCGGCGTACGCGGAGCCGAGCGCGGTGGTCTCGTCGACCTCCGGCCGGACGATGCCAGTCTCGATGATGTCGGACTGTAACTGGCAGAGGAAGTTGTTCTTGACCGCGCCGCCGTCGACGCGCAACGTCGACATGTCGATGCCAGAGTCGGCCTCCATGGCCTCGGCCACGTCGCGCGTCTGATAGGCGATCGATTCGAGCGTCGCCCGAACGATGTGTTCGCGGCGGGTGCCCCGAGTCATCCCGACGATGGTCCCGCGTGCGCGCTGGTCCCAGTGGGGTGCGCCGAGCCCGGTGAACGCCGGGACCATGTAGACGCCGTCCGTCGAGTCGACGCTGCGGGCGAGTTCCGCTGTCTCCGCGGCGTCCTCTATCAGATCGACGTCTTCCAGCCATTCGATGGCGGCCCCGGTTACGAAGATGGCACCCTCAAGCGCGTACTGGACGGGTTCGCCCGAACGCTGGAAGCCGATGGTCGTCAGTAGGCCGTGGTCGCTCTCGACCGCGTCGTTACCGGTGTTCATCAGGAAGAACGAGCCGGTTCCGTAGGTGTTTTTCGCGTCGCCCTCGTCGAAGCAGGTCTGGCCGAACAGCGCGGCCTGCTGGTCGCCGAGTGCGCCGGCGACGGGGATCTCCGTTTCGAGGAAGCCGTCCGGGTCCGTGTACCCGTAGTAGTCGTCGTCGCTGGACGGGCGCACTTCGGGCAGCATCCCGCGGGGGACGTCGAACTCCCGAAGGAGGTCGTCGTCCCACTCCAGATCGCGGATGTTGTAAAGCATCGTCCGCGACGCGTTGGTCACTTCCGTGATGTGGTTGCCCGTCAGATTGTATATCAGCCAGGAGTCGATCGTTCCGAAAAGTATCTCACCTTTCTCGGCGCGGTCCTGAACGTCCTCGGGACGGCTGCGCTCCATCTTGATCGGGTCGGCGTTCGCCAGCAGCCACTCGGCCTTCGTCGCGGAGAAGTACGCGTCGGCCTCCAGGCCGGTTTTCTCACGGATATCCTCGACTTTTCCCTGGGATTCGAGTTCCTCGACGCGGTCGGTGGTTCGTCGGTCCTGCCAGACGATGGCGTTGTGGATCGGCTTGCCCGTCTCGGCGTCCCACAGGAGCGTCGTCTCCCGCTGATTCGTGATTCCGAGCGCCTCCAGCTGGTCGGTGTTCAGACCCGCCTCGTTGAGGGCCCGATTTACGACCGTCTTCGTGTTCTCCCAGATCTCCATCGGATCGTGCTCGACCCAACCGGGGTCGGGGTATATCTGTTCGTGCTTTTCGTACGCGTTCGCGACGACCTGGCCGCTGTGGTCGAAGACCATAAAGCGCGTGCCAGTCGTCCCTTGGTCGACCGCCCCGACGTAAGTGTCTGTCATTGGTATCACCAGTTGTGTGCCGGCTGCTGCCGGACGTACGGCACCGCCGTATCTTTACTACTAGTGCCGCTATACCAGTAAACATCAATGACTTTCGTTATAAAAGTTTCCATGAACCGGAATTATAGCGGCTTTTACCCGCTTGTATGATCTGCGTGGTACTCAATTCGTCTTGAGTTTACTGGATAATGCCTTATGGCGGTAAAGTAAAGTGGGAGCGACACGACGTTCCAGAAAACGGATGACTTACGACACCGAGGCCCTGGTCGTCGGTGGCGGGTCGACAGGAACTGGGATCGCCCGTGACCTGGCTATGCGGGGGGTAGACGTGACCCTCGTCGAAAAGGGGAACCTCACGCACGGGACGACGGGTCGGATGCACGGACTGCTCCACAGCGGCGGGCGGTACGCCGTCGCTGACCAGGCGAGCGCGAAAGAGTGCATCGAGGAAAACCGGGTCCTTCGAGATATCGCGAGCCACTGCGTCGAGGAAACCGGCGGTCTGTTCGTCCAGCGACCGGAAGACTCGGACGAGTACTTCAGGGAGAAACTGGAGGGCTGTCGGGAGTGTGGAATTCCCGCGGAGGAACTCACCGCCGAGGAGGCCCGGGAGATGGAACCGTATCTGGCGAGTGACATCGAACGAGCGATCCGCGTTCCGGACGGCGCGGTCGACCCGTTTCGCCTGTGCGTCGCAAACGCCGTCAGCGCGGAAAACCACGGTGCACGCGTAGAGACGCACGCGGAAGTCGTGGACCTGCTCGGCGACGAGGACCGCGTGGAAGGGGTGACAGTCCGACACGAGAGCGTCTCGCAGAGCGACACGGATCGGGGTTCGTCACGAGAGGAGCGAGCTGACGGCGACCCCGACAAGCGCGAGTATCAGGAACCCGGTAGTACCGAAGATATCCGCGCAGACTACGTCGTCAACGCGACGGGCGCGTGGGCCGGACAGATAGGTGAGATGGCCGGCGTCGACATCGAGGTGCGCCCGTCGAAAGGCGTGATGGTCGTGATGAACTGTCGACAAGTAGACACGGTCGTCAACCGCTGCCAGCCGAAAGGCGACGCGGACATCGTCGTCCCCCACGAGACGACGGCCATCCTGGGCACGACGGACGAGGAGGTCGACGACCCCGAGGACTACCCCGAGGAGCGGTGGGAAGTGGATCTGATGATAGACGAGTTGAAGCAACTCGTCCCTATCCTCGACGACTCCCGGACGGTCCGGTCGTTCTGGGGGGTTCGTCCGCTGTACGAACCGCCGGACGTGGGGAGCGACGACCCGACGGACATCACGCGGGACTACTTCCTGCTCGACCACGAGGAGCGCGACGACCTGGAGGGGATGACCTCTATCGTCGGCGGGAAGTTCACCACCTACCGCATGATGGCCGAGGAGATAAGCGATCACGTCTGCGAACAGTTGGACGTCTCCGCCGAGTGCCGCACCGCAGACGTTCCGCTGCCGGGGAGCGAGGATACGTCGGTCCTCGACGAGGGCATGGACCGCTTCGGACTCCGTTCGCCCATCGCCCGCCGGAGCGCCCAGCGTCTCGGGTCACGCGCAGACGACGTGCTCTCGTCGGTCGACCCGAATCCGGTGGTCTGTGACTGCGAGGCCGTCACTCGCGCGGAGATACAGGACGCCATCGACGGGGCCGGCAGCGATCTCAACGCCGTCCGCATCCGAACCCGTGCGTCGATGGGCAACTGTCAGGGCGGCTTCTGCTGTCAGGGTATGGCCCACGAACTCCATCCGGAGTACGGCGAACCGACCGTCCGCAGGGCGCTGGACGAACTGTACCAGGAGCGCTGGAAAGGCGAGCGCCACGCCCTCTGGGGGGAACAGCTTTCGCAGGCGATGCTCAACTACGCGCTCCACGCTACTACGATGAACCGCGACGAGGACCCCGCTGAGACCGGCGGTATCGACTACACCGCGTTCGACGACGGTGTGGACGCGCCGGGCGGGACCGGCGACGAACGGGGCGTGGTGCCGGACGGGGGCAACCACGCCAACAGTACGGGCGGCCGTACCGCCGACGAGGGTGATTATGGCGATTGAGGACGACGTCCTCGTTATCGGCGGCGGCCTCGCGGGCGTCGCGGCCGCACTGACCGCGAACGAAGACGCGCAGGTGCGCCTGATCTCGCACAAGCAGAGCACGCTCCGTCACGCGAGCGGCCTCGTCGACGTCCTCGGGTACACGCCCGAGAGAGAGGGACCGCTCGCCGACCCGTTCGACGCGCTGGCCGACCTCCCGGAGGGCCATCCGTACGAACGCGTCGGGAGCGACGCCGTCCGGTCGGGACTGGCGCTGTTCGACGATATCGTCGGCGACGCGTACGCGGGCAGGCACACGGACAGAAACGCCCTCGTTCCGACCCACGGCGGAACGGTGAAACCGACCGCGCGCTATCCGAGAGCCGCCGCCGCCGGTCTCGCCAGCGACGAGCGGGACGCCCTGCTCGTCGGCTTTGAGTCGATGACTGATTTCGACGCGCCGCTCGCCGCCGAACATCTGGCGGCGGCCGGCGTCCCGTTCGAGGCTCGCGGCGTCACGATACCGTTTTCCGGTGATTTTCGGGCGGACGCGAAGGTGACGCGGTACGCCCACGCGCTCGACCGGAACGAGGAACTGGACGGAAATGACGGAGGCTCCGGAACGCCCGCGCGGCGAGCGCTGGCCGAAGCGGTGAAACCCCATCTCGACGACCAGGAGCGCGTCGGTTTCCCGGCCGTCCTTGGCGACGATGACCCATCGGGGATCCGATCCTCCATCGAACGCGCCCTCGGCGTCGACGTGTTCGAGGTGCCGATGGGGCCGCCGAGTCTCCCCGGACTCCGCCTCGAAGACCGTCTCTACGCCGCGCTGGAAGACGCCGGCGTCCGCATGGCGACTGGGAACCCGGCCGTGGACGTGGCGACGGAGGACGGCCGGGTCCGCGCGGTGTACGTCGACCGGACCGGACGGCGCGTCCCGTACCACGCCGACCAGTTCGTGCTGGCGTCGGGCGGTCTGGTCGGTAAGGGGATCGATTCGGACCGCGAGACGGTCCGCGAACCGGTTTTCGACTGCCACGTCCCGCATCCGACAGACCGGTACGACTGGTTCGAGGACGACGCGTTCGGCGACCACCCGTTCGCCCGCTTCGGCGTGGACGTGGACCACGACCTTCGGCCGCTCGCCGCCGATGGGACCCCGGAGTACGAGAACCTCCGGGCCGCGGGGAGCGTCCTCGGCGGCTACGACTTCGCGGCCGAGAAATCGGGAAGCGGCGTCTCGCTCGCGACGGGGTACGCCGCCGGCCGTGCGGCGGGCGAGGCGGCCGCCCGCAGTGACAGCACGTCAGCGACTGCGACGACTCACGGTGATACCAAATGAGCGACGCCGAGAACCCAGACGACGAGTTCGAACCGGTACAGGTGTTCGGAGACGAGGACGGCGGGGACCTCCGGCCCGGATCAGACGACTGCTACAAGTGCTCCACCTGCGACACCAACTGTCCTGTGGCGGAGGTAGACGACGACTTCCCCGGCCCGAAATTCCAGGGGCCCGAGCAGTGGCGTCTCAAGCGCAAGGAGGACCACGACATCGACGACTCGGTGATGAAGTGTTCGAACTGCATGCGCTGTGACGGGGCCTGTCCCTCGAACGTCCCGCTGAGCCAAATGCACAACACGGCCCGCGGGGAGTACGTCGACGAACAGATGGAGACACTCTCACGGGAGTACGTCCGCAACCGCATCCTCTCGAACTACCGCTTCTTTGCGAGTCTCGGGAGCAAGGTGCCGCGCCTGTCGAACTTCGTGATGGGCCTCGGAATCACCTCGTGGCTCGGCGAGAAGGTGATGGGTATCTCCAGCGAGCGCGAGATGCCGGAGTTCGCGACGCAGACGTTCCGGGAGTGGTGGGAAGAGCGAGGCGGCAAGGCTGCCTCGAAAAAGCAAGCACGGGAGGCGCGAGCAGAACGTGGCAGGGACAAAACGAACAGTCCCGACAAGCGCATCGCGTATTTCCACGGCTGTTACTCCAACTACAACACGCCCGAGGTCGGCAAGGCGATGGTCCGCGTATTCGAACACTTCGGCTACGAGGTCGTTGTGCCGCCCCAACGCTGTTCGGGCACGCCGATGTTCGCAAACGGGATGGTAGACGACGCACGCCGCGCCGCCGAGACTAACGTCGAGGAGTTCGTCGCCGCCATCGGCGACGGCGCGGACGTCATCGCGTCCTGTACCTCCTGTTCGATGTCGCTCCGCCAGGAGTATCCCGAACTGTTCGACATCGAGGGGATCGACGACCTGTCAGCTCACACGTACGAGGCGGTCGAGTACCTCCGGATCTACGAGGACTTAGATACCGCACTGGCGGGGGCCGACGCTGATTTCCCGGATACGGCGTACCACGCACCCTGTCACGCCCGCAACCAGGGGTTAGAAGGGCAGGCTATCGAAGTGGCGGACCGGATAGACGGCGTCGAAGCGACCGACGTCGGCGATTCCTGTTCCGGTATCAGCGGCACGTACGGCTGGAAAGCGGAGAACTACGACACATCTATGAAGATCGGATCAGAGATGTTCGACCACATGGACGAGACGGAGGCGGAGACGGGAATGACCGAATGTCCGACCTGCGCCATGCAGATGGAACACGGCACCGGATACGACATCCGGCATCCGCTCGAACTACTGGAGGCCGCCCTCGTCGAGGGCTGACACGATGGATCTCCACGAGCGAATCGAACGGAGACAGAACACGGCCCGAGAGAGCGGTCTGATCGTCGACCGAACTCCGCTCAACCCCGCCGTCCACTTGCCGGAACCCGTCGGGAGAGGACCAGTTCTGGAACGGTTGCTGGACGTGCTCGATCCGGTGTTCCGTCAACAGCTCCCCGACGACGTGGCCGTGTTCGGTCCGAAAGGGTCGGGGAAGTCCGCGCTCGTCAGCGCGCTGTTTGCGGGCCTGAACGACCAGATCGGTCGGGACCGCCAGCGGATCGGAACGACGACTCGGGCCGGAAGCGCCGAGGGCACGACCCAGTTCGTTCGGATCGACGCAACGAACGCACGCAGCGAGTTCCGTTTCTATCACACGCTGCTTACCGCCGTTGTCGACGAGTCAGTGCCGGAGCGCGGCGTCGGGACGGACACGCTCCGAGAGCGACTGGCCGACCAGTTGCAGGTACCGACACGCTGTGCTGTCGTCGCCGTCGACCACCTCACGGACGTCGAAGATGTCTCCGTAACTGACCTGCTCGAATGGTTCGAACCGGTCGACGACGCAGTGACGGTCGTCCCGATCGGTCACGAGGTTCCGGAGACGTGGACCGGCGAAACCGTCCACGTCCCGGAGTATCGACAGCACGCGCTCGTCGACATTCTGACGACCCGCGCCTCGCAGGCGCTCGAAAGCGGGGCGCTGAGACACGGCCAGGCTCGCCGGATCGCCGAATGGGCCGGCGGCGACGCCCACGACGCCCTCGCCGCAACCTTCGGCGCGGCGGACACCGCTGACCGGGCTGGTGCCGACCGGATTCGGGCCAACGACGTCGACGCCGGTATCGACGCCGTTCCGGAGAACTGCGTCCATCTCGGACGCGTCCTCGGCCTCCCCGAGAACCGCCAGCGGGTGCTCTCCGAACTGCTCCGTCTCGACGGGACACCCACGATCCGCGAGGCCGCCGCCGCGATCGCGGAGGGGTCCGATCTCACCGCGAGCACCGTCAAGCGGTTCCTCTACGAACTCGCCGAGAACGGCGTTCTCGAACGGGTGCAGACGACAGACGCCCACGGAAACGGTCGAACTCCCAGCCACGTTGTCCCGCGTTTTCCGACCCTCGTATTCCGGCGACTCGACGGAGACCTGTAGCCGTCGGTGAAGCCTTCGGTACGGGGCGGGGCGACCGAGATCAGGTGTACTCCAGATCGTCCGTCAGATGATCGACTGCAAGGACTAACAGCCCGCCGGCGACGGCGGCGACGACGGCGAGAACGGTCACACCGCCGTTCGAGACGACCCGCTCCGCGGGCAGACGAAGCCCGCCGACCATGAGACTCACGAGGAAGGTGAGCGTCGCCGCCCGGTAGTTCGACAGCGCCCAGTCGATAACGCGGGCCAGCGTGAGCAGGCCGGCGAAAGCGCCGGCCATGAACGCGGCGACGGGTGGAACTGCATCGACGACCGCCGCGACCGATCCGCCGTCCGCCAGGTCGGCCAATGCGTCGGTAAAGCGGTTGAGCGCGCCGAGCATGTACTCGTACTGACCGACGAGTATCAGGAGGAACGCCCCCGAAACGCCGGGGAGGATCATCGCACACACCGCGAGCGCACCAGCGAGGAGGATGACCGGTAGCGCGTGCGAGACGCCCGCTGACGCCCGTCCCGTCACTGCCGCGGCGAGCCCCACGCCCGCGACGGCGACGGCGACGCGTCCCGACGTGGTGAGGTCGACCTGTTCATAGAGAACGGCAGCGGACGCGCCGATGAGGCCGAAGAAGAAGGCGTACGTCGGGGCCGGATAGGCGTCGACGGCGCGTTCGAGCGCGTGCGACAGGCTGACGACGGCCGTCATCATCCCCACGCCGAGCGTGAGCAGGAAGACGATGTCCATCCGGACCAGTTGCGACCGAACCGCGCGGCGGGACTCCGGGTCGTGGACGCGGACAACGTCGCGGAGAGTTCGGAGGTCGATAGCCGTCAGCGCCGCGATGAGGCGCTCGTAGATGCCGGTGATGAGCGCGATGGTCCCGCCGGAGACGCCGGGAACGGTGTCGGCGCTTCCCATGAAAAACCCTTTCAGGTAGATCGCCAGCCACTCGCGAAAGGAGTCGACGGACTGGCGCTCCCGGAACGAGTCGACTGAGCCAGACACCATATGATCAGGACGTCGTAGCTCTCACGAACCGGCCGTCGAGTGCGGTATCCGACTCGTTACCGTCGCCGGAGGCACCGTCGCTGCCGGTGCCGTCGTCTCCGACCGTCGTGTTCCCGTTGTCGGTCGTCTCGTTGTCGGCGGTCTGGTTTTCGCTGGTCTGGTTATCGGCGGTGTCGTTGACATCGAGGTTCTCTTCGATGCCCTCCATCTCGACGGTGACGTTGCCGCCCTCGTAGATGGCCCGTTCGGGCACGTCGGCGTTACCGATCTGGCCGGGGTTCTCGAGGTTCTGGAGGATGTGTCGGTCCCCGATCCGTTCGGCGTTGACGCCCTCCAGGCTCCCGGTGAAGACGGTGTAGTTGCCCGCCGCGCGGACGCTGGAGTTCGTGTAGCCGTCGTCCGGTCCAAGCGTCTCCTCGGTCGGATACGGAACGGTCACCGTGAAGTCGCCGTTCTCGTCGGTTTCGACGCTCTGGTAGTAGGTGAACTGACGCTGGTCTTGCGTCCCGTTGAGTTGAACCATCGCAGTCACCGATGTCGCGTTAGAGGCGTTGACGCTGCCCTCGAGGGTCGCCCCGTCGACGCGTTCGAAGGTTTTGACGGTCGACTCTCGACGGATGTCGTAGGCACCGACATCAGGACGCTGGAGCATGTTCGCGAGGCGACCCGTGAACCGTCGGTTGATCGCCACCGGTCGCGTTGCCCCACCCTCAGTCCGCTGGGCGAGGCTCAGTATGGTCGTATCGGACCGGGTTTCGTGCACCAGCCGATAGTGCGAGAGCTGCTGGCTGTCGTGGTAGTACATCCGCGACAGCATCGTGTTCTCGAATCGGTCGTTCATTCCGTAGAGGTTAGCCGGCTGTTGTGCCTGTCCCTCGGCTGTCTGGAACGTGATCATCCGCTCTTGCGTGCTGAGGTAGTCGCCGAACGATGGACCGGCCCAGCGCGTTATCGGGCTGAACTTGTTGCTCGCCATCTGGTCGTCGATCATCACGTACCGGGTGTCCTCCCGTGCTTCCGCTTCGCTCTGTTGTGCGATGACCTCGCGGAGTTCGTCGTTCGAGAGGTCGCTGATGTGTTCGTCGCGCTCGTCGAGCGACGGCAGCGCTTCCAGAACGAGTTCGGCGCGCGTCTCGTTTGTCGTCTGGAGGAACTCGGACGCAGGCCGCGGTCCCTGCTGGAACGGGTTGGCGTTCGGTATCCGCTCACCCTGGACGGTGATCCAGTGGCCGTAGTCCCACCACGACATCACGCCGTAGGCGCCTTCGGGATAGTCGTAGTCGTCGGTCTGCTCGTACGTCTCGTACATCTCCATCGGTTCGCCGTCGGGGTTCGCGTAGGTTCCCGGTTCGGGGGTGTTCTCCTGGAGCCAGCCGGTGCTTTCGGCCCAGTACGCGGACGAGCCCGGACCGGTCGAATTGCCGGCTTCGGCCGCGGCCGTGCTCGCTGACGAGGACGCGAGCGGTCCGACGAGGGGGACGGTTACGAGCAGGAGGACGGCGACCAGCGTCAACACCTGATACCCCTTGATGTCGGTCAGACGCTTCGCCGACGTCGGAACGTCGAGCAGGCGGAGTATCTGCCCGAACAGCCAGGCGTTCAGCAGGACGACGGAGATAGCGAGGTAGTAGTTGAACCGCTGCTGCGTCAGTGACATCAGGACGAGGAAGACGGTGAGCACGACCAGCAGGAGTTCGTCCGGGCGGTAGTCGTCGCCGGCGAGCGCGATATGCGCTGCCATCCAGAACAGACCGAACGCCGCCGTGAGATAGGTCAGTCCGTACTGGCTGATCATGAAGGAGCCGGCGTCATCGAGTGAGACCGCCTGCACCTCTCCCACGGTCCGGCCCGTGTCGCTCGACCCGAGCGCGAAAACGCGGACGACGTTATCCTGGATGAGCGAGAACGCGTCGGGGAGTGCAACGGCCATCAGAACAGCCCCAGAGAGGATGCCGCCCGCGATCACGGCCGGGTAGTAGTGGCGGGCGATGTCCCGGTCGTCGAACTTGCGGGCGAGCCACGCCATGAACGCACAGCCGGCGGCGACGGCGATGGCGATCAGATACTGGGTCAGCGAGATCGTCGTCGTCTCGAAGCTCAGCGAGCCAGTTTTGACGACGAGCATCGGAACGACCGTCGCGAGGCTGACGACGCCGACGAACGCGGTGTGGTCGGGGCTCCGTCCGCGGACGTAATCGAGGGTCAGCGAGACGGTGAAGAAGGCCCCGAGGATGCCGATAAAGATGATGCCGGGCGGCCAGGTCCACAGGTACAGCGCGATGGCGACGCCCGCGAGAACGCTAGCGATCGTCGGGTCGCGGAGGGCCTCCCAGTCGCGGTCCACGACGAGTTCGTACACCGGCTTTTCCTGCTGGGCGACTCGGAGGGCGCGGACAACCATGACGAGGGCGATAGAGAGGAAGAACGCCTCGGCGATGTGGTGGTCGCCGAACCCGACGGTGCCGCGGTCCAGAATGTATCCCGGGAGGATCGCAAGCACGAAGACGCCGAACAGAGCGCCGAGGCGGCCGGCGTAGTGTTTGCCGAGGTAGTAAAGCGGGAACACGAGAAGGGTCCCGAACACCGCGGGTGCGTAGAGAAGCACCGTCCGGACGGTCTCGCCGGAGGGGTCTCCCAGGCCGACGACCAGGGCGGCGGTCGCGACTATCTGGTCGAACAGCGAACCGAACTGGCCACCGGACGTCGTGCCGTAGGGGAAGTGCGTGTACGGATCGAACGGCATCGTCCAGGGCCAGTTGTTGACCGTGTACTGGATTTCGCGGTAGTGGTAGTATGCGTCGTTACCTCTGAACAGTATCTCGCCGCCGCTGGTGAAGCGCTCGCGCGCCTGGATCCGGACCCAGAACATGAACGCCACCAGCACCGAGAGAACCGGCACGTGATACCAGTCCTCCCAGATATCGAGCACCGACCGCTCGTTGGCGGTCTCGTCCTCGACCGTTTCGGTCTCGCTACTCATTAGGTTTGGATCCTCCGAAAACGCCTATAGGCCTTGTGATACGGATCGCCGACTGCTGTCGGGATCTGGACGCTTCGCGGCACGGACCGAACCGGACGGGTCAAAGGGGAAAACCACTACTGTGGGGCCGACGAATCGCGTCGTGATGAAGGTTTCAGTGGTTCTATGCACCTACTCGCTGGACGTGTACGGCCACTTCCGCGAGGCCGCCGACAGCATCCTCGACCAGACGTACGACGACGTCGAACTCGTCATCGTCGTCGACGGGACGACGAAGGTGTACGACCGTGTGCGCGAGGACTACGGCACCCGCGACGGCGTCGTCCTCCACTGCAACGACGAGAACCTGGGATTACTGAAGAGCCGGAACAAGGGGACCGAACTCGCGTCCGGCGATATCGTCGCGTTCACTGACGACGACGCGGTTGCCGACGAGGAGTGGGTCGCGGAACTCGTCGACACTTACGAGACCCACGACGCTCTCGCGGCCGGCGGGAAGATGACGCCCGCCTGGGTCGCCGGGAAACCGTCGTTTCTCCCCAGCGAGTTCTACTGGCTGGTCGGCGTCACGCACCGCGGCTTCGCAGACGGCCCTGGCGAAGTGCGCAACACGTTCGGCGCGAACATCTCCTTTCGACGCGACGTCTTTCTCGACCTCGGCGGTTTTGACCCGAACATCGGCGGCCGGAAAGGCGACAAGAATCTCCAGGGCGGTGAGACGGAACTGGCGGCGCGTCTCCGCAGAGAGTACGGGGAGGGCGTCCAGTACAACCCGAACGCGACGGTCGCCCACAAGGTGTTCGAGTACCGAACGGACCCCGTCTGGTTGCTGAAACGCGCGTTCTGGCAGGGGTATTCGAAGCGCGCGATGGAGACGCTCGTCCCCGATTCGACCGGCGAAGAGAGCGAGTTCCTCGGCAAGTTGCTCTTCCGGTTCGTTCCGGACCGGACGAAACGGGCCATCTCCGAACAGTCCGGGTCGCAGGCGCTCAAGGCGCTCTCGCTGCTCGTCTTCACCGGCGTCGTCGGCCTCGGCTATCTCTACGGGACGGTGAAATGGTGACGAGCGATACCGCGGGCGGGGATGTCGACCCTCACACCGACGACGCGGGGGTCTGCGTCGTCACCCACCCTCTTGCCGCCGCGGGGGAGAACGCGACGCGAACGCTGCTGGAGATCATAAGCGCCGTCACGACGGTGTCGCTGATCACGGCCGACCTTCCCCGAGACTCCGCGATCCGCGACCGGCACGAGGTCGTCGAGATAACGCGGGAGGGTGCGGGCGACAACATCGCCGTCGCCGCCGTCCGCTTCGTTCTGAACCAACTGCGGATGTGTCGGGCTATCGCGCGGCGGGACGAGGAGGTCGTCCTCTTCTTCGGCGCGACGTCGTACGTCCTTCCCGTCGTCGTCGCGTCGCTTCTCGGCAAGACCGTCGTCCTCGAACCCCGCGGCGACGTTCCACTGACGCTCCGCCTCAACTGGGAGGAGCGCCTCCCCTCGCCGGTCGCGCGAGCGCTGGCTGGCGTCGTGTGGACGCTCGAACGGATCAACTACCATCTGGCGGACGCCGTTATCACGTACACGCCCTCGATGGCCGCGGAACTCGGCCTCGACGACTTCCGGGAGAAACTCCATCCGAACGGCGCGCGCTACGTCGATACCGACGAGTTCGACGTGGACGTTCCGTACGAAACGCGCGACCGAACTGTCGGGTTCCTCGGCCGCATCGACGAGGAGAAGGGGATCCGGGAACTCGCCGCCGTCGCGCGCCGCCTGCCCGACGACGTGACGTTTCGCTTCATCGGCGACGGCGACCTCTCCGACTGGCTGGAATCCGAACTCGCGGACGAGATCGCGCAGGGGTCGGTCGAACTCGCGGGGTGGGTCGACCACGACGAGGTTCCGGCGGAGCTGAACGACCTCCGCCTGCTCGTCATGCCGTCCCAGCCGACCGAGGGCTTACCGACGACTATCCTGGAGTCGCTCGCCTGCGGAACGCCGGTGTACGCGACGCCGGTGTCTGGCATTCCCGACGTGGTACGCGACGGGGAGACCGGGTTCCTCATGACCGAACGCGACCCCGAGGCGATAGCCGACGAGATAGCGCGCGTGCTGAGCGAACCAGACCTCGTCGCGGTGAGCGGGAACTGCAGGGCGTTGACCGAAGAGGAGTACTCCTTCGAGGCCGCCGTCGAGCGGTACGCGGCGATCCTCGACGGCATCACGCGGTGACGTTCGCCGGGAGCAGCGCGACGGCCTTCTGTCGGACTCTGGTCGAGAGCACGACGAGCGTCGCCCCGTAGACGGCCCCGCCGACGAGAACGAGCGCGACGGTCGCGTAGTGCGACCCCGGAACGACGCCGGCGAGCGCGTACACCGCGCCGGTCATCACCAGACTCGCGCCGAACTGGTGTGCCATCTCCCGGTAGGGAACGTCCGGCCGGCCGATGAGCGAGGTGAGAGCGAAATAGCCGAGGACGAGCGTTATCGTCGCCGAGAGCGCCGTCGCGATCGCCGCACCGTACCAGCCGAACTGGGAGATGAGACCGACGTTGAGGACGACGTTCGAGACGACGAAGACGAGGTTGATCCGGAAGGCAACGTCGGGACGGTCGATCGCGTTGATCGCGCTGAGAAACTGCGCCCCGAACGCCGCTAAGGTGCGAGCGACGATGAGCACGAGCAGGATCGTCGCACCGCGGGTGAACTCCGGTCGGTAGATCTTGAGCAGCCGCGGGCCGATGACCGCCGCGCCGAACAGCCCGGGGATCGCGAACACGCCGGTGAACACGAGCCCTTCGTTGATGTAGTGATGGACCCGGTCGTAGTTCTCCTCGACGGAAAGCTCGCTCAGTTCCGGGAACAACGTCTTCTGAACGGAGTTGCTCACAAGCGCCAGTGTCGAGGCGAGTGTCCACGACACTTCGTAGATACCGATGAGCGCCGACGGAACGAAGAAGGCGAGAACGATCGTGTCCATCCACCCGAACGCGCGGGTCTTGATCGTCCCGAGCCAGGAGTATCGGGCGTACTCGGCCAGACGCCTGACGTGCTTACGCGTCGGCCGCGCGGGCCGAACCTCGAAGAGAAACACGCCGAGCACCGCGGCCGCCGCCAGCGACACCGCGTGGCCGACGAGAAGCCCCGTCAATTTGTACCCGAGCAGGATCAGCGCCACCTGAAAGCCGGTCCGGCCGACGCGCTCGACGGAGCGTAGGATACCCGTCTGGGCCACTCTCTTCTGGCCGTTGAGTGCCCCGATGACGGTTATCATCGCCACGTTGCCGACGACGAGCGCGGCGACGAGGCCGCTGACGGACGCGCCCACGTAGTCGTTGACCTGCTCGCCGAAGGCGACGATACCGACCGCGACCGTGGCCGCGACTGCGGCGTTCAGCAAGAACCCGACAGTGAGATACGACCCGCGGTCGGAGCCCTCGCTGACGCGCTTGTTGACCGCGCTACCCACGGCACTCGCCGGGATGTTGAGCCAGAACAGAAGCGCAACTGCGACGGCGTACGTCCCGAGTCCGGACGCACCGAGAACGCGGGCGATAGCGAAGGTGGCGGCGAACCCGGCGAGCGAGACGCCGACCTGCGACGCGAAGTGGATCAGCGTGGTTCTACCGAGACGCATTATTCCATGTAGCCGAGGTCTTGGAGTTGTTTTTGCATCGCGTCGGTGAGTTCTGAACCTTCGCCGGTTGCAATGAGTCGCCCATCGGTCGATAGCCACTCCGAGAGAGCGTCGTCCAGTTCAGACGCTGTGTTCGGGTGTTCAGACGTGACATCCGTGATCTCGTCGGGCAGTTTGAACAGTCGGGAGCGCCCCTCACTTTTCTCGTACCTGAACTCTCGGGTGCGGAGGCTCGTGAGCATATTGGAGTGAAACTGCGTCGTGTCGAAATCCGGGTTTCGGTCCAGATAGGGCTCGAAGTTCGCCCCCTGGCGCTGCGAGATAACCCGTTCGCGGACCGTTTGTCGCATATCGATTCCCTGTAACCCGTCGGTGGATGCGCCACCCATATCGGCGAGCGTTCGCATGAGATCGAGATGTTGAACGAGGCCGTCGGACGGATAATCGACGTCGTCGAGACCGTGAACCACCAGCGGCACGTGCGTTACCGCGTCGTTGATCACGATGCGATGGGCGAGCATCCCCCGCTCGCCGAACAGTTCGCCGTGGTCGGCGGTGATGACGACGACGGTGTCGTCCAGATCGAGCGACTGGACGTGATCGAAGAGTCGGCCGACCATCTCGTCGGTGTATGCGATCTCTGCGTCGTACATCGCCTCGATCGCGCGCTGTTCCGTCTCCGTGAGGTTGTAGCCGTCAGCGACTATCTCCTCCATGTCGTAGTGGACACGCATCGCGATGTCAGCCGCCTCCTCGGCGGAGATATTCAACCCGTCCGTGTATCTGTCCAGATACGGGAGCGGCGGATAGTAGGGACGGTGCGGTTCGTTGTAGTGAAGGTAGAAAAAGAACGGCTCGTCGCTGCCGAGGTCGGTGAACCACTTTTTGGCGACTTCGTTCATCAAAAACGGGGTCGCGTGTTTGGCCGTGTCGTGCGTTACTCCGGCGGAGTGGCTGCGAATGTTCAGGAAGTACTTGGCTATCGTCTCCGGACCGAGAACGTCCAGAAACGTCGAGGCGGCGAGCCACTCGAACCTGTCGAACCCTCGGTCGAGACCGGTGCCGGAACTGACGTAGGAGTTCCGGGAGAGTCCGGCCGTTGCGTATCCGGCGTCACCGAGCCGTTCGGCGACAGTATCGAGTTCCTCTGGGATCGATTCGTTGGCGATCCGTAACCCGTGGTGTGACGGGTACACGCCGGTCAGAATAGAGGCGGCGGACAGCGCCGTCGCGTTCCCCGCAGCAAAGCAGTTCGAGAGATACTCTCCGCTTTCCGAGTCCGCGATCCGCTGGAGGTTCGGCGTCGTATCGCGGTCGTACCCACCCATCGTGGTATGGTCCGCACGGACGCTGTCGAGGGTGATCCAGAGGATATTCGGAGGGGTCGCCATCGTTACGTAGTCCACCGGGAAGTTATTTCCATCTTTCCCTCTCAGTCGCCGTTACGGAGACGTATCGGTTCGATGAATACCGCTAGTTCAACTGTCTCGGATGACGCGTAGTATCCAAGCCCTGTGAGATCGGGTCCGAGTTCCGTTCGAGTCGGGAAACCTATCGTTTACCGCGGGGCGGGTCTGATAACAGACGGTACCTGATGAATAATGGTGAAGTAACTTACTTAATGGAGTACTGTTTACACCCGCGAAATGACTGTTGTCGTACTGGGTATCGACGCTCTAGATCCCGACCTCGTGGATCCAGCCCAGCATCCTCACCTCACGCTAGAGAACTACCGCTCTATCGAAACGATCTCCAGCAGTGCCGGCGAACCGAGTACGCACGAACTGTGGCCGACGATCATTACCGGGCTCAAACCGGCTAATCACGGATTAACGCTCGAAGATGACGGAGTCGCATGGGGTAACCCCCTTCTCGACGCCGGCAGTACTGCCGCGGACTACGTCCTTCCCGACGGGCTACAGAACCGGATCGGGGAATGGCTACTCACGAATACGGCGGCGGATGCGTTCCGGACTCCAGCGGACTACTACGAGGAAAACGGGATCGAGACGGTGTTTGACGGACGCGACGCGAAACCGATCGGGATCCCGAACTACGTCGTAGACCCCGACGAAGAAGACCGCGAACACGCGTTACGTCGGAGTCTCGGCGACCTCTTCGAGCGCGACCAGTCTGCCGTAGGCGGACACAGTTCGTCGGACGCGGACGCCTTCTACGAACAGTGTATGGAGATGGCGATGATCCGACTGGCACGAACTCGCCGGGCCCTCCGGAACGGCGAGTACGAACTCGTGTTCGGCTACACGAGCGGCCTCGACCTCATCGGTCACGTGGCCTACGACCGTCCGGACCTCCAACACCGTGCGTACGAGGAACTGGACCAGTTCGTCGGTGAACTCGGTGACGACCTCGGACCAGAAGACGAACTGCTGCTGGTGAGCGACCACGGACTCCAGGACGGAGTACACACCCACGAGGCGATGGTCGCCGCGACGAACGAACGGCTGGTAGAGGGTGTAGAGAGCGTCACCGACGTGCGAGCGGCCATCGACGCTGAACTCTCCGCGACGGACCACGACCGGACACCACGAAGGGATATCGAAGGCCCGGCCGATACCCACGACGGAGACGAAGTCCGCGAGCAGTTAGAGAACCTCGGCTACATGTAGTACTTATGAAACCAAACGTCCTCCTCGTCGTCCTCGACAGTGTCAGAGCCAAAAACGTCTCCGCGTACGGTCATCACCACGAAACGACACCGTTTCTGGACCGCTTCGCAGACCGGGCGACGCGCTACGAACAAGCCCGGTCGCCCGGGGCCAAGAGTCTCACGAGTCATACGAGCCTTTTCACCGGCCTCCACGTCGAGGAACACGGCGTCACGTCGACCGACCACTCTATCGACCCTGAATACACTGTGTTCGCCGACCTCCGCGACCAGGGGTACGATACCGGTGTGTTCTCGGAGAACACCTGGATCACGGACGTCGAAGTCGGGCTGAAGGACGGCTTCGATACCGTCGTGGGCCCCCAGAACTCGCCGTTTCCGGACGCCGTCAATCCGAAGGAGTTCGTCGCGAAGGAAGGCCGCGGCCAGTACGGGGAGTATCTGAAGGCGTCACTGACGAGCGCTGCGCCCGTTAAATCGTTACTGAACGGCGTCGCGATGAAGTTGGCCTGGGACCATCCCACTCTCGTACCCGACTTCCTCAAGGCGACGACGCCGGCCGACGTCTACACCGATTTCTTCCTCGACTGGCAAGCGGAGCGCACCGGTCCGTGGGCCGCTTGCATCAACTTGATGGATGGACACATCCCGTACGAACCGCGCGACGAACACGACCAGTGGGGCGGCGAGAGAGCGCGGGCGATCCAGAACGAGACGGAGGATCACAAGTGGGAGTTCAACGGCGGTCAGCGCCCATGGTGGCAGCGAAAGGCCGTCGAAAGCCTCTACGACGGTGCGATACATCAAATGGACGCGGAACTGGAGCGACTTCTGAAGACGTTGGAAGAGCGAGGCGTCCTCGATGAGACGCTGGTTGTGATCACGAGCGACCACGGAGACGGGTTCGGAGAGCCGAGTTTCGTTCGGCCGAACACTCGCGTGTCGGAACACGGCGTGGCGATCCACGAAACCCTGTTCCACGTTCCGCTGTTCGTGAAGTCGCCCGGCCAGACGGAGGGACGAACCATCGAGGAACCGGCCACGCTGACGGAGTTCCCCGCAGCAGTTCGTGCGGCAGTGGACGGAACGTACCGTGACGGTGACGAGTTCGTTCCGGACGGACCCGTGCTGGCGTCGGCGGCGGGACTTACCGAACCCCTGAAAGAACGTGCGAGTGAGTACGTCGACGACCTCACACCGTACACGGCACGGTCGAAAGCCGTGTACGAGACACACGAGAACGAGGTTCGAAAGCACGTCACGTGGCGCGACCAGTCGGCGACCGTCGGCATCCGAGACGCACAGACGGTGTATCTCTCGTCCCGAAACGACTCGGCATCGGGAACGGCAGTCGAAGCGGCGTTCGACGGTATCGACGATGCCGGCGTCAAAGCGGACGCCGGCGGCGTCGAGGAGGTAGACGAGACGACGTATCAACGCTTGGAGGACCTCGGCTACGTGTAGGACCGGAACGTTCGGAGAGAAACCTACTTTTATTGTAGCTCACCGTTGCGAATACAGACATGCAAGCAGTCATCCTCGCTGCGGGCAAAGGAACCCGCCTCCGCCCGCTCACCGAAGACAAACCGAAAGTCCTCGTCGAAGTCGACGGAAAGCCGCTCATCGAGGACGTGTTCGACAACCTGGTCGACATCGGCATCGACGAGTTCGTCGTCGTCGTCGGCTACAAGAAAGAGAAGATCATCGAGCGCTACGACGACGAGTACCGCGGCGTCCCGATCACCTACGCTCACCAGCGCGAACAGTTGGGGCTGGCGCACGCGCTTCTCCAGGCCGAACCCCACGTCGACGACGACTTCGTGCTGATGCTCGGCGACAACATCTTCCGGGCGAACCTCGGCGACGTGATCCGCCGTCAGCAGGAGGACCGCGCGGACGCCGGCTTCCTCGTCGAGGAGGTACCGATAGAGGAGGCGTCGCGGTACGGCGTCTGCGACACGAACGAGTACGGCGAGATCGTCGAACTGATCGAGAAACCGGACGACCCGCCGTCGAACCTCGTGATGACCGGGTTCTACTCGTTCACGCCGGCGATATTCCACGCCTGTCATCTGGTCCAGCCGAGCGACCGCGGCGAGTACGAACTCCCGGACGCCGTCGACCTCCTCATTCAATCCGGGCGGACTATCGACGCGATCAGGATGGACGGGTGGCGGATCGACGTCGGCTACCCCGAGGACCGTGACGAGGCGGAGCGTCGATTGGACGAGACAGAGGCCGCGGATCACTGAGTCGGATCGAAACCGTCAGAACCGGAAACCACAAATCCCTCGTCGTGGACAGGTCGGATATGAACGTCCTCGTTACCGGTGGCGCGGGCTTTATCGGCTCGCACATCGCCGAACGACTCCTCCGTGACGGGCACCGCGTGACGGTGCTCGACAACATGGACCCGTACTACGACCTGGGGATCAAAGAACGCAACGTCGAACGCTGCCGTGACGCCGGTGACGACCGCTTCGAGTTCGTCGAGGGGTCGATCACTGACGAGGGGTTAGTTCGCGACGTGATCGCTGGCGACGACATCGAGTTCGTCTACCACGAGGCGGCGAAAGCCGGCGTTCGGACGAGCGTCGAGAACCCACAGGCGTACAACGAGAACAACGTCGGGGGCCTCCTGAACCTCCTCGAAGCGGCGGACGACCACGGCGTGACGCGACTCGTCAACGCCTCCTCCTCCTCCGTGTACGGCAAGGACGACTATCTGCCGTACGACGAGGAGCATCCAAACTACCCGCAGAGCCCTTACGCGATCACGAAGCTGAGTTCCGAGCACTACTGTCGCGTGTGGGACAACCTCCACGATATTTCGACGGTGAGCCTGCGCCACTTCACCGTCTACGGCCCGCGGATGCGGCCGAACATGGCGATCACGAACTTCACGACCCGATGTCTCAACGGCGAACCGCCGGTGATCTACGGCGACGGTCAGCAGACGCGCGACTTCACGTACATCTCCGACATCGTCGACGCCAGCGTCGCGTTGCTCGATACCGACGCTGCCGACGGCGAGGAAATCAACGTTGGCTCGTCGGGCAACATCACGATCCAGAAACTCGCCGAACACATCATCGCGGAGACGGGCGCGGACGGCGACATTGAGTACACCGACGCCAACGAGGCCGACGCACGCCACACGCACGCCGACGTGTCGAAAGCGGCGGAGTTGCTTGACTACGAACCGCAGGTGAGCATCAGGGAGGGGGTCTCCCGGTTCGTCGACTGGTATCGGGAGAACCGCGAGTGGTACGAACCGCTGGTGATCAACTCGTGAACGTCTCTATCGTCGGAAGCGGCTACGTCGGAACGACCGTCGCGGCCTGTCTCGCCGACCTCGGTCACGAGGTCGTCAACGTCGACATCGACGAGGACGTCGTCGCGTCGATCAACGACGGCGACGCGCCGATCCACGAGGACGGCCTCCAGGAACGGATCGAACGGAACGCGGGCGGTCGCCTCCGCGCGACCACCGACTACGCCGCGGCCGCAGAGACGGACCTCACGATGCTGTGTCTGCCGACGCCGTCGGAGGCGGACGGCAGCATCGACCTCGCAGTCATGGAGGCCGGCGCGGAGGCGCTCGGCGACGCGCTCGCCGAGAAGGACGGCCGTCACGCCGTCGTCACGAAAAGCACCGTCGTCCCCGGCACTACGGACGACGTGGTCGGCCCCGCCGTCGCCGAGGCATCGGGCAAGACCGTCGGCGACGACCTCGGCCTCGGGATGAACCCCGAGTTCCTCCGGATGAGCACGGCCGTCGAGGACTTCCTCCACCCCGACAAGATCGTCGTCGGAACTGAACAGCCGTGGGTCCGGGACCGCCTCCACGAACTCTACGCCGACCTCCGGGAGGAGACGACCGTCGTCGACACCGGCCTGCGAGAGGCCGAGATGATCAAGTACGCCAACAACACGATGCTGGCGTCGAAGGTGTCGCTGGTCAACGAACTCGGCAACGTCTGCAAGGAACTGGACGTCGACGCATACGAGGTGTTCGACGCCGTCGGCCTCGACGACCGCATCTCCGACCAGTTCCTGCGCTCAGGGCTCGGCTGGGGCGGCTCGTGCTTCCCGAAGGACGTCGACGCCGTCCGCGCGGTCGCCCGCGAACAGGGGTACGAACCCGAACTGCTGAACGCCGTCGTCGACGTGAACGACCTGCAGCCCCGCCGGATGGTCGGCCTCCTCGCGGACCACGTCGACCCCGAGGGCGCACGCGTCGCCGTCCTTGGAGTCGCGTTCAAACCCGGCACGGACGACGTTCGGGGGTCGCGCGCGATGGACCTCATCGGTGTCCTTCGGGACCGCGGCGCGGAGGTCGTCGCGTACGACCCCGTCGCGACCGAGAACGCGCGGGAGAAATACCCCGACGTGCGCTACGCCGACTCCGCCGAGGACGCGCTGGCCGACGCCGACGCCGCCATGGTCGCGACCGACTGGCCCGAGTTCGACGAGCTCGATTTCTCGGCGATGGCCCGCTCGGTACTGATCGACGGCCGCCGGATCGACGTGGACACGGATGCGCTTGACGTGTATGAGGGATTGACCTGGTAGGCGGTGACGTGGCGGTGATCTAGTCGTCAGTGAAGAGACGACGCGGCAGGGGAACAGGCGCAGTGATCACGGCGGCCGGTTTCTCGGTTCTCGCAGTGATATGGGCTCTACCGTGTGAGTACGACATCGAGGAGAGCGGACGCTCAGGCCGAACCGGACCGAGATGGAAACCACTTTACTTTCGAATCGAAATAGTACTACCACGTGCGACGCATTCCGAATCCCGTCCGCCTGCTGATCCTGGCGACGAAGTTCCCGGCGCGGCTCCTGGCAGCGTTCATGCGACGCAGTCCGAACCCCGTCCGCCTGCTGATCCTCGTGATCGGTCTCGGCCTCGCCCGCGCCGGTTTCATCGACGAAGAGCGCGCGCGCCGGACAACGGATCTGGCCTGGCCGCGCATCGTCACCGGTATCGCCAGGATGTCGAAAAACGCCGTCGACGTGGCGATGGTCGGCGTCGCGCTCGGGTCGGTCGCTATCGCGGGCGTCGGATTCGCCTCGGCGTACTGGGGCATCGCGTTCTCACTTGGCGGCGGGTTCGCCGCCGGGACCATCGCGCTGGTCTCACAGCGCTACGGCGCGGAGGCGTACGACGAACTCGGACAGGCCATCCGGTCGAGCGTCGCCTTGGTTATCGCGGTGACGTTGCCCGTCGCCGCGCTGTTCTATCTCGTTCCGGCCGAACTCGTGTCCGTCATGACCGACGACCCCCGGACGATCGAACTCGGGGCCGACTACCTCCGAGTGCTCGCCTTCGGCGTCCCCTTCGCCGGCCTGAACCTGATCGGGAGTCGGATCTTCATCGGCGTCGACGACGCGTACACGCCGATGCTAGTTCGGGCGGGCGGGGCGACGGCGAACGTCGTCGCCAACGCCGCGCTCATCTTTGGTCTGGGAATGGGCGTCGTCGGCGCAGCCATAGGGACGGTGCTTGCGAACGTCCTCGTAACCGCGACGTTCGTCGGCGGTCTCGCTTTCGGATGGCTTCCCGGCAGAGGGGACCTCTGCGTACAGGTCGACTTCCGTGGAACCTACGCAGACGTCGGCGTGTTGCGGGACATCGTCACGATCGGTCTCCCCGTGGTCGGGCGGAACTCGGTGTGGACCGCCGCCAAGTTCCCCATGCTCGCAATCGTCGCGCTCTTCGGACAGAACGTCGTCGCGGCGTACGTCATCGCGCGGCGCATCTGGGGGATAATGAACACGCCGGGGTGGGGCTTCGGCCTGGCGTCCTCCAGTCTCGTCGGGCAGGCGCTCGGCAGCAACGACGAGGCGCTCGCCGACGCGTACGGCCGCGACATCATCCGGTTCGCTATCGCGACCTACGCCGTCGCAGCGGTCGTGGTCGCGGTCTTCGCCGAATCTATCGTGATCTCGTTCGTCGGCGACGCCTCCGACCCCTCGGTCCCCGTCGCCGTGGCACTGCTGTACGCGGCCTGTATCGCCACTCTCGCGCAGGCAGTAAAGGGTGCGGCGGCCGGACCGCTCGACGCGAGCGGCGACACGCGCTGGCCCTTCTACAGCCAGGCGATCGGGATGTTCGGCTGCGCGATACCCATCGCGTATCTCGGGGCCACGACGCCGCTGGGGCTGATGGGTCTCTACCTCTCGTTCGTCGCGGAGACGACGGTTCCGGCGGCGATCAACTACCACCGCTTCGCGACGGGGAAATGGAAGTCGATAAGCCGAGCGTTCCGCCCTGACTCCGCCGTGGCTGACGACTGAGTGGAACTGTTGTACGTCAGTGCTGTAGTTCGCCGACACGGGATCGCGAAATCGGGACACAGTCACAACAGTCCCTATGAGACCGGATCATGGCCGTCACTCCGCGCCGGAGGACGGCGGCGGTTCGCTGGCAGGCGACGACTCCTCGACGGGCGCTGGTTCGTCGTCGAGCGCCGGGTCATCGCGGGACTGCTTACCGTTCGACTCCGAGAGCGTCGACTGCTGATACCCGCCCGTCTCAGCGGAGAGTAGTTCGACGCCCTCGACGAGAAGCCCAACGGCGAGCGGCCCGGCGATGATGCCGATAGGACCGAGGCTGAGCAGTCCGCCGGAGAAGCCGATGAAATACAGGGTACTCGGGAGATTAGCGCTCCGGCGGGCGAGACGAGAGCGGATCAACACGTCGGGGAGATAGCCGATGAAAACGGCACCGGCGACCCCCATCAGCGCGGCGGCGGCGGCGTCGCCAGCGAGCAGTTCGTAAACGACGAGGACGCCGATGAGGACGCTCGGGCCGACAATGGGGAGGAACTGCAACACGCCAGCGACGACGGCGAAGGTGAGCGCTCCGGAGTAGCCGAGTGCGGTGAACACGACGGCCGCGACGGCGAACGTGCCGACCGCCGTCGCCGCCTGCAGGACGTAGATAGCAAACAGCGTGGACCGGGCGCGGGCGTGGAGCGCTTCGACCACGTCGCGGTACTCGACCGGAACAGTGCCAACGACCGCGCGATAGGCCCGCTGCTGACCGAGCAAGAGGCCGAACACGACGAAGGCAAACAGCGCGAACTTGACGGCGAGGATGGACGTGGTGCCGAGTAGGCTGACGGCGATATCTCCGAACGAGTCGGCGACGGCCGCCTGAACGTCGCTGACGACGATGACCTGCTGGAAGCCGAACGCATCGACAGTGACCGACGGCGGGAGCGCATGAAACAGTTCGACCAGCTGATCGCGTCGCCGGTAGAGAACGAGTCCGAGCGGAGCAAACACGGCGATTGCAGCCCCGAACGCGAGCGACGACGTGACAGCGCTCGCCCACCACGGCGGGAGTCCGTAAGCGACTAACCGGCGGTACAGCGGGGCGGAGACGGCGGCGACCGTGACCGCGAAAAACACTGTCGCCAGGACATCGCGAAGGATGACCGCCGCGATGACGGCGAGGAGAACGACGATGCCGGAGAGGACGTGTTGACGACTGCGGGACACGAACCTATCGTGACGCGGAACCGATAAAAACGCTTCTCCCGGACGAACCGCTCGCCGCAACCGACCGACTATTCCCCGAACTGACGCTGTTCGGCCTCTCGGAGTTCGATCCGCCGGATCTTTCCGCTGGATGTCTTCGGGAGTTCGTCGACGAACTCGATCCGCCGCGGGTACTTGTACGGGGCTGTCTCAGCTTTCATGTACGATTGGAGGTCGTCGATCAGGTCGTCGCTTCCCTCGTAGCCGTCCGCGAGGACGACGTACGCCTTCACGACGTTGCCTCGCTCCTCGTGCGGGCTGGCGACCGCCGCTGCCTCCGCGACGGCCTCGTGGTCGACCAGCGCGTCCTCGACCTCGAAGGGCCCGATGCGGTAGCCCGCCGAGATGATGATGTCGTCGGCCCGCCCCTCGAAGAAGAAGTAGCCGTCCTCGTCCCGCCGGGCGAGGTCACCGGTGCGGTAGTAGTCGGCACCGGAAGAGGAATCCCCTTCCGAGCCCGCACTCGCTTCGCTCGCGCGGACGCGAAACGTCTCCCGGTCGCGTTTGGGCTGTTCGTAGTAGCCGTCGAAGATGGCGGGGCTGTCGACGGGAACGGCGATCTCGCCGGTTTCTCCCGGTTCGGCCTCCGTCTCCTCAGCCACATCGAGTATTGTCGTCCCGACGCCGGGCGCAGGTTTGCCCATGCTCCCGGGCTTTACGTCGATGCCGGGGTAGTTCGTCACCAGCGCGACCGTCTCTGTCTGGCCGTAGCCGTCCCGCGGCGTGACGCCGACGGCGTCCTCGAACGCCCGGATCGGCTCGCGGTTGAGCGGTTCGCCGGCCGACACGGCCTCCGTCAGGGCGAGGTCGTAGTCGGCGAGGTCGGTCTGGGTGAACAGCCGGTACTGGGTCGGCACCGCACAGAGGCGGGTGACTTCCTCCTCGGCCATGAGGTCGAGAAACGTCTCCGGGTCGAACTCGCCCTCGTAGAGGAACTGGGGAGCGCCGGTCGTCAGCGCGACGCCGACGGGGCTCCAGAACCATTTGGCCCACCCGGTGCCGGTGGTCGCCCAGAGTAGCTCGTCCGAGAAGTCGGTGTCGCGGTCGACCCCCCACCAGTACGGCCCGTTGATCCGTTCGAAGCAGTAGAGCCAGCGGTGGCGGTGGAGGACCGGTTTCGGCTTACCCGTCGTGCCGCTGGTGTAGTTGATCGACATCGGGTCCGACGCGCCGAGGTCCGGCCCCTCGTGGTCGGGGTCACGGCCGTCGACGAGGTCGGCGTACGCGTGCCAGCCCTCGCGGTCGGCAGTGCCGCTTGCGTCCCCCTCGTCGTCCAGCACGATCACGGTCTCAAGCGGCGTCTCAGAGGAGGATTCCGAGTCCGAGGCATCACGGACCGAAGCGTCCGACGGCGTTTCGTCGAGCACCGGTTCGACCATGTCAGTCAGGTCCGCGTGGACGACGATGGTGTCGGCCTGGCAGTCGTTCGCCCGGAAGGCGATATCGTTCGGCTTGAGCATCGACGAGCAAGGCACCAGGATCGCGCCGCGGGCGAGCGCGCCGATCTGCACGGCGAACGCGTCGGGGTGGCGCGGGAACAGGTGCATCACCCGGTCGCCCTCGCCGACCCCGAGGTCGGCGAGCGCCGCCGCGAAGCGGTTCGCGTCGTCGCGGACCTCGCCGAACGTCCGCTCCGCCTCGCCCCCGTCGGCGTCGCGGTATCTCACCGCGAGGCGGTCGCCGAACGATTCCGCGTGGTCCTCCAGAACGGATGGGAGGGCGTAGTCCGCGGGGATATTCCACTCGAAGGCGTCGCACTCCCGTTCGTAGTCGAGTGACATACCCGATTCCTCAACGATCAACCATTTGAGTTTTGCGCCGAACCCGATATCGGTTCCCGACGCCGTCATGGCGGATCGGCGGGGTTAAAAACACCCAGTACAACCACCGAGTAATGAGACGGCGAACGTTTCTTACGGCGAGCGTCGGCGCGGCCAGCACTGCGCTTGCGGGTTGTATCACGCAAGACAACGATGACGGGGCCGACGACGACGACGACGAGGAGTCGACGCTGACGACGCCCGAGAGCTTCGACGGGACCCTTACCGTCGCAACGTACGAGTCGTTCGTCGACGCACCGAGTTCCAGCCCCGGAGAGTGGGTCAAAGAGAAGTTCGAATCGATGCACGACGGCGTCACGCTAGAGTGGCAGATAGCGGAAAACAGCGTCACCGAGTTCGTCCAGCGAGCGCAACGGGACGCCGAGATCGATGCCGACGTGTATCTCGGCCTGAACGTCGACGACCTGGTTATCGCAGACCGTGAACTCGACGAGTCGCTGTTCATGAGCGCCGACAGGTACGGCTTCGAGAACCGGTCGGCCATCAAAGACGACCTGCTGTTCGACCCGCAATCCCGCGCGCTCCCCTACGACACCGGGTACATCTCGCTGGTGTACGACGAGAACGAGGTCGACGAGCCAGAGACGTTCGACGACCTGACGACCGACCCCTATGAGGGGACCCTGCTCGCACAGAACGCCCAGTCTAGCGACCCGGGCCGGGCGTTCATGCTCTGGACGGTCGACCAGTTCGACGAGGACGGCTACCTCGACTACTGGCAGGAACTGGTTGACAACGACGTCCGCATCTTCAGTTCGTGGGGCGACTCCTACGACGCCTACAGCGCGGAGGAGCGGCCGATGGTCGTCTCCTATTCGACTGACCAGGTGTACGCGAACCGCTACGACCAGGACATGAGCCGTCATCAGGTCGCCTTCCCGAACGGGCAGGGGTACGCCAATCCGGAGGGGATGGCCGTGTTCGAAGCGAGCGACAGTCCCGCGCTCGGCTTCGAGTTCATGGACTTCATGCTCTCGCAGTCGGCCCAGTCCGAAGTCGCCGTTCGCAACGTCCAGTTGCCCTCGACGGACCACGCCGACCTGGACGAGGAGTTCGACCAGTACGCTCACGTGCCCGACGAAACCGTCATCTTCAGCTACGACCAGTTGCAGGGCAACCTGAACGACTGGGTCGACGACTGGGCGCGCGAGATAGCCGGGAACTGAACCGGGAGAGACGACCGTGAAACCCGTCGAGCGAAGTGTGTCGTGGGTCGAACGCCACGCGCTGGGAGTCGCCGCCGCGGCGACGGCCGCCGTTATCGCGGTCATGTTCTATCTGCCCGTGGGGATCGTCCTCTCGGAAGCTGTTGGGATCGCCCCCGGATTCCCGCCAGCCGTCTCGCTCGACGCCTTCGCCGAGGTTCTGTCCGACTCATTCTACGTGGGCGCGCTCGCCGGCGTCGGCGCGGACCCGTTCGCCGTCAGCCGCCACGCCGACAACGTCGCGTCGTGGGCCGCCGCCTTCCTCGCCGGGGAGGCCGGGCTGCCGTCGTTCGGCCTGTTCGGCTTTACTGCCTATCAGGCGCTCCTCTCGACCGTCGCGAGCGTCGCCCTCGGCCTCCCGGGCGCGTACGTCCTCGCCCGGTTCGAGTTTCCCGGCCGGCGGACGATCCGTTCGCTGACGATCCTTCCTTTCATCCTCCCCTCGATCATGGTCGCCATCGGCTTCATCGCCATGTTCGGTCGCCGCGGCGTCGTCAACGACCTCCTCGCTACGGTCGGACTCGGACCGATAGACGTGATGGGGACGCTCTCCATCGTCATCGTCGCCCACGCGTTCTACAACGCGCCGCTGGTCACGCGGGTGACGGCCGCCGCGTGGGAGAGCGTCGACGCCCGCACCGTCGAGACGGCGCGCAGTCTCGGCGCGAGTCGACGGCGTGCGGTCCTCGACGTCGTCGCGCCGCAGCTCCTGCCCGCAGTGCTGACCGGCGCGCTCCTCACGTTCGTTTTCACGTTCATGACGTTCCCTATCGTCCTCGCGCTCGGCGGACTGCGGCTGGCGACCGTCGAGGTGTGGGTGTACAATCTATTAGGGAACATGAACTACCGTGAGGCCGCCGCGCTGGCGACGCTCGAAACCGCGCTGTCGCTCGCGCTGACCTACGCGTATCTGCGGTACGAGGCCCGCCAGGCCGCGGGGAGTCGCGGGGCGAATCCGCTACAACGCGTCCCGCTGTTCCCGTCGCTCGGGTCGCTCCGGTCCCCCGTCCGCCTCGGCGTCCTCGCCTACGCCGCCGTCGTCGTCGTCGTGTTCGTCGGCCCCGTTCTGAGCATGGTGTGGACGAGCGTGACCGGCCCCGACGGTCTCACCCTCGCGTACTACGAGTTCCTCGTCCAGCGGCAGGCCGAAGGCTCCGCGGTCCAGACGAAACCGTGGCCCGCGGTGCGCAATTCGCTGACGTTCGGCGTCGCGACGCTCGCGGTCGCCCTACCGATGGGCGTCGCCGCCGCCGTCGTGACGACCCGGAAGTTCCGCGGCCGCGCCGTCGTCGGTGCCCTCGCGATGGGACCGATCGCCGTCAGCGGCATCGTCACCGGCGTCGGTCTCCTGCTCGGCCCCGTTTTCGGCATCCCGCTCGGCGGCGGCTGGCGTCTCCAGGTGACCGGCGCGACGGCTATCGTCGCCGCCCACGCCGTCGCCGCGTACCCGTTCGTCACCCGCTCCGTCGCCCCGCTGCTGGGCCGTCTCGACCCCGCGATGGTCGAGTCCGCTCGCGCGCTCGGCGCGAGTCGCGCCCGGGCGCTCGTGGATGTGGAACTCCCCCTGGTCGCCGCGGGCGTCGTCGCAGGCGCGGCCTTCGCCTTCGCCATCAGCGTCGGCGAGTTCGATTCGACGGTTATACTCGCGGAGGGGTCCAAGAGCTACACGATGCCAGTCGCCGTCGAACGCTACCGCGGCCGCCGTCTCGGCCCGGCGACCGCGATGGGAACGGTCCTGCTCGTCGTCACGAGCGTCAGTTTCGTCGTCATCGACCGACTCGGGGGGCGGTTCGAGCGTGGTTGACCTGCGCGTCGACGCCGTCTCGAAACGGTACGGCGAGACGACGGCGCTCGCGGACGTGAGTCTGACCATCGCAGACGGCGAGTTCTTCACCCTCGTCGGTCCCTCCGGTTGCGGGAAGACGACGACGCTCCGGGCCGTCGCCGGATTCGAAAGCCCGACGACCGGCGAAATACGCTTCGGCGACCGCGAGATGACCGGCGTCCCGCCCGAGGACCGGGACGTGGGCATCGTCTTCCAGTCCTACGCGCTCTTTCCGCACATGAGCGTCGCCGAGAACGTCGCTTACGGCCTGCGGTTCCGCGACCCGCCCGACGGCCAGTCAGTCGACGAGCGCGTCGCCGACCTCCTCGACCTCGTCGACCTCAGTGGGACGGGCGAGCGCGACCCCAGCGAACTGTCGGGCGGTCAGCAACAGCGGGTCGCACTCGCTCGCGCGCTCGCACCCAACCCGCAACTTCTCCTGCTCGACGAGCCGATGAGCGCGCTGGATGCCCGCCTCCGCGAGCGACTCCGCCAGCAGGTCAAGCAGATCCAGTCGGACCTCGGGATCACGACGCTGTACGTCACCCACGACCAGGAGGAGGCGCTCGCGGTGTCCGACCGCGTCGCCGTCATGCGCGACGGCCGCGTCGAACAGGTCGGCACGCCACAGGACATGTACCGCCGCCCCGAGACCCGCTTCGTCGCTGAGTTCGTCGGCGAGAACAACGTGTTCGAGGGCCGGGTCGCCGGTCACGCCGGTGAGACGACGACGGTAACGGTAGACGGTGAGGACCTGCTGATCTCTCGCGTCGACGCTACCGAGGGGGAGTCCGTCGCGTTCTGCGTCCGCCCCGAAGCGCTGTCGGTGGTCGACGGAGCGGCCGACGGCAGCGCCGGTGACACCGCGGACGGGAGGACTCTCGACGCCCCCGCGAACCGCCTTTCCGCCGATGTGGAGTACGCCGAGTTTCTGGGCGAGGCGGTTCGTGTCCATGCGACGTGGAACGGGCGAGATCTCGTCGTGCGCCTCCCGGACGAACCGAACGACGGCGCGCTAACGGTCGGGTTCGACCCCCGGTCGGCACACGTCGTCGAAGGCGACCGGTAGAACTTTCGTCGGTTGATCGATACGTTTTCGTGATGCATCTCACACGGAGAGGACTTCTCGGCGCGGTCGGCGCGGCCGGGGTCTGTGGCGTCGCGGGCACGGCAGTCGGACGCCGCAGGGCGAGGCAGGCCGACGAAGAGATGTGGACGACGAGCTACGACGCCGGCCGCGTGGAGTACGCCGACGCTGCGGCCCGGCGCGGTGACGCCGTTTTGCTCGCCGGCCGATCGATCGGCCAAGAGACGACAGCGTACTGGACGCTGGCGGTCGGTTCCGATGGCGAGAAGCGACCGGCGACGACGTTCGAGCGAGAGACACAAAGCACCGTCGACGCAGTGGTGCCGACGCCCGAGGCCGCCGTGGTCGCGGGCATCGATCTTGGGCCGGAGGACGCCGTCACGGCTCCGTGGACGCCGTGGGTATCGAAGGTCGGTCAGGACGGGGTCGAGTGGACTTACGGAAAGGACGAGGTAGAGGAGGACTACCGAGTCAGCGGCACTGCCCGGACGAACGGCGGCGACTACGTCATCGTCGGCTCCCGGGGCATCTACGACCCCGACCCGTGGATACTCCGCCTCGCCGAGGACGGGAGCGTCATACAGGAACGGTCACTGGACCGAGACCGACCGGCGGAGTTCTGGGACGTCACCGCGGTCGGCGACGGCGAAATCGTGGTCGGCGGGACCGTCGGCGAGTCTCGGGAGTCGTCCGCGTTGCTCCTGCGGATCGATTCGGATGGCGATACCCGCTGGGATCGGACGTACGACGATGCTGACGGGGTCGGCCTCACCCGCGTGCGGTCGGTGGCGACCGACGGCGACGGGGTCGCACTCGCGTTGGACGGCCACACGGACGGTGACGCCGGTCCGACAGTCGGATGGGCTGACGGTGAAGGGTCGCTCGAACAGGCGACGTACCTGTTCCCGTCGCAGGCATCGGCGGCCGAGTCGGTCGTCCTCACTGACGCCGGCTACCTTGTCGGCGGGAATTTCGTCCTCGAAGACAGCGTCGACGACTACTGGCTCGCGGCCGTCGACCGCAACGGCAGCGTTCGGTGGCAGGCCCGATACGACGATGGAGGCTACTTCGGTGACCTCCTCGGCGACGGAGCGTACGCCCTGTTCGCTGGTGGTGACGGAGAGGATGCGACCCTCCATCGGTTCGACTCCGCGACGGTTCCCCGTCGGAACGAGGCGCGGAGCGCGTCGATGGCGAGCGAGCAAGAAACGACTGAAGCGGCGACCGACCGAGCATCCCCCGATACCGCCGACGGCGGGACGACGCCCGGGGACGCCAGTACTGAGGAGACAGCGACGAGCGGTACGCCCGGATTCGGCGTCGGCGAAGCCATCGCAGGGAGCGCCGCACTCGCGCTGATCCGTCGGCGGCGGTGCGACGACTGACCGCCACAGCGGCCAGCCTCGACTTCGCGGCCGCCGTCTTTCCTGGAACCGACGGAGCCCGACCGTATCACGATCTCCAGATGAAACCAAGGGGTCTCAGCCGTGGACTGCCGCGGGAGTGCTACTCCACGCTCGACCAGAATCGGTCCAGCCCTAACGACAGCATGTCGGGGCTCACGGGCTGGAACTCGTCGTCGTCGGGCAGGTACTCTCGAACGCTGTCCCACGAATCGCGGGCGTACCGCTCGTCGACGAAGACGCGGACGCCCACTTCCTCCGGGCCGCGGATCACGCGGCCGATGGCCTGACGGGCCTTCCGTACCGCGGGGATGGTCAGTGCGTACTCGAACCCGCCGCGGGACGCCCCCCGAGAGCCTCCGTCACCGGAACCGCCGCCGAACTCGCGGTCGTACGCCGTCCGTACCGCTCGCGTCCGAGGACTGGCGGTGTTGATGATCGGGACGCCACAAACCACCGCGGCGCGGAGTTTGTCGCCCTGATAGTCGACACCCTCCGTGAGCGTGCCGCGCAAACTGGTGACGAGCACTTTCGACTCGCCCGCGAAGAAGTCGTCTTTGAGGTTCTCGGTGGCGTCGTCGCCACTGGACTCGTCGATGAGGACGGGTTTGTCGACGCGCTCGCGCAGACTCCCGGCCGCCCACTCCGCCTCCGCGTAGTTGGGCATCCCGACGAGTACGTTGCCCGGCGAGCGCGCGACTTCGGCGATAGCGTCCGAGTAGGTCTGGCGCGTCTGGTTGCTCTCATCCGCGGTCCGCTGGTCGGTGCCTTCGCCGCTCGTTTGCCCCGGCTCACTCGGCGGCGACCCACGGTTCTGATATGTGAACTTCGGCGCGTCCACCGCGAAGCTCTCGCGGTTCTCCGCGGGGAAGTCGAGGCCGTAGGTCCGCTCGACGACCGGGCGGTCCTCCTCGTGTTCGATGTGGCGTAACCCCGTCACCTCGGCGAACATGTCGAGCGGTTCGAGCGTCGCGCTCATCAACACGCCGCCGCCGAACTCCGCGAGTTGCTCGCCGATGGCGTCGCTGGGGACGCAGTTGTGCATCGAGAGGCTGGCGTTGTACGCCCGACGCCAGGAGCCGTCGGGCTCCGTCGAGTCCCAGGTCCGCTCGAGTTCGATCTCGCGGAAGTAGTTCGTGTGACCGTTTCGGTACCACTCGCCGAGAACGCGGCCCGCGGCCGGTGCGGCGCGCTGTTTCTGCTCGTCCTCGGCCTCGTTGAGGATCCGTGCCACGACCGCGCCCACCGTCTCGGCGCGCACCCAGACACCCCCGCCGTACCCCTCGCGCTCGGCCCACTCCGAAATATCGTCTTCCTCGGGCGTCTCGGGGTCTCGTAACGGTATCTCCTCGTCCGGTAGGTCGTTGAGGTTCGCCTTCCATCCGCGGTGTTCCCGTTCGAGATGCGCCGTCACGCGCCGGTCCAGTTCGTCTCTCAGGTCCCTGATGAACTCCCGGGTCGACTGCAGTTCCGAGAGCGTGACGTCGCTGTCTTCTAGTTCGCCGCGGATGAGGTCGGCGTCCGCTCGCGCGTTGTCGCGCCCGTCGCCCTCATCGAACTGGATCGGCTGGATGACGCGGGAGAGTTCCGTCTCGGCGTCGCGCAGCGTCCTGTCGCCCACCGCCTCGCTCACCAGGTCGCGAACGCGCGGCTCCAGCATGTGCGCCTCGTCGCAGACGACGAACGTCGAATCGTCCAACAGTGCGCCGGTAAAGGAGCCGGTCGTCGTCGGGTCGAACGCGTGATAGTAGTTCCCGACGACGACCTCCGCGTGGCCGAGCATCGCGCCCATCATCGAGTGCGGACAGGTGCCGTGTTCGACCGCGCGCGCCACGAGGTCGTCGGGCGTCAGGTGGCCGGCGGCGGTGAAGTCGAAGGGGACGGCCTCCGCCGGGTCGCCGTCCTCCGGAAGGTCCGCGAGGTACTGCGCGTAGAACGGGCAGTACTCGGTGCCCTCGGACTCGGGCATGCCCTCCGGATACGGCGACGGCGAGTCGGCCGTTTCGAGATACGTCGCGCCGCCCGACCCCGAGTCGGCGAGGCCGACCTGCTGGCTCCGGGCGTCGGCGGTGAGCGCCTCCGCCGTCGTCGGTCCATCGCCGGTGAGGCCGCGGGTGCGGTCCCGAAGGTCCTCGCAGCGGTCGTACACGTTCTCGTCGTCGATGCCGCCCGCGCCCTCGCGGTTGTACGGGCAGACGTCGGCTTTCCCCACGAGCGTCAGCCCCGAGACGGAGCGGTGGTCGTCCGGGAGGTTCGAGTTGATAGTTCGCATGTCGGCTTCGAACTGGCGGAGTTGCTGTTTGACGCTCGTCAGCGCGACCACGCGTTCGAAGTCGCTGTCGGGGTCGCGCACCAGCGAGATCCCTGCAGTCAGAGCGAGCATCGTCTTGCCCGTTCCGCAGGCACCTTCGAGCGCGACGAAGCCACCGTCTCGCGCCGTTTCGACGGCCGTTTCGATGCCGTCTTTCTGGTCGTCGTACGGGTGGTCGTGACCGAACACGTCCCGCCAGGTGGCACCCATGGTATCATCCGCTATCACTGCCGCGTCGGGCATAGGACTGTCGGAACACTGGCCGCGGCTTCCGAGAAAAACCTTCGCACGAAGCCGTGGTTCGACGGCCGATCAGCGGACCGAGTGTCGCGACGGGAACCGAAAACGGCCGGTGGTCCCCACGGCCGGGCGACCGACGCGGTGTGAGTTTCGCCTACCGGGTGCTTTCGTCTACGGAGTGCTATCGCTTTCCGGCCCGGTACTGTCGCCGTCCGATCCGGACCGGTCGCCGTCCGAACCGGTGCTTTCCGCCTTGTCCTCGGCCTTCTGGGCCGACTCATCGATCTTGTCGGCCGCCTCCTGGCCCCCTTGCTCGATCTTGTCGGCCGCGCTCTCGCCGGTTTCCTGGATCGTGTCCGCGGCTTTCTCGGCGGCCGATTCGGTCTCGTACGCCATCTCTCCGGACCGCTGGGCGGTCTCGTCGGACAGCGTCTGGGCCTTGTCGGTCACCTTGCTAAGGGTCTCGCCGGGCGACTCCGACCGTCGACGCAGCGCGTAGGTGACCCCCAGCGCAGCGCCGACGAGGAGCAACTTGGGGAGCACGCTACTCCCGTCATCTCGGCTGGTTCCGCGAGACGCGGAGACCGACTCCGTCGCCTCCGATTCTTCCATCGCCTCCCGCAACGACTGTTTCAACAGTCCCCGAACGATACCGTCGGTTTTGGCGGGCGAGCGTCCCGTCCGAGCCTCTTCGAGAGACTCTTTGAACACTTCCTTCAGTGCCTCGCGAACGATTCCTGTGGCCAGTACTGCTAGCGTCTCCTTCCTGTTCTGTGATAAAGCGCTACTCATCGTAATCCCCCGGAAAAGCGATCCACACGGACCGTGGAATAGGTTCGGGGTCACTGATTCGGTAACTGTGAGCTACTGACGCGATAGCTCCAGACCGCTGATGAGATAGCACCGACCGGTGACTCGATAGCCCCAAGCCACTGACCCGGTGACCCCGATTTGCTCGTTGGGTCGTCCCTGCGCTCTCGCCGTACCGCCGACGACGGAGTGATGAGTGTCCGACGGACACCTACTCGTTCACGTCGGGTCTTCGGCGTCACCGTCGCGGGTTGTCCACGTGGACTGGCCCTCTCCGCCGGCGGTTTTGTACACGCCCCGCGCGTCGGCGACTGCGTCGCCCGCTCCGTTCGTGATGTCGACGGAGACGACGGTCGTAGTGTCGCCGTCTCTGTCAACTTCGGCCTCCGCGCGTAGAGACTCGGTCGCCGGCGAGAGGTAGTCTATCCGCATGTCTATCGTCGGGTTCGGTTGCTGATGCAGCGAGAACACCGCCGCGCCGCCGACGGTGTCCGCCAGCGAGTAGGTGACGCCGCCGTGTGCGACGGTCGACCACGGAACCGAGGAGTGATGCTCCGCGAGGTCCAGCGTGGCGACGGCGCGGCCGTCCTCGACCGACTCCAGTTCGATGCCGAGATGCTCGACGAACGGTAGCCGTTCGAACAGCGACTGTGCGTTCAGGTCGTCCATACCGCTTTACGAGTACGGAGGAAAATAAACTATCCGCACGTAGTTCGTTTCTTCTCGGTGGGGCAGGCTGAAAGACCGCCCCGTGCAATCGACCAGACGCAACCATTACCCGCCGCCCGCCCGAATCCCGACGTATGACCGACGCGTTCGACGAGACGGCATGGCGGCGGGAACTGGAGATCCAGCGAGAGCAGAAAGACGAGTTCTTCGCCGAACACCGTCAGTCGCCCGTCCCGCCCGAGCAGCGAGAGGCGTTCGACGGCCTGGACTACTTCGACCCGGAACCGGACTACCGCGCCGAGGCAACCGTCACGGTCCACAACGACCCGGAACCGGTGACGATGGACACTACCGCCGGCACCGAGGTGCGGTATTTGCGCGAACTGACGCTCACCGTGGAGATACGCGGCGAACAACACGACCTCGCAGCGTACCGTCAGGAGGGCGACGAGCAGTACTTCGTTCCGTTCCGCGACAAGACGACGGGCCAACAGACGTACGAAGGCGGTCGGTACATGGAGTTCGAGAGCGAGGGAGAACTAGAAGACGGCGACGAGATAGTGCTCGATTTTAACCTCGCGTACTCCCCCTTCTGCGCGTACAGCGAGACGTTCGCCTGTCCGCTTCCGCCCGATGAGAACTGGCTGGACGTTGCGGTAGAGGCCGGCGAGAAAGCGCCCTGAACAGTCTGTTGTAGCGGAGGGCTCAGTTGGGAGTTGACCGAGTCAGGGCGCGACGCCGACGGTCAGCAGCGTGCCGAATTCTCGGTATCGTTCGACCATGTCCTCGCGGGTTTCCCAGTTGTCCGTGGGGAACTCCTCCGCGGGCGGAATGTCCATCTCGCGGTCCGGAATAGTGTCTTGCTCGGCGACGAAGAGACCGGCGTCGCGGAACGCCTCGCGGTACCGCTCGCGGGACCAGCGAGTCATGTCGATATCGATCTTCTCCTGCCAGTCGTGTGAGTGGACGTTCTCCTCGTAGTAGTTCACCGCGCAGTAGAACGTCCCGCCGGGGCGGAGGATCCGGCGCACCTCGCTGAGGGTCTCGTCGGGATCGCTCGCATAGTAGAACGCCTCCATCGACCAGACGTGGTCGACGGAGTTCTCCGCGAACGGGAGCGCTCCGAAGTCGCCGACGACGTAGCCGACCTGCGGGTCATCCGTGTACTCGCTGGCGTTGCGCGCCATCTCCGGCGATCCGTCGAGGCCGTACGCGCGGCCAGCGTCGTTGGTGTCTCGCAGCGCACGACCGGCGTAGCCGCTGCCGCAACCGAGGTCGAGGACGACATCGCCCTGTTCGACCGGCATCCGCGAGAGGGCGTGTTTCGCGGTGTGCCAGTGTCGTTTCTCCATGCCGCGGTCGCGGCCGGTGGCGGCCCACTCGTCGAACTCGGCTCTGACGCTCATGGGCATCCGTAGACGGTACGGGGACAAAATCGGTTCGGACCCGCGCCGCGACTCGGGAATGTTATCAACGCCGGTCCGAGAGATAGGGTATGGCCGACCGTCGGAAACGATACCGCATCGCCGACTCCGCACAGCAGGTCGTCGGTGGGTTCCTGCTCGCGGGGCCGTTCGTCGTCACCGAGGAGGTGTGGGTCCTCGCCGCAAACATGACGTTCTGGCACGCCCTGTTGACCGTCGGGATCGTCGCCGGTATCGGGTACGGAGCGCTGTACAAGGCTGATTCCGGACGCGATGCGGAACAGGAGGCCGAAGTCGCCGGCATCCCGGTGCGGTTCCTCTCGCTGATGGTCGTCTCCTACGGGTCAGTGCTACTGCTCGCTCTCGCACTGACCGCCCCGCGGACGTTTCTCCTGCAAGAGGAGATACTCGCCGATCCGACGACGGCGGCCATCACGATGACCACACTGAAGGCCGTCTCAGTCGGCGCGATATTCAGCGTCGTCGGCGCAGCCACGGCCGACAGCGTGTTCTAAGGGCTCCCTGCGACGGCCGGACCCAGCAATCTTAAGTTGATCCCCCTCGCTTCACGGGGTATGGATTACACGCTCGCGATAGATGACAGTCCTGACACGGTACCGGGCGGGACTGGCGTACTGTTGCTCCACCCCAGTACGGGCGAAACAGACCGTATCGACACGGATTTTCTGAAGAAAGACACCGACCGTTTCCTCGTCATATCCACGCGAACGACGGCGCGGGAGGTCACCCAGAAACTCGACTACTACGACGTCGATGCCGAGAGCGCCGTCATCCTCGACACCCTCTCAGTAGACCGCGGCTACTCCCGCCGGAGCAGCGAGAACGTCCACTACGTCGGCGCGCCGGACGACTTGGACGGCATCGTCCAGCAAACCGAGGAGTTCCTCGCCGGTCACGACGGGAAGCTCCGGGTGAGTCTCGACTCGATCACCGAACTCGCCTACTACGCCGGGGAAGAATCGACCATGGACGCTATCCGCGCGATTCTCGCTCTGCTCGACGACCACGACGCGGTCGGACTGTTCCATCTCGCCACCGAGGTCCATAGCGACGATGTCGTCGACTCGTACCGCGACCTCTTCGACGGCGTCATCGACCTGAACGAGGACGGGACCGTCACCACTGACTTCTAAAGTTCTCCGAAGGTTTTCTCCGCCCAGGTGACGGCGTACTCGACGCCGTGACTCCTGTAGGCACTCGTATCCAGCGCTGCGAACGGCGCGGGCAGTTCCAGACCGTGTTTTATCGCCGCGCAGGCGAGTTCCGTCGCGTCGGAGAACTCCGTCTCGTTGCGGGCCACTTCCCCCGGGAGGTCGTCAAGACGGCCCTCGATCCGCGTCCCGGCGTCGTGCCAGGTCTCCCCCAGACGCGGGCGCTCGGCCGGCCAGTCCGCGAACGTTTCACGGGTGTGCAAGCCGATCCAGCCGTCGTACAGCGCCGCGGCGACCTGATACGTCGCGTTCGGGTCTAGGGGGACGACGTCGGCGAGGTCCGAGTACGAGTCGCGGAAGAACCCGAGGAAGTGCTCGGGTTCGCCGGTCCCGACCTGGACGAGTGCCTCGGCGATCAGGAAATCGACGAACGGCTCGGGCGACCCCTCGACTCTCGGTTTGACCAGAACTGCTGGCGGGACAGTCTGGCGAGTCCAGGTGACGCTCCCGTCGCCCGGCATGCCGACCGTGAAATCGGTTCCCGCGTAGCGTTCGAGCAGTCGCGGCGCGTCGTCCGGTAGCCACGCCGCGGGGTGGGTCGCCGGGTCGAGTTCGTCGACGAACAGCCCAAGGTCTTCGGCCTGTTCCGGGCGAATCGTTTCGAAATCGGTGGCGCAGTCGAGCACGACGGCGTCGGACGCATGCGTCTCCCGGATCGCTTCGAGGTCCGACGGGAGGTCGCGGGTCCCGAACATCAGGCGAGCAAGGACTGGATGACGAGAACGACCGCCAGCAGTCCGGAGACGCCGATGGTACCGACAACGACTTTCGTGGCTTCGCTCATACTCGACGGGAATGCCCGCGAGCGCATAAAACCACCTCAATCCGGTCGAGTTTGGAGTTGCATCAGTGGTCAAAGCAGGGTCTCGTAGGGTCGTTGTACCTGTATCTCGGCTATTCACCCACCCCGTACCGGCGAACTCCCGAACTGAATGACAACAGACCCTATCAGTCCGCACCCGTCGCGCCGATATCCGATTCGCGGGCGACGCGCCGCCAGGCACCGGACCAGAATCGGAGGGTGTTGACCGCAGCGCGGACGTACATGTCCGCCAGGATAGCGGCGTAAACGGCGACGAGACCGAGATCGAGCCCGGGGTCCAACGTGACCCCGGCGACGGACACCGCAGCGACGCCCGCGGGAAGCGCCAGCGTCGCGATAGGGAGTTTGAACAGGTAGGTTCCGGCGACGGTGCCGTACAGCGGCCAGCGCGTGTCACCCGCGCCCCGCAGTCCACCTCGCATCGTCCGAGAGACGCTGAACGCGGCGACGCCGACACCGAACATCCGAATAAAATCGACAGTCAGGTTCACGTGTTCGGTGCCGAAGGCGACCGCGATGGGGCGAGCGAGCGCGACGATGACGCCGGCGATGATCAACTGTGTCGCCAGCGCTATCCGGAGCGTTTGCCAGCCGTACTGGTCCGCCTCCGCCTCGTCTCCCGCGCCGAGGCTCTGGCCCACGAGAGTGCTAGACGCCGTCGCGTACCCCCAGGCGGGCATCAGCGCGAGCAGCATCACCCTTCGGCCGATGGCGTAGGCGGCGAGGACGGGCGTTCCGAGCGCTCCGAGGATGAACAGGAACGGGAACCGGCCGAACGTCCGAGAGAGTCGGGTTCCGGCCAGCGGAAGCCCGACACGGACGAGTTCGCGGAGTATCTCGCCGTCCCACTGCCGCCCGCCGAGTCGCAAGCGGACCGAGAAGCGGCCGGACAGAAGCAACGCGAAAAAGACCAGTGCCGCGACCGTGTTCGCAACGGCGGTCCCCCACGCCGCGCCCGCGACGCCCCACTCGGGGAACGGACCGAGGCCGAAGATGAGAACGGCGTTCAGCCCGATGTTCGTCGGCAGGGTGACCAGACGAACGTACATCGGCGTCCGAGTGTCGCCCGCACCGGCGAGGGCGCGAGCGGCGATGAGACTCCAGAACCGGAAGAAGACCGAAAGCATGACGATCTGCAGGTAGACGGCACCGAGTTCGATCGTCCGGGGGTCGTCGTTCAGGAGAGCGATGAGCGGTTCGGCGTACACCCAGGTAACTACCGTCAGCGGAAGCGAAACCGCAAGCGCTAGCCACAGCGACTGCTTGATCGCGAGGTCCGCACGCGCGTCGTCGCCCGCCCCTTTGAACCGCGAGACGATGCTTATCGTGGCGCTGGTCAGTGCGAGCGAGAGTCCGAACGGGACGAAGTAGTACTGAAACCCTAGTTCCAGCGCCGCGACCCCCATGTCGCCGACGGCGAGACTCACCATGAAGAAATCCGCCGTCCGAAGGAGCGTTCGCATCGCTCCGGTGATCATCACGGGGACTGCGAGGTCGAACGCCTCCGACCCCTTCTTCCGGTCGACGAGGCCGATTCGGGCCAGTGCCGCCGGAAACAGAAAGAGGGCACTCCGGACTCGGCGCTTTGCGTCGTCCAGCATTCGAACCGAAATACGCCCTCGTCGGAGTTACTTCTTGCCAACTGCTCCCTCGGCAATTGGCATTGTTTCACATAGAACAGAAAACACCCATACAGCCACTCTCAGCTATAGAATCGCGGTATTTGGAGATGAAACAGAGGGGTGGTGAGATCACTCCGCGTCGGACCGCCAGGTTTCGGGCACTTCGATGACGTACCGACCGTCTTCCTTTAGGGAGATGATGTACTCGTCGCGGTCGTACAGTTCCATCAGGTTGAGTTCGTAGTGACCGGGGCTGACGATCTTGATGCTCTCGAACTGATTGTTGAGCTCCTCGCGGAGTTCGGAGAGGTCCGGCTGATCGCCGTCCGGCACTTCCGCGACCTGCGCGTCCTCGCCAGTTGCAGGGGAGTCATCCGCCGAGTCCGGCGGATCGTCCGGAAGCTCGTCGCGCGTCACGACATCGGTTCGCGCGTTCGACTGGGCGGAATCCTCCTGAGACGGCGTCGAACGAGGGTTCGCTGAACGACGCTCTGCATCGTTCCGGCCGTCGCCTCTCCCGCCGTCTGACCCCGACGTAGCGGACGCGTCCGCGCTCGCTTCCGACGAGTCGGTTCCGACCCACTCCTGAACCGTTTCGCGTGCGCGACCGACTCGACCGGTCGCACCAGAGTCCCGGTCGTCACTCGCCTCGGTTGTGTTCCCCGACGCTGCGGATCCAGCCTTCGCGGTCGTCGCCCCGCTACTCCGACCGGTATCGTCCGCGTCGGTCTGGGTTCGCTCGTCGGCGTCGCCGGTAGCCTCACCCGCAGGCCGCGAACCGCCGGGGTCGAACTGGAACTTGTTTCCGCCGCAGTCCGGACAGCCGGACAGCATCTCCTTGGAGCCGTCGGCGAACGTCCGGCCGCAGTTCGTACACTGGTGGGGCATTATCGGCGAGAGACGAGCGCGCTGATGAGCGTCTCGTCCTTGTGGAGCGTTTCGATCTGATTCGCCGGGCCGATGACGGTCAGTTTGTTCGCTGACTCCTTGCCCATCAGTCGGTCGAGGAAGCTCGAATCGTTCGTCTTCGCGCGCGGGTACGTCTCTATCTCGATCCCGTTGAACCCGTCCGGACTGATCTCGGTCATCGTCACCTCGATCAGTCGACTTTCCTCGTCGGGAGAGAGTCCTTCCTCCAGAATGACGATGTTACCCTCGTGAACGCCATCCAGGATCATCCGGATCTTCTCCATGCTCGTCATGCCGGACATCCGCTCGCCGCTGATGAGGTCTATCTGAACGCCGTCGTCGTCCGGGTCTTTTGTTTCTGGCATAGTGTTACCCGAAGTACTCCGCGATCTTGTCGTAGACCTCGTCCATGTTGTCGCCCTCCAGTGCCGAGAGGGGAACCGTCTCGTGCTGGGGGAACGCGTTGCGGATGCGTTGCTGAGTCGAGTCATCCAGGTCGATCTTGTTCGCGAAGATGAGCACCGGCAGATCACGGCTCTCGATGATGCCGATGAGCATCGTGTTCACCTGCGTGAACGGGTCCTCCGTCGAATCGAGGACGTAGATGACGCCGTCTACGTCCTCGCGGAGCCAGTGCATCGCCTCCGCGACGCCTTCGGTGGCCTCGCGGGACCGCCGAACGGCGTCCTCTTTCTCCATGTCGAACTCGGTGAACTCCTCGTAGTCGACTTTCGTCGTCACGCCCGGCGTGTCGACGATGTCGATAGTCACCGATTTCCCGTTGCGCTTGATTTCGACGTCTTCCTTCCGTCGCGCGCGTCGTGTTTCGTGTGGAATGTGGCTTTCCGGGCCGACTGCGTCGCCCGTCCAGTCCCGCGCGATGCGGTTGGCGAGGGTAGTCTTCCCGGCGTTCGGCGGTCCGTAAATTCCGATACGTTTCTGTTCGTCGTCCGCAAACAGACGATCTCTCGCCCGTGAGATGCTTGCTTTGAGTCCGTTTATCAGTCCCATCCTGACCTCACGCACCCGTAGGTGCTTGTCCACCTAACAACACCGGACTCACTTAAGCCTATGTCAGACATGTATCCGCTTGGATAGGGGTGTTTTTCGTGTCCAATCGCCACGCAGTCATGCGGTTCTAGTACAATATCTCGGCTAATTGTCAACGGTTCATCTGATCGTTCTGTCACGTATCGGTCCTATCAGTCGGACAACGCGGCAGGAGGGTCGCGGCGGTAGGGAGAACTGTGGTTCGACTTCCACCTGAAACGGAGGGGTGGAGAGTGAGACTGAATCAGAATCCCCGTCGCTGCTAGGTGGTTTTACCGGTTATTAACTAGGGCACTGGTCAGACGTGAGGTAGTCTATAGAGTGAGAGGGGATGTCAGTGTCCCGGTTGGACCCGAAACGGTAGGGGGTACCCCCCCCCACCCCTTCGTTTCGGGTGGAACGGAGAAAAGCCGGGGGTAGGGGGAGAATCCCCTGTCTAGTAGCGCTGATTTTATTACACTACAACAATAACAGCATCCGTAATGGGTAAATAGCGTTTTATTGATGGTGTTGTGGATGAAAAGATCCATCACAAACCGTTAGCAATTCGGTCGGCGGTCCGGCCCGCCACGGGGAACAACCGAATCGACTCCGGTTGAGTGACTCCCGGGGGATGGTCTGTTAGTTAGTTCCACTTGAAACGAAGGGGTGGGGGGTGTGATTCGGGCGTCTCGATCTCCGTTCTCTTGCCCGGTTTTATCGTCCCGAAACTAGTATCCTGAAAGTCGGGTGTCGGTAACGGTTCGTTTCGATCGTAGGCCGGCGTTTCCCGTCGACGGTACGGATACTTCAGTTCGGCCAAACGTCATCCGGCCACTGCTGGATTACCTTCTCGTGATCGTCGCTACAGCCAAATACGGCGCTTCTTCTTCTTCCTTCCACTCAGACAGGTCTATTGGTCGTCACTCGTTTGGTTCACTGAAAACCCGAAAACGTGCTTTATAAGCTCTCTACCGGCATGATCGAGTCACCTGTTTCGGGTTCGTCAACGAGAGGGAAGATTTTAAGACCCTGGTCTACCTTCCCTTCGTTTGCATCAACTGGACGGACCGTGGGTACATTTGGACGGTGGATCCGGCATCTGAGGCTATCACGTCGGATTCGTTCTCTCTCCGCGGGGCGGTCTCCAGATGAAACGAAGGGGTGACTGAACTTCACAGATGTCCAACGAGGAACCGGGACCGAGCGATTCGGCGAGCGTCGATATAGACTCGTCGCAGGACTTCGACGTCGACCTAGACGATGTCGTTCTAGAGGACGAGGAGGAGGAGAACCAGGGGCTGTTCGACGACCTCCTCTCCGGGGAACCGATATTCGAGAACAAGGAGGTGTTGCGGCCGTCGTACACGCCGCACGAACTCCCGCACCGGAAAGAGCAGATAAACAAGATGGCGACGATCCTCGTCGCCGCACTCCGTGGTGAGACGCCGTCGAACATCCTCATCTACGGGAAGACCGGAACCGGAAAGACCGCCAGCGCCAAGTTCGTCAGTCAGGAACTCGAAAGTACCTCGCAGAAATACCGGGTGCCGTGCGATGTCGAGTACATCAACTGCGAAGTGACGGACACGCAGTACCGCGTACTCGCGCAGTTGGCGAACAAGTTCATCGAGGAGAACGAGCGACTCATCGACGAGTGGCTCGCGGACCTTCGCGAACTCCGCGAGTCGGCGCTCGAAGACACGTCCGCCTTCGACGACGCCGACTTCGATTCGATAGACGCCGTCGACGACCGCATCGCGGAACTAGAGGCGGACAAGGCGGAGTTCGAGACGGTCCCGATGACCGGCTGGCCAACCGACCGCGTGTACAGCGTCTTCTTCGACGCGGTCGACTACCACGAGCGCGTAGTGGTCATCATGCTCGACGAGATCGACAAGCTCGTCGAGAAGTCCGGCGACGACACCCTCTACAACCTCTCGCGGATGAACTCGGAGCTCGCGAACTCGCGGGTATCGATCATGGGGATCTCGAACGACCTGAAGTTCACTGACTTCCTCGACCCGCGCGTCAAGTCTAGCCTCGGCGAGGAGGAGATAGTTTTCCCGCCGTACGACGCGAACCAGCTACGGGACATTCTCCAGCACCGCTCCGACGTCGCGTTCAAGGCGGACGCGTTGACTGACGACGTGATCCCGCTCTGTGCCGCGTTCGCCGCGCAGGAACACGGCGACGCTCGTCGCGCCCTTGACCTGCTTCGCACCGCGGGCGAACTCGCCGAACGCGACCAGTCGGAACTCGTCGACGAGGACCACGTCCGGCAGGCTCAGGACAAGATCGAACTCGACAGAGTGGTCGAAGTAGTACGGACGCTCCCGACGCAGTCGAAGATCGTCCTCTTCTCTATCATCCTTCTCGAAAAGAACGGCGTCCACAACGTCAACACCGGCGAGGTGTACAACATCTACAAGCGCCTCTGCGAGGAGATAGACGCGGACGTCCTCACTCAACGTCGCGTAACGGACCTCATCAGCGAACTGGATATGCTCGGCATCGTCAACGCGGTAGTCGTCAGCAAGGGTCGCTACGGCCGTACCAAGGAGATCAGCCTCTCGGTCCCTATCGAAGAGACGGAAGCCGTCCTCCTATCGGACTCCCGACTAGGAGATATCGAAGACGTTCAGCCGTTCGTGCAGGCTCGGTTCGACAACTGAAAAGCCCTTGTGCGCCGCTGGCGCGGCGCACTGCGCCCATTTTATGTGCTAAAAAACGACGCGGCGCGCCGTTTTTGGCATCCCGAAGCACCAGCGGCGCTTCGGACCTCGCGGCAGCGAAGTTGCCGCTCAGTGCGAAAAACGCCAGGGCGTTTTTCAGCACCGCCAACGAGCGCCGACGGCGCTCGTTCCAGGCAACCAGTCTGCGCGAGCACCGAGAGAGCAACGATCTCCCGAGCCGTCACTCGCTCCGCTCGCGAAGACGCCGGCGGTTGCCGGCGCACGCTCGGAGTACCTGCCTTTCCCCGTCCGCTCGGGGCGCTCACGTTCGTTCGCGCACCCGAGCGCGGCCGGCCCGACAGCACCGTTTTGTGTCCGGAACTTCCCTCCAGGCGATGATTCTGTGGAACATTCGCATATCTGAACCCCCTCGTTTCTAGTGGAGATTCGACAGAGAAGCCCCGTACGGCGTCCGAACGGGAGGTTACAGCTTAGCGAACTGCAGGCGAATCCAGCCTAACCACGGGATTCGAACTTCTGCACGGCCCTCGATCCACTTCGGTTTGACGACGGTAGTTCGGCCGGCAACCTGGTCGTAGTACGGCGTATCGTCGCCTTTCGTGATGAACCCGTCGTGTGGCGCGGGACAGTTCCGCACCTCCTCGCAGGTGTCGCCTCTGATGTGCGACTCGTTCGCATCGCTGACCCAGTTCTCGCCCTTCTCGACGTAGAAGCGGGCGCGGTGGATTATCGGAATTCCCTCGTCTCCGTTCGGTTTGAAGACGATCACGTCGCCGTAACTCCCGAAACTCCGCTCGTCGGTCTCGATTCCCCGCTGGTACGTGACGACGCCGTGGACGGCACCGTCCCCCGCGAACCGGTCTTCATCGACGATGAACACGAGGTCGTTTTTCTCCATGTGGGGTTCCATGCTCCCGCTTTCTACCGCGACCAGTGGTGGCCAGATGCCGCTGACGGCGAACAGGAGCAAGCCGACCAGCGCGACGATAGCCATCGTACTCAGCAGGTCTCGGAGAGCGGCGACGCCCTCGTTGTCGCTCGTGAGGAACCAGGTGACCGGATTCTCGCTTGCCCTCTCGTCCTCGTCGTCGCCGGCAGTGTAGCCCGGAGCGGCTGACGGCTCCTCTGCCGTTTGGTCCGCGTCGGCACGGTCACTCCCGTGAGAATCCGCTTTACTGGGCGGTGCCCGGTCCGAACCCACCGCTGTGGATCCGTCTTCCCCCGACGGATCGTCTTCCTGGGGGGTACGGTCCGGTGTGTCACCGTCTCCGGAGTCAGTCATCGTCACCGCATACTCCCCTCCGCAAAATCAACCTTCTGTTATGGGTGGTCGACGAACCCGACGCGGGTGTCAATCGAACCGGAAGTTCCGTTCCGCTACGTTTTTGCACTCTCCCCGGGATTAGTGGTGTGTGCCACTGGAGGCCCCCGCTCGCATCGTCCGCGAACTCACGAGCAGGGGGTACAACGCTGACCGCGAGGCCGTGACGCTCATCGCCTCGGCCGACGACCCCGCCCGCGCGCTCGAACGCGTCGTCGACGAAGCGCCGGAGGGCGCGCTGACTCTCTCGGTCGAACACGTCCGAGACGTACTCGACGCTGACGCCGGGGGGGACCCCGCTACGATGAACGAATCGGCGTCGACCCGGGCCGGCGCTGTGGATGCACCGCTGGCGGAGGACACGACTGACGCGACCGACGCCGCGGCCTCCCCCGAGACGGCCGGCTCCGACCGCCCGAACCCGGACCCCTCTGCTTCGACTGCAACACCCGACGACGGACGACGCTCTCCTTCTAATAACTCTCCAGGCGAAACGGAGGGATCGACGGGCCGTTCCGCCGACCAATCGGTTCGGTCTATCGAGATCGGAAACGACATCACCGGCAGGAGCACCGGAACGGGCGAATACGAGGATTTCGTTACCGTGTTCCGCGACCGGTACGACCGCCTCGGAGAGAAACTCCGGACTCGCGTGAATCACCGCCCCGCCGAAGCGATTCAGTCAATGCCCGGCGGGAGCGAAGCCGCGATAGTCGGGATGATAAGCGACATTCGCTCGACTGCGAGCGGACACTGGCTAGTCGAACTCGAAGACACGACGGGCACGTTTCCGTGTCTCGTCATGAAAGACCGCGACATCGCGGACCTGGTCGAGGAACTGCTCTGCGACGAGGTGATCGCCGTGGAGGGAACGCTAGCGGACGACGCCGGGATCCTCTTCGTCGACTCGCTCCACTTCCCGGACGTTCCCCGTACGTACTCGCCGAATACCGCCGACCGCCACGTTCAGGCCGCCCTCATCAGCGATGTTCACGTCGGCAGTCAGGAGTTCATGACGGACGCCTGGCACCGCTTTACCGACTGGCTTCACACCCCGGAAGCGGAAACCATCGAGTATCTGCTGATCGCCGGCGATATGGTCGAGGGCGTCGGCGTCTATCCGGACCAGGACGAGGAACTCGACATCGTCGACATCTACGAGCAGTACGAACGCTTCTCGGAGCATCTCAAGGAGGTGCCGGGCGACATCGAGATCGTCATGATCCCCGGCAACCACGACGCCGTCCGCCTCGCGGAACCGCAACCCGCCTTCGACGAGGAGCTCCGCGAGATCATGAGCGCCCACGACGCCCGCATCACCGGCAACCCCTCGACGGTCACTATCGAGGGCGTCTCCGTCCTGATGTACCACGGCGTTTCGCTGGACGAGATCATCGCGGAACTTCCCGAAGACAAGGCCAGTTACGACGAGCCACACAAGGCGATGCATCACCTCCTGAAGAAGCGCCACGTCGCGCCGCAGTACGGGGGCCACCTCCGCGTCGCGCCCGAGGAGAAGGATTATCTCACAATCGACAGCGTCCCTGATATCTTCCACACCGGCCACGTCCACAAGCTCGGCGTCGGCAAGTATCACAACGTGCTTTCGATAAACAGCGGCTGCTGGCAGGCCCAGACCGAGTTCCAGAAGTCGGTCAACATCGATCCGGACGCCGGGTTCGCGCCGGTCGTCGACCTGGACACGCTGGAGCCCACGATCCGAAAGTTCCATTAAAAAGCCCTTGTGCGCCCTTTTTATGTCCACCAGGCCCGCCAGTCTGTGCGAGTCGTCTCGATTACGACGACACGCTCCGAGCGCCTGCCCCTCCCCGTCACTCCCCCGCTCACTGGCGAGGCGACTCCGTCGCCACGCGATGCTCACGCGGCATCGTTCGGCCGAGTAACTAACCGGAGGTTTATAAGAAATCCCGCGGCCAGACAGCTCGTGACCTAACGAATCGGTGCGAGAGCGGACGAGGCGGGTGAACGGCGACCCCTCTCGCGACAACACGTGCCGTCTGTTCGTTATTATCGCGCGGCATCCATCGCACTCTACAAGTCCGATTTCGGATCGTCGACGTGTTCGTTGTCAACGGCCCTGACGAGACCCGCGTTGAGTCCCACGGTCAGGCGCTACTCGGGCGGGAGAGAGACGTGAGTCATCGTCGCGGTCGTTCGATGATACGCTCGAGACGGACGAACGGCTAACCGAGCGTGCGGACGACAACCGCCCATCCCTTGCTACGGTTCCAGACGGTATTTCACCGTCGGTGTTCCCTCGAATCGGGGGCCGGCCCCGCGTTCGTCGAACCCGATGTTCCGCGCGGCGGCGGCGACGTGCGGGACGGTTTCGGGTGCGATCAGCTCGACCGACATATCTTCCTGTTCGGCGAAGCGAACAGGCTCACCGAGCAGTCGCTCGCAGGCATCTTCAGTGCCGTCCAGTTGTGTGACGTGGACGCAGTCTTCGCGCGCGTCGAAGCTCACGAACCCGAGCAGATCCGGCCCCCCTTCGTCTGCGTCGGCGTTCGGATCGGTCTCTTCTTCCTCTGATTCGGCGACGCGGACCGTGCGGTCGTGTACGAGGTTCCGCATTACGTCGGTGGGAGAGTCCGCGATCCCGGCGAGGTCGTCCGCGTCTGCCTCCACGGCGTCCCGTATACGCATCACCTCCATGGTATCGCCCCACACAGAAAAAACCGTGGCGTGCGAGCGGTGGTGACGGGCGGCACACTTTCAACCCGTCGGCCACAATCCACGGGGTATGCCGGAACGCCCCGACGGGACGGACCGTTGTGACTTCTGTCGGCTTCCGTATCCGACACCTCCGATCGAACTCGCCTACGAAGGGACGACGTACGAATTCTGCTCGACCGCCTGCCGAGACACGTTGCAGTCGTCCGATCGCGTGTTCACCGAATACCACGGACACAGGTGCTTCGCGACGGGCGTCTCAGCTCTCGACACCGCGCTTCCCGAGGGTCTCCCGCGTAACTCTCTCGTTCTCCTCTCGGGCCAGCCAGGTACTCGTCCCGGGGCGCTCTACGCCGAACTCGTCTGGCGAACCCTGCAACGCGGCGAATCTGCGGTCTTCGTGACCTTTCAGGAACCGCCGATTTCGGTCGTCGAAACGTTTCTCATGCTTGATTGGAACGTCCTTCCCTTTCTCGAACGAGGTCAACTACGAATACTCGACTGTTTCACCTACCGCGTGGAGGACCGCAACCGCATGCTCGACCGGATGAGCCAGTGGAACCAACACCTCTCCAACGTTACTGCCCCTGCGACGAAGTCGGTCCATGACCCGAGCGACATGGCCGAACTGGAGAACAAACTCGACAATTGCCTCGAAACCGAGTCGATGGTCGAGGAAGGCATCGTCCTGATCGATTCGCTGACCGAACTCGGAACGCTCGTCCAACCGGTCCAGGCGTACAACTTCGTCAAAGATATCCGCGCCGATGTTTGCAAGGGTCGATTCGTCCCCGTCTTCGCCGGAGCGACCTTCTCCGGACAGGCGGAGTCGTTCCCGCACGACCTGGAGTACATCGCGGACGGGATCGTGGACATGGAACTCAACGGCGAGATCGTCGACGACACGCTGCTTCGGCGGATCCGGGTCCGAAAGATGAACAGCGTGCTCACCATCTCGGAGTGGGCGACCTACGAGTTCACGAACGGTACCGGTCTCGTCACGTTCGACCCGACCGAGGAGATGGCCGCGACTGACCAGGGGCCCAGAGAGTCCTCGAATGGGATGACTGACCCGGTTCGGGGCTCTGCGAGGTCTCCCGGGGTTCGAGAGGCGGATTGCGACGCGTCCCCTCCGGACCCTCCCAGTGCGGACGCGCCCGGCGCTGACGCCGAGTCGGATATCGACTCTTCCAACGAGTAGCGTCCGGTCGCACCGTGGGCTCCAGTCGGACGGCCCGACGACTTGACCCGGCACGGGTCCCGAGCGGGAACGCTCACAAGTGGACACCGTTTCTCCCCCAAAATTACCGGAGATGGACACAGTTATCAGCGCGGTACGGCAACGGTATTCCATGATCGCAGTTAGTCCGAATCCACGGGTGATCGGATGCGCGTAGTCGCGAAGTTCGGCGGAACCAGCCTGGGCAGCGGCGACCGCGTCAACCGCGCCGCGGACTCCATCGCCACCGCCGTCGAGGCGGGTCACGAGATAGCCATCGTCGCGAGCGCTATGGGGTCGACCACCGACGAACTTCTCGACGAGATCACATTCGAGACGGACGACGCCGACCGCGCTCAGATCGTTAGCATGGGCGAACGGACCAGCGTGCGGATGCTCAAGGCCGCACTCGCCGCTCGCGACATCGAGGCCATCTTCCTCGAACCCGGCAGCGAGCAGTGGCCGGTAATCACCGACGCGGCGGGCGAGGTCGACGTCAAGGAGACGAAGCGTCGCGCCGCAGCGCTCGCTGAGCAGTTAGACGGCGTCGTTCCAGTGATCACCGGGTTCCTCGCCCAGGACCACGACGGCAACGTCACCACACTCGGCCGCGGCGGCAGCGACACCACGGCCGTCATGCTCGGCAAGTACATGAACGCCGACGAAGTCGTCATCGTCACCGACGTCGAGGGCGTCATGACCGGCGACCCCCGCGTCGTCGAGGGCGCGCGCAACGTGGGCAAGATCACGGTCGACGAACTCCGAAATCTCTCGTTCCGTGGGGCCGAGGTCGTCGCCCCCAGCGCGCTCTCGTACAAGTCGAGCAACATGGACGTACGCGTCGTCCACTACCAGCACGGCGACCTGCTCACAGGCGGCACCCAGGTCGAAGGGGAGTTCAACAGCCTCGTCGACATGCGCGAGGAGTCGCTCGCCTGCCTCACGGTCGCCGGCCGGGCCATCCGCAACAGCTCGGGCATCCTTCAGGAACTCACGGCGGCGCTCGGCGAGGCCGACGTCAACGTCGACGCCATCGCAAGCGGCATGGACTCGGTCACGTTCTACGTCGACGAGACCGCCGCCGAGCGGGCCGAAACCGTCCTTCACCGCGAGGTCGTCGACCAGGAACCGCTCTCCAGCGTCACCGTCGAGAGCGGTCTCGCCGCCATCCGCGTCACCGGCGGCCAACTCCCCAATCGCTCCGGCATCATCAAGGCTATCGTCGACCCGATGGCCGACGCCGGCATCAACCTGTACGACCTGATCACGAGCGCCACCTCGGTCGCCCTCTTCGTCGACTGGGAGGACCGCGAGGACGCGCTGGAGATCATGCAACGGCGGTTCTAAGGAACGCCCTTGCGAGCGCTTGGCAGTGCTCGCTGCGTCCTTTTCATGTCCGCCGGAGGACGCTTCGCGCCCTCCGAGCAGTCACTCGCTCTGTTCGCGAAGACGCCAACGAGCGCCGCAGGCGCTCGTTCCAGGTCCGCCAGTTTGCGCGAGTCGCCACGGTAGTGGCGATACGCTCCGAGTGCCTGCCTTCCCCCGTGTGCTCCCGACGAGACGCGAGCACGGCCGCTGGTTCGTCCAGGCGTAACCATCCTTCGGACCAGACGGTCGCTGGAACGCTCGACAGGAGTTTTATCCGCGCGGCGAGTATCCGTGCTATGGTTGAACACACCGCTACGTTCGAGATCGAATCGGCGTCTGACGCGCGGATCGTGTCCAGGGCGCTCGACGAGTTACACAACCGATTTCGGGAGGAGGACCTGGAAGTCGGAGACGGCAAGCGGGGAATGAACGAGATGGTCGAGGAGTTCAGGTCCCTGCACGAACAGATCGACGCCGATTCTACGGGAACACTGGTGGTCACTTATACGGACGAGAACCCGCAGAACGATCCGTAGCACCCTGCCGTGGTAGCGCGACCCTCGGAAGTGTTATCCATGTATGAGCACTACGTATATTTGCAATGGCAAACGGAACTGTTGATTTCTTCAACAACACTGGCGGCTACGGATTTATCGAGACTGAGGATGCGGACGACGACGTTTTCTTCCACATGGAGGACGTTGGCGGTGCAGACCTCGAAGAAGGCACGGACATCGAGTTCGACATCGAAGAGGCCCCCAAGGGCCCTCGCGCGACGAACGTCGTTCGCGAGTAAACGCGGACTATCGTTTCACGACGATCGCTGTAAACGACATTTTTCGAGTACACTACCCCCACGAGTCAGGACTTTACGGTGCACGGAGTGCAGTACCGACGACTCGCCGCACCTGACGCGGCGGGGACGTACGGTCGACTGCCGCGATGTTTTTCACGCTCGGTTCTGTCACGGCTACTATGGCTGACCGACTGACGACGGTGGACACCGTCCGGGAGGAGGGGTCCTGGCTGTTCACCATTCGCGACGAGTACGGTGAACTCGACGAAGCCATCCTCGTCCCCTGCGATGACGAGGAGGGGGACGACGTCGAGGCGTGGATCAACCGCTGCACTCACGAGGCTCAGCGACTTGACCGCGGATTCGGCGCGGCGATGCGGGACGGCCAGATCATCTGTCCGAAACACGGGTCGATGTTCGACTCGTGTTCGGGCTACTGCGACAACGGCGACGCAGCAGACACGACGCTTCCCGGCGTCGACGTGACTGTCACCCACGGCGACATCTATCTGACTGACGACGACGTCGCCTTCGAACACGAGGGCGGCATCGACGACGATGACGACGGTCCCGATTCGACGTCGCATATCGGCTTCTGATCCCCGAACGGACCGCTAACGGTCACCATTCGCCACCAGTGAATACGTCTGTCCAGCGGAGTCGGTGAACCTACCGCCCGCCGGCAAATCTGTCTGCCGTCACCCAGATACTCGCAGCTAGTTTGAACAGCAGGCACTCCCTTGTATGCGCCGTGAAAGCGCACAAGACCAAAGTGGTCGAACGGATCGAACTACCCGACCGCGAGGCACGCGAGGCTAATCTGGACGAAGCGGGCTACAACGTGTTTAACCTGAACGCTGACGACGTGTACGTCGACCTGTTGACCGACAGCGGAACCGGTGCGATGAGCGACGAGCAGTGGGCCGCCCTCCTCCGCGGCGACGAGGCCTACGCCGGCAGCGAGAGTTTCGCCGAACTGGAGTCCGCCGTCGAGGACGTGATGGGGTTCGAGCGGGTCGTCCCCGCTCACCAGGGACGCGGCGCGGAGAACCTCCTCTACGGCGCACTGGTCGACGACGGCGACGTCGTGCTCAACAACACTCACTTCGACACGACTCGCGCCCACGTCGCCAATCAGGGCGCGGAAGCCGCGGACTGCCCTGCTGAGATCGCCTTCGACGCTGACGCCGACGCTCCCTTCAAAGGCAACTTCTCGGTCGACCGCGCCCGGGAACACGTCGAACGGGTCGGGGCCGAGAACGTACCGGTCGTCGTCCTGACGATAACTAACAACTCGGCGGCCGGACAGCCGGTCAGCGTGGCGAACACCCGTGACGTCCGCGAGTTCGCCGACGAGATAGACGCGACGTTCGTGATAGACGCCTGCCGCTTCGCGGAGAACGCGTACTTCGTCCGCGAACGCGAGCCAGGCTACGAGGAGGCGTCGGTGGCGGCCATCGCCCGCGAGCAACTCGACTACGCGGACGCGCTGGTCATGAGTGGCAAGAAGGAAGGGCTCGTCAACGCCGGCGGGTTCGTCGCCGTCCGCGACCCCGACCTGTTCGACCGCGTCAAGCAACGCGCCATCCTCTTCGAGGGGTTCCCGACGTACGGCGGGATGGCCGGTCGCGACCTCGCGGCGATGGCCGTTGGCCTCCGCGAGGCGGTCGACCTCGCCCGCGTTCGAGACCGGATCGAACAGGTCCGCGACCTCGGCGAGCGACTCCGCGATGCGGGCATCCCGCTGTACTGGCCGCCGGGCGGACACGCGGTGTACGTCGACGCCGGTGAGATGTTCGCCCACGTCCCCACCGAAGAGTTCCCCGGGCAGGCGTTGGTCTGTGAGCTCTATCGGGAGGGCGGCGTTCGCGCCGTCGAACTCGGCGAGTTCGCGTTCCCCGGAACCGACCGGCCCGACCTCGTTCGACTGGCGCTTCCCCGTCGGACGTACAGCCGAGAACACGTCGAACACGTCGTCGACACGTTCGCCGCGGTCGCTGACCGAGCGGACGCGATATCCGGGTTGGAAGTGATAGACGAACCCGAAATGGCGGAGTTACGCCACTTCTCGGCGCGACTCCAGCCCGTCTGACGCCACGGAAACGGGTCACTACCCCCGATCTCCGCCCGTCCCGTCGATAAACGCCTGCAGGTCGTCGTAGCAGTCGAGGCAGAGAAACTGCGACGACGGTTCGACCGCTTCGCCGTCAGAGTCGACTACTTCGGTTTCGACTGTCGCGTGCCGCTCCTGAGTGTCGATGGTGGTGTTGCACCGCCCGCAGTCGAAGGTCGGCATCACCGGCCGAACAGTCGCTCGGGGAGCGACCTGGACTGGGTCTGCTGGCCCCGTCCCAGCCGACTCCGGAGACCACCGCTCTGTTGGGTCTGGCCGCCGCCGAACCGCCGCTTTACCTCCTGTCGGATCATATCGATGTCGGCCACCTTGTCGGTCCGCCGCTGCTCGGCGCGCCGCAGGAACAGCCCGACCGCGAGAAACATCGCCGCGTCCTTGAGTTCCGAACGGAAGCGCTGCCGGTCGTTTCGCACCACGAGCGCCTTCAGCAGCGACAGGCCGCCGATGGCGAAGTACAGTCGTGAATCCGTTCCCCTTCCCCTGAACATGTCTGTCACAGACATCGCATCGGGTATACTCCGCACGACGGGTTAACTGTTCGCTCGTACCCCTGTGCGGACCATTCAGTTCGCTTACCGCCCTTTCTTCAGCCGGGATCCGATCTTCCGCGGGAGGCCGGCCTCCTCGACTACCCGTTGCACTTCAGCGACGTCGTACTCGACCCGGTACTCCTCGACCGTCAGCGCGTCGAGATCGAGAACGGCATACGCGGCCCGCGGGTCGCCGTCCCGCGGTTGACCGACGCTGCCGGGGTTCATCACGATTCCCTCCTCGTACTGCTCGTGGCCCTGAACGTGTGTGTGACCCATGATCAACGCGTCCTCGTCGCCCAGCAGATGCGGGGAGAAGTCGTCGGGATACGTGTACCGGTCCGGGTCGTCGGGGTGGCCGTGGACGATTTTCACGCGGCCGTCGCACTCGATGCGCTCGTCCGGCAGCGCGGCCAGCCACTCGACCTGGTCGTCCGACAGCGTCTCTCTCGCGTGTTCGACGCCCGCGCCGGCCATGCTGTTGAACCGGAACTCGGTTCCGGTCGCCACTGCGCGGTCGTGATTGCCCATCACCGTCGGGACGTTCCGCTCCCGGACCGCGTCGACGCACTCGGCGTGCCAGGGGTTGTAGCCGACGACATCGCCGGCACAGAGCAGGCCGTCCACGGCCGGCATGTCCTCAAGCACCGCGTCCAGCGCCACCTTGTTACCGTGCACGTCCGAGATCACACCCAGTCGCATGAGTACACTGAAACGGGCGCGGTCCTTGAGGGTTGTCCGCTCTTTCCGTCCTACTCGTCGCCGTTGACGACCGCCGTCTCGAACCCGCTGTCGGTCCGCGCGACACCGGCGGCACACACCGCGTGTTCGAATTCAAGGTCGAACGCTTCGCGCGCGGCGGTCTCGGCGTCGGTCGCCTCGAAGTCGAACGCCTCGGGGCTGTCCGTTTCGTACGTCGCGACGAGCGTCGGCTCCTCGACCCGCTCGACGATCAGTGCGTCCTTTCGGACGATGCCGATGTACGCCTGCTTGCCGACCTCGCCGTCGGCGTCCCCGTCCGTCGAGCCTTCTCCCGTCCCGCCGCAGAGGACGCCGGCGACCCGCGGGGTGTCGTACTCGTCTTTCTCGTAGTCAAGCGCTAGCAGGCTCTCCGCGAGGGCGTCCCGCGCGGGATAGCCGAGTTCGATCTTCTCGGTTATCGGGTCGACGTGCGAACCGTTGCCAAGCACTGCCGCGCCGTTCGCGGTCCGCACGCAGTTGTATGAGATGTACGGATTGTCCGTTTCCGGTGCGTCCTCGGTCGGACCGACGGTCAACGCGTTCTCGCGCTCCGCGATCCGGCGGTTGGGAAACGACCGGGAGGAGACGCGGTACGCGGCCGCGTCCGTACCGACAACGACGAAGCGTCCGATGTACATACGCGAACGTGGACGGAAGCGGGAAAAAGAGGTGTCGATACGCGTGCGTTCGACGGGTGGAGACGATCGCTTGTCCTGTCGTGTTCCCAGTGCCCGAGCGTAGGTCGCTGAGGTTCAACTTCTTTCGAGGCGGAGTCCCCTTTCTCAAGGAGTCGTTCGAGAATCAGAGATTCTCGTGACTTTGACGGTGGGGAAACAAACTGCCATCGGAAGGAGCGCTATCCCATCCCGACTCCTACCGCAGGTGAAGGCGATCCGTACCGGAACGATGTGAACGAGTGACTAACCAGTCCTCTCTTTCAGACCCGAACGAGTTCGAAACACTCAAATGCGGAAACGCGTTACTGAAGGGTGAAGCGTCGGAAAGTCGGAAACCGGCGAACGTGTCAAGTCCATTAGGGTAGTGGCCAATCCTGAAGCCTTCTGGGGGCTTCGACCCTGGTTCGAATCCAGGATGGACTACTCGAAATTCTAACGTCTCTCATTCCAGCAGTGGCACCTAACCGAGGGCGTCTTTTCCGGCGGGTTCGAGACGCTGCTTTCTGAAAGCGTTCTCCCGTCAGCCTTCGCTGCCGCCGGCGTTTTCAGGGACGAACCGAGCGGCGACCCAGCCGATCGCGGCCGAGATACCCGCGGGGATAGCGACGAACAGAAACAGCACGAAAAGCAGGCCGCCTCGTCCCTCGATGCCGCCGTCGACCGTGATCCCGGGGCTGAGCGCGATCACGGGCACCAACAACAGTACGATAGCGACCGCGTAGCCGCTCTTTGCGACAGCGCCCTGGACTGTGCGGCGACGGACGAGATACGCAGTGGCCCCGAGCCACGCGACGAAACCGAAGGCGAGCGCCCACCCGCTCCCGGTCAGGACTGCCAGCACGATAGATCCCACTAGGCCGACGATAATCCCGCCGACGATGCCGACGACGACGGTGAGCGTATTATCCACGAGTCCGTCCGGAGCCAGCAGTTGCTCCGGGCGTTCGTTACCGGTCGAGACGGAACTCTCTCCGGCGTCGGTCCGTTTCCCGGTCCCCGCTGACGGGGATCCCGTTTCGTCCCACGCGCCGTCCTCGTTAGTGTCCCCGGACTCGAGTTCCGCAGTCAGATCGGCCGAGCAGTGCATGCAGTAGGTCGCCGTCTGGCCGATGGGTTCGCCACACTCCGGACAGTGCGGGTCGCTATCGGCGCTGTTCATGCTCTGTCTCCCGTCTTTGAGGGTGTGGCGTTCGTGGTCATCGTCCGGATCTCTTTCACCTGAGCGTGTGGTACTGACCCTTATAACTTATATCCGTGCGTTAAGGGGTTCGTTCTGTCGTTCTGTCGAGTACGAGAGTACGGTAGCGCATCGTCCCTCGTCGATCTGCGGAAATTCGACTGATGGATGCTACCTAGTCACGAATTACCATTTTATACACAGCGAACATATCGTGGCCCATGTCGCAACTCCAGGCGCACTACGAAGCGGTTCGAGAACGCCGCGGCTACGACGCGGTCGACGTGCCGATCGGTGACCTGTCGGCGTCGTACGGTCGGAACCGCTTCGCGTTCACCGAGGACGCCGACGCAGTGGAGCGAGCGACCCCGGCCGAAACGTGCGTTTCAGTGGGTCTCTCGATGACTGGTGCCCCACACGTCGGAACGCTGGGACAGATCCAGTCCGCCGTCGACCTCCAGCGTGCCGGATTCCACGTGCAACTGGTTCTCGCGGATATGGTGGTGTACAACGCGGGCGAAGCCGATATCGAAACCCTCCGCACTCGCGCCGAGCGCTACCGGAAACTCGCGCTGGAGATGGGGTTCGATCCCGAGCGCGGACGGATCTACTCACAGGACGAGTCTCACGGCGTCTTGCACACCGGATTCCTGCTCGCGAGAGACTACGATCCCGACGCGGGAGACGGACGGGACGAACGGTCGACAGAGTTCGAGGAGGCGCTCGACGCTGCCTACGACGACCTTGACGAGTCAAGCGACGCGACCGAGTTCTCCCGGGAGTTGTGCGGACTCCTCCTCGCTGCAGACTCGATCAACCCGCTGCTGAAAGACGAGTACGAGCGCGTTCTTCTCGCTCTCGGCGCTGACAATGTCGGCCTCGCTCGCCACATCGACGCCGTCCGCGAACGCGCCGGCGTCGACGGGTCAGTGGTCGGCCTGTACTCCCGACTCGTAGACGGGGTCGACGACACGCCCAAGATGTCGAAGAGCATCCCCGGTTCGAGCGTTCACCTCGACATGGCTCCCGAGACACTCCGCGAGTCAGTCCGCGACCCGGATCTGGACGCGGACCGACCGGCGGAATCAGTCGTCTTTCAGATGATGCGTCACGCGTCGCCGTACTCGGCGTCGACGCTCGACGACCTGCGAGCGGTCTGCGGCGGGAACTCTGCGGGAACTCGTTCCGGCGAGCGCTGGTCCGAGGCCGTGCGGGAGTACGCCGACTACCTTGCAGATATCGCCGAGACGTGGCGACGGACTGCCGGCTAGTTCACCCCTCTCGACGAAACGCTTCGTAGATCGCCGCCGCGCGCTTCGGGCCGACGCCCTCAACTGCCAGTAGCTCCTCTTCCGTGGCGGCGACCAGCGACTTGACCGACGGAAACGTTTCGTACAGCGCGTCCGCAGTCCCGGGACCGACGCCGTCGATACAGCCGTACATCCGCTTGGCGACGGGTTCAGTTCTGCTGGTCACTGCGCCGGTCGACAGGGCGCGCGCTGACGGCTCTTCGGTGTGTTTGCGCGCCAGGCGAACGGCAACGTCGGCGAGTCGGTCGCCGTCGCCGCACGGTATCACCGGCGTTCCTAACCGGGCGGTGATCGACGCCACGGTCCCCCGAACCGATGCGTCCGGGACGCCGGGCCGGCGGCTTTCGACCTCTCGGAGGTCCCCTTCGATGAGGACGTACGCGTGGTCGTACGTCTCGTTCATCTGCCGGACCTGCGCTTCCAGGTCCGACCCGACGCGACCTATCGTCGACTGCAGGTAGTCGTCGCTCGTCTTCCGTTCGAACCCGACGTTCCTGATGACGATGTCGCCGGCGGCGAGACGGCGGACCTCGACGGCATCCACGTCCGCGTGGCTCCGTAACGCCGCCGCGACCGCGGGCGGCTCCCGGTCGTCTACGAATGCGGAGACGGCCATACGATCAACCGAACGTAGACGCCCGTTCGGTATGAACGTCAGGTTCGTCGCCGGCGCGGGACGGGTCGATACTCTCGTTCAGCGGAACGACGTTTCCGCGAACCGAAACGTCGATAGGCGTCACCGTTCATCCCGCCGACATGGTGTCGTCTGTCGCCGGGACGTTTTCCGCGGTGTTCGCGCCCGAGTACTTCGTCCTCCTCTGTACGCTCGCACTGATCGGCTACGAATGGCGGGCCGCACCAGCGAGGAACTATCCGGGGCTCGCAGTCCGGGTAGGAGCGCTCACCGCGGCCTGGGCCGTCGCGTACGTCGTTTACGACGCGGGTCCAGTTCTCTTCGACACCGTCCCGGAGTGGGGACCGGATTTCACCGGCAGCCTCGGCATCGCTGTCGGCTTCTTTCTCCTCTGGGCGGTCTGGCGGCTCCGAGTCTGGGGACCGCTACTCCCGGCGCTTTCGGCGGTACTCCTCGGTCTAACCGTCCCTCACCTCCTGCTGACGCCGTTCTGGGACGTATCGAGTCACGTTGCCTACGCCGCCGCACCGGCGGGCTATCTGGCCCTGCTCGACCGCCGGTTTTCGCCGCTGCTTGCCGTCCCGGTCGGAATGGTCGTCGCCCGTCCCCTCGCCGGCGCGCACACGTGGCCGGAATCTATCGGCGGTCTCCTGTTGGCCGCCGGCGTCCTCGCGTGCTTCCGGTACGTGCGGGGCCGGGAGAGTGACGCTTTCAATACCGCCGCGCGCGAGATCCGACCATGAGTAACCAGGAGGTTCCGACCCCCTCTGGACTGCCCGTTCTGGGCCACACCGTGGCGTTCGCCCGCGACCCGTTCGGTTTTCTCGACCGGGCTACCGGCGAGGCGGGCGACGCGTTCCGGATGGATGTCGTCGGGACGGACGTCTACGTCCTCACGCATCCGGAGCACTTCAGACAGGTGCTCGTGACGGACGTCGACCGGTTCGGGAAAACGGAGGATTTCTCGCGGGCGTTCGGCTCCGGCCTGCTCTCCACCGAGGGCGACCGGTGGCGACGACAGCGGGACCAGCTGCAGCCGTTCTTCTACGCCGACCGGATCCGAGGGTACGGAGACACCATGGTCGAGCAGATAGAGCGTCGCGCGGAACGGTGGTCGCCCGGCGAGACGCTGGACGTTGCGAGCGAGATGAAAACCCTCACGCTCGAAGTGCTGTTCGCGACGCTGTTCGGCCGCGAACTGGACCCGACGGCCGACGCGGACCTCTACGCCGCCGCGAACGGACTGAACGCGTGGTTCGCGCCGTCGTCGTGGGCGCTCCCAACGTGGGTACCGACGCCCGCGCGGCGGCGGTTCCGAAACTCGTCGCAACGACTCCGGGAGGAGGTCGACCGTCTCGTTCGGGCCCGGGAGCGGGCGGACGGCGCGGGCGACGACCTCGTCTCAAAACTCCTCGCAGTCCGCGACGCCGCCGACGGACGGGGTCCGACTGACGAGACGATCAAAGACCAGCTAGTGACGTTCACGTTCGCCGGTCACGAGACGACGGCGCTTGCCCTGACGTACACCTGGTATCTCCTATCGGAACATCCGGACGTGCGCGACCAGCTCTACGCCGAACTCGACGCGGTTGTCGATGGGCGCGAGCCGACCGCTGCGGACGTCGAGCGACTCGATTACGCGGATAGCGTCCTCCGGGAAGCGATGCGGCTCTACCCCCCGGTCCACACCATCCCGCGCCGGACGGAGGACGCAGTCGACGTCGACGGCTACCGCATCCCGGCCAACAGCGAAGTCCACCTCTCGGTCCGGCAGGTACATCGCAACGGGGAGTTTTACGACGACCCCGGCGCGTTCCGACCGGAGCGATGGACCGAGGCGTCCGACCGTGAGAGACACGAGTTCGCCTACGCCCCGTTCGGCGGCGGCCGGCGAACCTGCATCGGCCGGGCGTTCGCGCTGTTCGAGGCGAAACTGGTGCTCGCGACTATCGGTCAGCGGTACCGCCTTGACGCGCCGGCTGACTTCGCCCTCCAACTCGACCCGCAGATGACGACGCAACCTGACGGCGCGGTGCCGATGGCCGTCACCGAACGCGACTGACGGCGTGGGGTGGTATGCGCTGCGTGCGAGCAGTTCGTCCCGCGTCTGGACGGTGAGGGAAGCGCCGCCGGTGGACGACTCCTTGGACTGACGAGATACTGGCCGGCATCCAGGTGTCTCCACTGATAGCCGTTGTGAACCTGCGTGTCCTCGTGTACGATTCCGTCGACGAAACGGGTGAACGGCTCCGTCACCGTCCCGGCGTACGCGCGCCGGGGAGAAAAGCGCTAGTCGTCCTCCAAAACGTCGGTCTGTTCCTGGTAGCGGTTCCGGATAGTCACTTCCGTCACCTGCGCGACCTCGGCCACCTCCCGCTGGGTCTGTTTTTCGTCGCACTCCAGCGAGGCGGTGTAGATCGCGGCTGCCGCGAACCCGGTTGGGGACTTCCCGGAGTGGAGCCCTTCCTTCGCGGTCTCCTCGACTATCTCTCTTGCACGCGTCCGTACCTCCTCGTTCACGTCGAGCTCCGAGCTAAACCGCGGGATGAACTGCTTCGGGTCGACGGGTTTCATCTCGAGGTCGAGTTCCTGGGAGATGTACCGGTACGTTCGGCCGATCTCTCGACGGTCGACCCGGGAGACCTCGGTGATCTCCTCTAAGCTCCTGGCGATCCCTTCCTTGCGGCAGGAGGCGTACAGCGTCGCGGTGGCGACGCCCTCGATGGAACGCCCGCGGATGAGGTCCTCGTCCAGAGCGCGGCGATACATCACGCTCGATATCTCCCGGACGAACCGGGGGACGCCGAGCGCGGACGCCATGCGGTCTATCTCGGAGAGCGCCTGCTTCAGGTTGCGCTCACCGGCGTCGCGGGTGCGGATCCGGCGCTGCCACTTCCGGAGCCTGTGTAACTGTCCGCGCTTCTCGGATTCGATCGACCGCCCCTTCGCGTCCGTGTTGCGCCAGTCGATATCCGTCGTCAGTCCGCGGTCGTGCATCGTCTCGGTCGTCGGTGCCCCGACCCGAGACTTTTCCTGCCGTTCCTGGTGGCTGAACGCCCGCCACTCCGGCCCGTAATCGATCGCCTCGTCGTCGACGACGAGGCCGCAGTCGTCACAGACAAGTTCCCCACGGTCGGGGCTCTGGACGAACCGTTCGGTGCCACACTCCGGGCACTCGGAGTCCTCCTCTGTGCTCTCTGGTTCTATCTCGGCGCGACGGCCGCTTCGATGGGTGTTCAGGCGTGACATTGTGTGCATCCGGGAGATGACGGCGGCGACTGGCAGTCCCGACCAGACGGAAAAGCGCCAGCAGTTCGACCGACTGCCCCCATCCCCTCTTCTGTTTTCGCGTTACCGATCCCGACCCTTTGTTATGAACCGGCTATGATCGCCCGACCGAGGGCAACGTCTGGTTACTCGGTGACATACCACTGCGATGCCTCCGTGCCAGTCCCGTCGGGGGGTTTGTACCCTTCTACGCGAACGTAAGGGGTGTCTTCCCGTGACCGTTCTCAATCGTTTCTGTCAATTACTGCGCCGCCCATCTTACTAGATACCAAACAGAACAGTAACGTACAACTATACCCCGTTCCGGGCCTGCTCTGTACCGGCTCCGAGACCGGCCGCCGGCGGAACGGGGTGTCGGTACTGACGCCGTACCATGGCGGTCTACCGCCGGGTTCGACTCCGGGTTGTTCTCTTACCGAACGTATCGTCGGCTATACGGACGCTAATTCGTCCTTTCTTCCGTCGCTATCCGCCGATGAGTGGGGTCGGTCGTCACTCTTCCCGGTCGTACGCACCCGCTTTCTCTAACCGCCCCCGCGCCGCCAGCACTGACGGCGTTCGACAGACGCCCGGGGCACCCGTGACCTGCGGCACCGTGCAGTTGTTGCAGCTCTCGCAGACTGTCCGGGCGGGGGGTTCGTCGAGCAAGCGTGCTCCGAGTCGGGGTTCGGCGTAGAACGGGCGGCCAACGCCGACCGCGTCGCAGGCGTCACCCAGCAGGCGGTCTATCTGCTCGCGGCCCCGGATCCCGCCTTCCGCGAGGACCGGAACATCGACGCGGTCGCGGACGCGACGGCAGAAATCCGCGTTCCATCCCGGTTCGAAGCCGTACCGCCGCGACTGCAGTCGGTTGAGCGCGGCGACGAGTCGTTTGCGGAACCGTCCGCCGAACGCCGCGTCGTACCCTGTCTGAAACCGCTCGTCCGACCACGCGCGCTCCGGAAACTCGCCGCGGACAATGCTCATGTCCCACACCACGGACCCTTGTACCGGAACGACGGCGTCGTACCCTATCTCGCACAGCAACTCGGCGATCCGAACGCCGTCTCCGAGGCTCAGATGCCGTCGGACGAGCGCCGGAGCGGCGGTTTCGGCCGGCACTTTCGTCACCAGGGGGATGTCGCCCGCCCGCTCCCGGATCTCGTCGTGGACGACTTCGAGAAATCGAACGCGCTCCCGGTGTGACCCGCCGAACTCGTCGTCCCGGCGGTTGTAAAACGGTGAGAGGAACTGCTGGACGATGCCCATGTTCGCCCCGGCGAGGTGGACCATGTCGTAGCCCGCATTGACGGCGCGCTCCGCGGCGGCCCCGAAGTCGGCGGCGAGGTCGTACACCTCCGCGGTCGAAAGCACGTGCGGGTCGTACGACAGAAAGCCCGACCTATCGAGCGCGCGGAGTTGCCAGGGGAGACGGGAGACAGCGAGTTGCTCCAGACCGGGATTCGCCTCGCGGTACTCCGCGTGCCACGTCTCCATGCTCCGGAGGCCGCCGTGTTCGAGTTGTATCGCGATCCGGCCACCGTGGTCGTGGACGGCGTCGGTCAGCGCGGACAGTTCCGCGACGAACTCGTCGTCGTGGACCCGCGTCATCCCGGGCGCGGCACACCCTCCCTCCCCGCGGACGATGGTCGCGCCCTGGAAGATCAGACCGACGCCGGACTCGGCGGTGGGCTCTAACTCCGCGATCAGCGTGTCGACGGCGTCCGGCCCGTTGCCGGCACACTCCAACAGCGGGGCGCGGTAGAGCCGGTTCGGCACGGTCAGGCCGCCGATATCGACCGGATCTTCGAGCCGGGAGGACATGCTCTCACGTTGGAGTGCGCTCGTCAAAAGCGTTCAGTCGCTCATACTGCTGAACTCGACCTATCGAAACTACTTCTCGACTTCTAACAACGCCACTCGTTCGCACACCAGAGCACCGATATCCGCGTCCGTCGCGTCGCGTTCGGCGTCGGTCACGTCGAAAAAGTCCCGGAGTAGCTCTTCGTCGGCGTGTTCGACGGCGGCGGTCGGTTCGGTGATGTCGAGCTGTTCGGTCGCGGCCTCTGTCGCGCCCGCCTCGTCGTCCCCATCTATCAGCACCACGACCGCCTGTTCGCCCTCGCTGACGCCCATCTCGAAGGCCTGGTTGATCTGTCGCCGCCCGGCGGCGTACAGCAGTATCTCGACGCCACGGTTCCGAGCGACGTTCTCGCCGCGTTCGATAGCGCGGTCTGCGAGCTCGACGGCCCGTTCGAGATGGTCCCGGCCGGCGACGTAGCGGGCGTCGAACGCCTGCACGGCACAACCATGCTCGTCTCCGATCTCCCCCAGTCGCTCGACCAGTGCGTCGGTGTCGTCGACGGTCAGGCGGCCTTCGACCAACTCCATCAGAAATCACCCAGGCTCGCCTGTCCGGCGTCGTCCGACTCGTTCGCGGCGGACGACTCCGCCGATTCCTCCCGTTCGTCTCGCCCGTCGCCTCCGCTTCCGTCCGTCGACGGGACGGCGTCGCCCGTCGCCTCGTCGACGCCCTCCATCGAGGGGTCCTCACGCCCGGCGTTTTCGAGCACGTTCTCCGCGGTCTTGCGACGGCCGCGCAGTGCGCGCAACACGACCGACTTGTCGGCCTCGCGGAGTTCGGACCGCGTCTCGATGCCGGCCTCGTACAGGCGTCGTGCGCGCTTGCGGCCGACGCCGCGGACACCCGCCAGGTCGAGCAGTTCCTCGCCGACGCCGTACTGGACGCGCTTTCGCGCCTCGCGGATGGCGGTCTCCTCCCCGACGTCGAGTTCGTTCGCCAGTTGTTCGGCGGCGTTCAAGAGCCACTCCGCGGTGTCGACCTTGCCGCGGATGTCGCCCGGCCCGATGCCGTACTTCTCGGTGATACGGTCCTCGTCCACCTCGCCGGCCCAGTCCTCCAGTAGCTTCGCCGTCTTCAGCGCGGCGAGCCAGTCCTCGAAGCGGCCCTCCTCGAACTCGCTCGGCGTCGCGCCGAGCAGTTCGCCCTCGCGCTCGTAGCACAGTTCCATGTACTCCTCGTGGTCGCCCGACCGCAGGTACAGTTCGTACATGTCCGGCGTCCGCGAGACGAGGTGATAGAGGCCGAGCGCGGTTGGTCGCCCCTCCACGGAGCGCAGGCCGTCGACGATCTCGGCGGCGCTCATCGGGTCGAGGTAGAGCCGCGAGACGGTGTGGCCGAGGGCCGTAGCTGTCAGTCTCCCCTCGTCACGGTCGACGAACTCGTTGCGTTCCAGATACTCCAGCACGTCGTCTGTCACGCGCTCTAGTCGGCCCGGCTCGGCGGACTGGGAGGCATACAGGGTTCGCTCCAGGAACGAGAGCAGTTCGTCTCGGGACCCTGCGAACCCCGTCGCGACGGTGGCGAGGACGTGGGTTCGCAGCGCCGGTTCGGCGGCCAGTTTCGACCGGACCGGCTCGGGGTCCGCGTACACGTAGCGGTCGAACAGTTCGTCGAGTTCGTCGTGACTGCTGGCGACGAGCACCGCCTCGCCGTACGGGTCCATCCCGGGCCGACCCGCGCGACCCATCATCTGGTGGACCTCCAGCACGTCGAGCGGTTGCATGCCGCCGGCGGTGCCGTCGTAGCGCCGCCAGTCCCGGACGACGACCCGTCGGCTCGGCGTGTTCACGCCCGCCGCGAGCGTCGGCGTCGCGCTGATGACCTTCAGCAACCGGTCGCGGAAGGCGTCCTCGACCAGCGAGCGGTGGTCGGCTGCCAGTCCGGCGTGGTGGAACGCGGCCCCGCCCTCGACGGCGTCCGCAAGGTCTTCGCTCGTCTCCGTGTCGCTCACGTCGCGGATCTCGTCCGCCACGTCGGCGAGTTCCTCGCGCTCCTCGACGGTCAGATGCGGGTCGACCGTGTCGGCGAGTCGCCGCGCCGCGGCCTCGGCGTTCCGACGGGAGTTGACGAACACGAGCGTCGACCCGTCGTCTTCGAGAGTGTCCCGAACGACGGCGGCGGTCTGTTTCTCGCCGCTTCGCACCTCCAGTTCGGATTGCGTGCCGTCGTCCAAGTGGAGCGCGTTCCCGTAGTGGACCCCCTTCTTCAGGTCGATGGGCCGCCACGTCGAGTCGACGAGTTCGGCGTCCAGCCACTCCGCGACGTCGTCGGCGTTGCCCACCGTCGCCGACAGCGCCACGGTCTGGAGATCCGGGTTCAACTGGCGGAGTTTCGCAAGCGTCACCTCCAGCGTCGGGCCGCGCTGGGCGTCGTCGATCAGGTGCACCTCGTCGGCGACGACACAGGAGAGGTCCTCGATCCACGCCGCGCCGTTTCTGACGAGCGAGTCGACCTTCTCGCTGGTCGCGACGACGATGTCTTTCGTCGACAGCCACTCGCCGTCGCTCTCGTAGTTGCCGGTTGAAACGCCGACTGAGACGCCGTACTCCTCGAACTCCTCGAACTCGGCTTTCTTCTCGCTCGCAAGCGCCCGGAGCGGGACGATGTACAGCGCTTTCCCGCCGGAAGACGCGCTCTGCTCGTCTGCCGAGCCGTCCGAGCGTGGCTTGGAGACGCCCCGCTGGATCGCCGACAGCATCGCCAGTTCCGCGATGAGCGTCTTGCCGCTCGCGGTCGGGACGCTCGCGACCACGTTCTCTCCCTCGGTAACGCCCGCCTTGACGGCCTCGGCCTGCGGGGGGTAGAGCTCCTCGATCCCCTGTTCCTGCAGGTGGTCCGTGACGCCGGGCGGGAGCCCCGACAGGTCCGCTGTTTTCATTACCCCTCCGTAGGGGCGTCCTGCGGTTTAAACTGTCGTCTCGGGCGGTCAGTCGTCGTCTCGACTCCGCTGAGTGCGGTAGCCGAGGGCCGCTGTCAGGGCCGCGATGCCCGCCCCGATCCCGAACCCGTCGAGTTCGCCGGCGGCCGTTCCGGTGTCGTCGTCCGTCGTCGGAGTCTCCTCTGTCGTCCCGTCGGTGCTCGTCCCGCTTGCCGTCGTCCGGTTGGGTCCAGCAGTCGTCCCGTTCGTGTTCGTTGTCCCGCCTGCCGTCGTCGTCCGGTTGGATTCAGTCGTGGTCGACTCCTCGCCGCTTGATTCCGGCGCTTCGACCAGTGCCAGAGTTGCGCTCGATCCGTCGCCGCCGTAGTCGCTCCCCGCCACGACGACGCGGTCCCCCTCGTTCGCCGGTAGCACCGACTCCCATTTGAGCCGCGGCGAATCGTCCACGCTCGCGTGCCACGTCGTCCCGTCGTCGTTCGCCCGAAACGCCCACGGCGGCCTGGCGCAGCCCTCTCCCCAGTGGTAACCGCACGCGGCGACTCCGCCGGGAACGGACGACACGTCCTTGATGTGCGGGTCGGGTTCGAACTCCGTTTGTTCCCACTCGACCTCCCACTCCGGACCGAGTTGCGCGAGCCACGTCGAGTTCGTTCCCGCGAGGACGAGGCCGCCTTCGTCGAACCGGTCGGCGGCGATGATCTTGCGTTCGAACTCCGCCGACCGATCGATCTCGATTCCGTCGCCGACGGTGACGTGCCAGAGCCACCCCTCGGCTTCGTCGGAATCGCGCGTTCCGGCGAGTACGACGCCGTCGTCGGCCACGACCTCCGCTCGGATCTGCCGTCCGTCACGGTCGTCGAACGTCCGAGACTCGCTGACTTCGCCGGCGGAGTCGAGGAGCGTGAGATGCGGGTACGTCGGTTCGGGGGACGGCGTCGCCACGCAGAGGACGACGCTTCCATCATCGAGTTCAGCCGCAAACGTGTCGCGTCCGGACACGTCGACTGTCGTCGTCCACGCCTCGCCGCCGTCCGCGGCGGTCTTCGTTACGAACTGCTCGGCGCGCCCTTCGCCGGCGGTCCCCGCGAGCAGAAACCCGTCGTCCGCGGTGACGGCGACGGACGTCACTGACCGCCGCTCGTCGTCCCCGTACTCCCGTCGCCACTGCTCTCTGCCGTCGCCGTCGACCCGTCGGAGCCAACTGCGGCCGCTCGTTCCGGCGTCTCGGTCGATACCGGCAAGCGCGAATCCGTCGCCGTGTGCGACCGCGTCGGTCACTTTGAGGGATTCGTCTTCCCCGTAGGTGCGCTGCCAGACGACGCCGTCTGCGACGTCTTGACCGACACACGATCCGTCGTCAGCGGCGGCCGGACTGCCGACCAGTCCGACGGCCGCGGCCGTCGCTAGGAACTGTCGACGTGAGAACGCGGAGGGCATTACTGGTGCTGATACGCGGCCGGGTAATCAATGTTGACGTTACCGATCCTCTCTGGGGGCCGCTGTCGACGGTGTATCCGCCATCTCTATGTGGACACTGCGCTTACCTTTGGGCATGAAAGTCGAATTCGACCGCGACACTTGCATCGGTATGTTCCAGTGCGTCGCCGAGTGGGACGGTTTCGAGAAAGACACCGACGCCGGCAAGGCGATCCTGGTCGACGGCGAGGAGGTCGAGGAGGACCTGGTCGTCCGAGAGGTGCCCGAGGACGAGGAACTCGACGCCAAGTTCGCAGCGCGGGCCTGCCCCGTCGACGCCATCGCGGTGTACGACGAGGACGGGGAACAGCTCGTTCCCTGATAAGGCGAGGCACGACTGCTAAGGAGTGCCGAGGGCTTTCAATGTCCACTGGAGCGGCTTCGCCGCTCCGAGCCTGCTCTCCGTTCGTAACGACGCCAAAGCGCTCTCTTCGGTCTCGTGGAGGCCTAGGTCCGCTAGTCTGTGCGAGCGCTGGCGGTAGCAAGCGAACGCTCCGAGTGCCAGCCTTCCCCCGTCCGCTCGGGATGTTCGCCACGCTCACACCCGAGCGCGGCCGCTAGACGGCGACTACCCGGAGAAAAACGCCGGCTCACTGTACGACGTTCCAGGGGTCGTCCGCGTCCTGCGGGTCGTCGCGCTCTTCGGGCGACAGCTCCGCGTCCGGAACGGAGTCGCCGATCAGTTCGGCCCACTCCGTGACGTGTGTGTTCGCGTCCTTACCCATGGTCGGTCACCTACGATTGGAATCAACCCGGTTTCGCATAATTCTTTCGTCACCCCAGGTACGTGTCTGTGAACCGGCCGCTGGCGGAGGGTTCGCGGGACGAAAAATGCGGTTCTGCGGCAGGGATCGCGGCGCGACTACGAGATCTCGTCGTACTGCTCCGACAACTTGTCCGCGGCCTCGCCGAGCTGTTCGCGCTCGAAGGCGGTCAGGTCCCAGTCGATGACCTCCTCGACGCCGTCGGAGCCGATCCTGACGGGGACGCCGAAGGCGACGTCGTCGTGGCCGTACTCCCCGTCCAGTTTGACGGAGGCCGGAAGCACCTCGCCCGTATCCCGGAGGACGGCCTCGACCATGTGGCCGACGCCCGTCGCGGGGCCCCACTCTGTCGCGCCTTTCTTCTCGATGACGTTCATCGCGCTCGTCTTGAGTTCTCCGAGGATCTCGTCTTTCTGGTCGTCGTCGAACTCTGGGTCGCGACCGTCGACGCGGACCTTCGAGAAGACGGGTACCTGAGCGTCACCGTGCTCGCCCAGGATGGTCGCCTCGACGTTCTGGACGGGCGCGTCGAAGCGCTCGGCCAGCACGTAGCGGAAGCGGGCGGAGTCCAGGCGGCCGCCGAAGCCGATCACCTTCTCGCGGGCGCGTTCGCCCGTCTCGTACAGGTGGCGGTTCAGCAGGTCGACGGGGTTCGACGTCGTGATCGTCACGAAGTCGTCGTTGTGTTCGGCGATCGACGAGCCGATGTCCTCCATGATCGGCGCGTTGTCGCCCGCGAGGTCGATGCGAGTCTGTCCGGGCTGGCGCGGGATGCCGGCCGTGATGACGACCACGTCGGACCCGGCGGTGTCCTCGTAGCCGCCCTGTCGGATGGTCGTGTTCGAGTCGTACGCGACGCCGTGGTTCGCGTCGGCGGCCTGTCCGATCGTATCGTCTTCTTTATCCGGGATGTCGACGAAGACGAGTTCGTCGGCCACGTCACGGAGCGCGATGTTGTATCCTGCGGCGGCGCCGACCGTTCCGGCCGCGCCGACCACACTAACTTTCGTCATACCACGTAAATAGCGCCCGCGATTCACGTTAAAGACTTCGAAACCTCGAAATTCAGCGATGTTCGTCGGTCCCGGGTTCGTCGTTTGTCGAACTATTTGGGTTCGCAGTCCTTTTCGACCCCACGGCCCATCTAGGTGGTATGAGCGACTTCGACAAGGAAGCGGAGCGAGAGAAACTCCGCGAGCAGTTCGAGGAGGAAGAGTCCGACCGTCAGCACACCCAGCAACTGAGTGAACTCCTGTTGAAGGGCGCGACCATGACGAACAATCACTGCGACCGGTGCGGCGACCCCATCTTCCGGTACGACGGCCAGGCGTTCTGTCCGACCTGCCAGTCCGAAGGGCAGGCGGCCGGCGGAGGCGCTCAGGGTGGCGGAAACGCACAGGCGAATCCACAGAACCAGCGTTCGGCGACGAACGCAGAACGGCCCGAAACGGCCGAACGAGCGGTGGAGTCCGATGATACCGATGCCGCGGCCGGACCGACGGCGAACGAGGCAGCGCCGCAGGCTGACGTGTCTCGCCCCGCGGATCCGAAGTCGTCGTTCGCGTCTGCTCCGGCGAACGCATCGGGTCGCAGTGCCGGTCCGACGCCCGCAGAGGTCTCTTCGGAGGCCGCGCCGGAATCCGGTGATGTGGCCGCCGCCCAAGAAGCCCTCCGCGCGACGCTCACGAAGTTCTCGCGGAAGGCGGCCGAGACTGACGACCCGCGACGGGCGCGGGAGTGTCTCGCCGCCGCGCGGGAGGCCGCCGAAGCGCTCGACACACTGCCGTACTGATCCTACCCGGCGTACTCGCTCCCCACGACTTCCCGGATCCGCTCCGCTGTCACCTCGCCGACGCCGTCGGCCTCGGTGAGGTCGTCCTTCCGGGCGGTCATCACGGCTTCGACGGTGGCGAACTGCTCAAGCAGTGACCGCGCCGTGACGGGACCGACGTCGGCGATGGAACTGACGACGTACTCCTGTTGCTCCGCGAGCGTCTTCGACTGCTTCTCGCCGTGGACGCTCACCTCGCGGTCGTCGGCCTGCTGTTCGCGGCCGGCGATCACTTCGAGCAGGTCCGCGGTGTCACCCTCGCCCTCGGTCCGGAGGACGCTTACGCCGAAATCGACCGCGAGACTGGACAGCGCGCCGCGGATAGCGTTCGGGTGGACGTTGCGCTCCCCGTAGAGGTCGTCGCCTTCCAGGATCAGGACGCCTCGGGAGTAGTGTCGGGTCAGGTCGCCCACCTGCTCGAAGACGGAGCGCTCGTCGCCGCCGGTGAGCGTGTCGAGGAGGTCGCTGACCGTCTTGCGCTCGACCGCGACACGGTCAGAAAGGACGTAGTCGCCGACGGCGAGCGTTTCCAGTCGCGTCTCGACGCCGTCGCGCTTCGAGAGGTTCCGCGCGATATTCGAGTCGAGTTCGCGCTGGTCGACGACGATCTCCAGCGACTCCTCGTCGCCGTTCGCGGTGGCGACGGTGCCCTCTGCGACGTCGGCGGTTGCGTCGCCGTCGCTCTCGTCCGTCTCGTCGCCCGCGAAATCCTGTAATCCCGGCTGGTCGCCGCTGTTCGCCGCCGCCGCGGCCGCTCCGCCGTTCGCGGCACTGGCGTCGGTCTCCCCGCCGGACACACCTTCTGCGTCGCCACTGCTTCCGGCTGGCTCCGCGAAATCGCCGAGCCGCTGTTGGCTGTCGTCTAACTCCTCCTCTAAGTCGTCGGCGACGCCTTTCAGCTTCCGCAACTCGTCTTCCATCTCCGACTCCTTCCGGCGAGCGATCCAGAAATACGCCTCGTCGCGGGTGTCCTCCGCCATCAGAACGACGACTTTCCCCTCGGCCTGCCGGCCGGTCCGCCCCTTGCGCTGGATGGAGCGGATCGCCGTCGGAACGGGTTCGTAGAACAGCACGAGGTCGACCTCGGGAACGTCAAGCCCCTCCTCCGCGACGGAGGTAGAGACCAGCACCTCGAACTCCCCGTCCCGGAAGGCGTCTAACGTCTCCTGCTGTTCGGTCTGGGTCATTCCGTCGCTACCCTCTTTGTCGCCCTGTCCGACGAACCGCCGGGTGTCGAAATGGTTGCCGAGAAACTCCGTCAACACCTCGGCGGTGTCGCGGGACTCGGTGAAGACGATGACGCGCTCGCCGTCGTCGATGCCGAGCGTCTCCGCCAGCAACATCCGCGTCTCGGAGAACTTCGGGTGCCGGTCGTCGTACTCCTCGGCCTTGCGCATCGCCTCGCGGACTTTCGGCTCCGAGACGAGTCGCTGGCTGGCTTTCGACGCGCCCGAGGACCGAGCGGCGTTGCGCTGGCGCTCGAAGTACCGGCGCAGCGCCTCGACACTCTGGGTCTCGACGTACGTCACTGCGGTCCGAAGCTTCCGGATCTCGGCGTGTGCGGACATCCCCTGATACCCCTCGGACTGGTCGTTATCGATGAGCTTCTGGAGCTCCGCCCGCATCCCCTTCAGGTCCGTCTCCGAGAGGTCGGCGCTGGTCTTTCTGGTGACGCCGAGTTCCTTTAGCTTCTCCAGTCGGTCCTCGATCACCTCGTTCAACGCGTCGCGTATCTCGACGACGGTGTCGGGGAGTTCGATCGTCTTCCACTCGACGTCGGTCTCGTGGGTGTACTCGCCCACGTCGGCGTCGTCCTCGGTCATCACCTCGACCTCGCGGATGCCCAGGTTCTCGCAGACGGTCAGTATCTCCTCCTCGTCCCCGCCGGGCGAGGCGCTCATCCCCGTGACGAGCGGGTCGTCGGCGTCGGCGTGGTAGCGCTCGGCGATGTAGTTGTAGGCGTAGTCGCCCGTCGCACGGTGGCACTCGTCGAACGTGCAGTGGGTCACGTCAGCGAGGCTGACTCGGTTGCCGACCAGGTCGTTTTCGACGACCTGCGGCGTGGCGATGACCACACTTGCGTCCTCCCACAGTTCGGCGCGGTCGTCGGGCCTGACTTCGCCGGTGAACATCGCTATCTCCTCGTCGGGGATCGTGAGCGCGTCGCGGTAGAAGTCGGCGTGTTGCTGGACGAGCGGCTTCGTCGGCGCGAGAAACAGCGACTTTCCGCCGACCTCGTCGAGCCGTCGGGCGGTCACGAGCAGACTGACCGTCGTCTTCCCGAGGCCAGTCGGCAGGCAGACGAGCGTGTGGTCCTCGGCGGCGGTGCCGGCGAGTTTGATCTGATAGAGGCGACGCTCGATGAAGTTCGGCGTCAGCAGCGGGTGGTCGACGTAGCCCGGTTCCTCGTCCGTGGCGGCCATTGGCGGCCATTATACCCCGCCGGCGTTAAGAGTTCGTATAGCGCGGTGAAAGTGGTCCGCTATCTTGCTGGTTACCATCGGGAACGTGCTGTTGGTGAGCGTCCTCGAGACGATGCTGATGCAGTACTCGGACGCGGTGTGGGACCGCCTGCAGCCGTCGAGATAGCAGTAGATAGTAGCGCAGTTTGTTTATCCAGGATTGTGTCTGACATTGACCCGGACAGTTCGGCAACTACACGTACGAACCGAACGCTGGTACTTTTCTTAGCTATCGGTAATATTGGTGGACTCGTGCTGAATACACAACGCGTATCTCGCGATGAGATTTGTTGATTAGAAGAAGCGAGAGTGTCGATCCAAAGACACCACTTAGGAACGGTGGATTGTAAAGTCAAGTGGAGATGGCGTGTGGTATTCTGCAAAAAAGGTGAAGTAGACGGAGCTGAGAAAGTCCCTATGACACTCGATCCCTCTGAAGAACAGGATTGGGCCGAGCGGTGGGATCAGCTCTACGAGGCTCTATCGGCCGAGCCGCGTCGGATGATCATCTCTTCGTTGCTAGACGAACCACAAGAACGTCGGCTTCCGTTGCCTGATGTTGCCGAATCTCCCAACCAGCCGAAGGATGCCGAGATCTTAAGCATCCAGTTGCGCCATCACCACCTCCCCCTACTCGCGGAGGCGGGGTACGTCCGTTGGGAGGATGAGCCGTTCGTCGTCCAGCGTGGTCCTCGGTTTGAGGAACCTGCCTTCATCATAGAGCTGGTTACAGACTCCATCGACGAACTCCCCGCGTCATTGATTAGAAACTGTAAGATTTTCCAGGACCGGGTGAAAAATGACTGAACCTGATATTGTCTCCAAGATTGTCAAAGCGGTGGCTGCCGCCGATGGGGTAGACACAGCCGAACTCGACTCGCTATACGAGTACATAAACCCAGAAGCATTGTATACATTGTGCGAACAGGAGCGTGGGGAATGGAGTTTCACGTTCCAGTTCTCAGATCATCAAGTAACGGTCACCCACGATTCACAGATACTCGTCGATGGTGTCGCACATACTCCTGATGTATCGAACCGTTTCGATGCATGACCCAGAAAGAGGTACAATCACTTCAACCCGAGGTGGATGTTCTCGCTCTGCTGAACTCACCCTCTCTATTCAGCAGATAGCTTTTGGCATAGTTCGGATAAATCGATAGCCGCTTCGGTAACTACTCACCCTGTACTGGCCGCGAGTTTCACGCTCCGATCTGAATAAAGAAACCGTATTCCCAACTACTAATAGTGTTACAGGACGACGAACGCTGTCACCGCGGCGGCAATTGGGATCGTGATGTTGTCGTCGATGACGTAGGTCGCGATCACCGGCTTCACGCCGTCGGCCAGCGTCGCCGCGACGGCCGCGAGGGCGGCGGCGTGAAGCGGCAGAAACGGGTACGCTAACAGGAAACAGGTCGTGAACATCGCGGCGAGTACGGGCCATCGCTTGATCGTCCGCAGTTCGCCCGACCCGAGCAGGCCGCTGACGGGGTCGCCGAGCGTGAGCATCAGCATTGCCGGGATGGCGATCCGCGGTTCGAACACTAGGCCGACTAGGGTCCCGCCAAACACGTACAGCGCGTAGCCGGCGACGTTGTCCTGTTCGTACTCCCGTGTCAGCTTGTCGTATACGACCCACTCCAGCCCGGCGAACAGCCGGAGCGCCTCTAGCACTATCGTCACGACCGTTCCGGCGATAAGCACCCACTGGATGTGCGTCCACTGGAGGTCCAGCCAGGAGACGTGCTTGCTCAGGACGTATGCCCCCGGTATCGTCGCTCCGCTTGCGTGGACGAGTCGACGGGCGACTTCGTTCGCCATTATTCGGCGTCCGCCGGCGCGAGCAGTTCATCGAACGTCCGGCCGCCGTTCCGAAGACCGGCCAGCGACTCGGCCAGTTCGTCGACGTCGACGCGGGTCTGTTCAGTGGTGTCTCGTTCGCGGACTGTGACGGTCCCTTCTTCCAGAGTCTCGTAGTCGACCGTCACGCAAAACGGCGTGCCGACCTCGTCCTGCCTGCGGTAGCGTCGCCCGATCGCGCCGGAGTCGTCGTAGGTGACGTCCAAGCCGTTCTCCCGGAGTTCGGCGGCGATCTCTCTCGCACGCTCCGCCATGCCGTCTTTGTCCATCAGCGGGAAGACGCCGACCGTGGTCGGCGCGACTTCGGCGTCGAGTTCGAGGTACGTTCGCTCCTCGCCGTCTACCTCGTCCTCGCGGTAGGCGTGAGCGATGACGGTGTAGACGACCCGGCCGACGCCGAACGACGGTTCGACGACGTGGGGCGTGATGTGCTCGCCGGATTCTGTGACCTCCTCGACCGCGAAGCCAGTTCTCTCGACCGGCACCACGTACTCGTCGCCGTCGACCTCGACGGAGACGGTGTCGCCGTCGAACACGGTCCTGTCGCGCTCGGCTTTCGTCTCGAGCGCGTCGGCGATTTCGCCGGCCTGCCCGCCGAACTCCGGGCCGAGATAGCTCATGTCCGGGTCGACAGTTGCGCGTTCGACGGTCTTTGGCTCGTCGTACTGCTTGAACAGGGTGAACTCCTCGTCGGAGTACTCGCCGTGCTTCGAGAGGTCGTAGTCGCTACGGTAGGCGAGGCCGGCGAGTTCGAACCAGTCACCGTCTATCTCGGACTCGGCGTCCCAACAGTCGGCCGCGTAGTGGGCGCGTTCGCCCGGGAGGTGCTGGCGGAACCGGAACCGGTCCATGTCGACGCCGACCCGTTCGTACCACGGCTTGGCGACGCCGAGATAGTAGGCGACCCACTCGTTCGTGAGGATGCCGTCCTCGACCGCGTCGCCGACGGTCGTCTCGACGTAGTCGCCGTTTTCCTTGTTCTGCTCGCTGGCCGGATACAGCGTCACTTCGACGTCTTCGACCCGTTCGAGCGGCGGTTCGTCCTCCTCGGGGTCGATGAAATGCTCCAGTTCGGCCTGCGTGAACTCGCGCACCCGAATGATCGAGTTCCGCGGGCTGATCTCGTTGCGGTATGCCTTGCCGATCTGGGTGACGCCGAACGGCAACTGGTTGCGCGCGTACTCCTTGAGGCGGGGGAACTCGACGAAGATGCCCTGGGCGGTCTCAGGCCGGAGATACCCCGGTTGCGAACTGCCGGGGCCGATGTTCGTCTCGAACATGAGATTGAAGTCCTGGACGGGTTCGCCCGCCAACTCCGTCCCGCAGTTCGGACAGACGAGGTCGTGTTCGGCGATCATCTCCTCGACTTCGGAGATGGGAACGGCCTCGGCGTCCTCGATGTCGGTCGCGTCCTCGACCAGATGGTCGGCTCGGTGGCTCTCGCCGCACTCGGGACACTCGACGAGCATGTCGTCGAACCCGTCGAGGTGGCCCGACGCCTCGAAGACCGGTTCGGGCATCACGGTCGGCGCGTCTATCTCCTGGTGGCCCTCCTGTACCGCGAACCGGTCCCGCCAGGCGTTCTCGACGTTGCTTTTCAGCGTCGCGCCCTGCGGACCGTACGTGTAGAACCCGGAGACGCCGCCGTACGCACCGTTCGACTGGAAGAAAAAGCCCCGGCGCTTCGCCAGTTCCACGACGCGCTCGCCGATGTCCTCAGTCATACAGCGCCCCCAGCAGATCCACGTCGCGGACGATCCCCACCAGGTCGTCGCCGCTCACCAGCGGGATCTGCTCGATGTCGTTCGTGATCATCAGCTGTGCCACTTCCCTGGCGGTCTTCCCCGAGGTCACCGTCACGACATCGCCGGACATGAACTCCTTGACCGGACCTGCGGGGATCTCCACGTTTCGAGTCGGCAGGTAGCGGTTGCCGACCGCCTTGATACCCTCCCAGGCCCAGTCGTCGTCCTCGTTGGCGATGCTGTCGCCCGTCTCCGCCTCGCCCTCGACGACCCGCGCGACGTCGAGTACGTCCACCTCCGTGATGACTCCCGTCATCGACCCCTCGTCGTCCAGCGCTATCGCGTAGGGGACGTTCGCGTAGTATATCTCGCGCTCGGCGACGTGAAGCGGGGTGCCGTCCCAGACGGTGTTCAGGTCCCGCGAGGCGAGTTCGCCGACGGTCCGGTCACCGTCGGCTTTCTCTTCTGCGATCGCGCGAATCACGTCCGTGACTGTGACGATCCCCTCTAACTGTCCGTCGACGACGGGGACTCTTCGCGCTCGTTCCGTCACCATCAGTTCGCTTACCTCTTCGAGACTGGCGTCCTGTGTCGTCGTCGAAACCTCGTTCAATAGGAGGGCGAGCTGGTCCTCGTCGGGATTCTCGATGAGCGACTCGCGGGAGATGAGCCCGCGGTACTCCTCGCCGTCGTCGGTCTGTTTGAGAACCGGAACGGACGAAAACGACCGCTCTTGGAGGTACTCCAGTGCGTCGTCCCGAGTACCCGGAAGCTCAACGGTCACGACATCCGAGCGAGGTGTCATCGCGTCAGCGACGTTCATACCCGCTGGGTAGGACTTCTCCCCTCTTGTACCCTACGAACCCCACGCTCCCGTCTCCCGCGGTGGCGACTGCAGTGCTATCTCTCCTCGTCGAGGTCGACGAGGCGGTCGGCCTCCGGGAAGAACTTCTCGTAGTCGTCGTGTTTGAACGAACCCAGATGGTCGCCCGACAGCGTCTCTGCGTGCGTGTACATCTCGTTTTCCTCCCGGGCGGTCCGGACGGCACCCTCGGCTCGGTAGCGCTGGAAGTTGCCAGCGATCAGGATCGAGGTTTCCGTCTCCGGGTCGAGTAGCTGGGTCACGTGAAAGACTCGGCCTTCCGCTTCGGCGCGGAACACGTCGAACGCGGGGAACTCACACGCTTCGACCGCTTCACGGAACGCCTCGGCCTGGTTGTCGGGAACGACGTGTACGAGCCCCCACCGGTCTCCCGGCCCGTCTTCCGGCGGTTCAGCCGCGGTGTCTACCGCTGTCACCGTCACGGTGTCCCATCCCTCGTCTTCGAGTTCTTCCGCCATCGCCTGCATGTCGTCAAGCGTCTGACTCCACGCGTCCTTGTGGATCGGGACGCTCGCTTCCAGTTCCTCTTCGGAGCCGAGCGGCTGCGAATTGGAATCGTCATCTCTGGACTCGCCGGGTTCTCTCATACTCGTTCGTGATGATGGACCGGTGTAAGCTTTTCTGACTGCTGAAGAACTCGCGCGCCGCCGTTACCCGCCGACGCCGAAAACGAACTCCATCGCCATCGACGCCCCGAGGACAGCGAGGGAACTGAGAAACACCCGCGCACCGCCGCTCCAGCGCTCGTCATGACGGACGGTGAGGTCGTCCGGCAGTGCGGTCCGCGTCGCTTGCTCGAAGCGTGATTCGGTCTCTGGTTTCTCTTCTCCCCCGTCAGTATCGTAATCCTTCCAGGCGGCTCTCGGGCGGAGTTTCAGCGTTCCGATTCCGAACAGCAACAGGCCGAGGAAAAACAGCCAGTATTTCACGCCCGTCCATCCCCAGCCGAGCGGAAGACACAGTACTGTACCGATAACGAACACAACGGCGGCTAGCGAGACGGCGTATACGATGCCGTCGACGCCCCGTCGCACCCGGAGCGAGATGCCGCCGGTGCTCATTACTGCTGCATCTCCGTCCGATACTCACCGGGGGATGCGTACTCGCTTTTGTGTCGGTGGCACCGACTCTCGCGGCCGCTCTCGCTTATCTCGTGCGCCTCGGGATATTCAGCGTCGCACTCGCTCCCGAACTGTTCGTTGAGATACTCACCGGCGGCCTCTTCGTCGCCGTCCGCAACCATGCTCGCCGCCTCGCTGACGTGCGTCTGGACCTCCGGCGGTACGTCGAGATCACCGAACAGTTCCTCGACGATCTCGTCGATGCTGGCGAACCGTGTGTCGAATGCGAGGAACTCCTTGACGCGCTCGACGGTCGTCCGTTCGGCACGGGAGCGCTCCCGAAGTACCTCTCGGAACACCTCGATAGCCGTCCACACCTCCATGTCTATATCCCGGTACTCCTCCGGTCGGATCTTCATGGGACAGCGCGTCGAGAACGGGCAACCGGACGGCGGGTCCCGCGGGCTCGGCGGCGTACCGCGGAGCGTGATCCGGTCTTTTTCCAGGGTGGGATCCGGCTCCGGGATCGCGGACAGTAGCGAGTGCGTGTACGGGTTCCCCGGAGTCTCGAACATCTCCTCCGTCTCGCCCAGTTCCATGATGTTGCCGAGGTACATGACTGCGACGCGGTCACAGATGTGCCGGACGACGGAGAGGTCGTGGGCGATAAAGAGATACGTCAGCCCGAACTTGTCCTGTAGGTCCTCGAGCAGATTGAGTATCTTCGCCTGCACGGAGGCGTCCAGCGCGGAGACTGGCTCGTCGAGGACAACGAAATCCGGCTCTAGCGACAGCGCCCGGGCGATACCGACTCGCTGTTTCTGCCCGCCGCTGAACTGGTGCGGGTAGCGGTAGTAGTGTTCCTCCTGGAGGCCGACCGTCTCCAGGAGCTCTCTCACCCGCCGTCGCCGGATCTGGTTTCTCGACTTGTGGACCGTCACGTCGACGGTAACGCCGCCGCCGCTCTCGGTCACGTTGATCGTCAGCTCCGAACTGTCTATCGGCGCGCTCTCGCGGAGATGGATGAGTTCGGCTTCCGGGGTTACGACGATGTCGCTGTCCTCGTATTTCGCCTCCGCGACGTGACGAGCCATCTCACCGTTGACCGTCACTTCGGACGGGTCGGCGTTCTGGACGCCGACCTCGAACGTGGGCCAGTTGTGAACTTCGAGCGGTTCTCGAACTATCTCCCCGACCGTCATTCGGTTGTTGAGGCTGGAGTCGGGGTCCTGAAACACCATCTGGACGTTCCGCCGCCACTGTTTCAGCTCTTTCCCGTCCAGCGTCGTGATGTCGGTGCCGGCGTACGCGACCTCACCGGCGGTTGCGGACTCTAGCTGGACGAGCGTCCGTCCCAGGGTCGTCTTTCCGCACCCGCTCTCGCCCACGAGACCGAGCGTCTCCCCGCGTTCGATGGTGAACGAGACGTCGTCGACGGCCTTGACCGGGTTCCCACCTAACAGGCCACCTTCCTTGCCGTAGTACGTTTTCAGGCCGTTCACGTCGACGAGGGTGTCCTGCTTGCTATCCTGTACGGTCGTCTCCTGGTCTCCGTATGCTTGCTTACTCATCCGTTCCCACCTCGGTGTCGTCTCCCCGACGCTGATGCTCCGTTACCGCCTCGATTCGACTGGCGTCCTCCGGGTAGAGCAGACACGCCGCAGTGTGTTCTTTCTCCCCTTCGCCGACGGACACCTGTTCAGGGTGAACAGACGTGCACTCGTCGAACGCCTTCGGACACCGCGGTGCGAACCGGCACTGCGACGCCGGTTCGTTCGGCGTCGGCACGTCGCCCTCGATCGTCGACAAGCGGTCGCCGCCCGGGTTCCGTCCCGGAATAGACGAAAGCAGCCCTTGCGTGTAGGGATGTCGCGGGTTCTCGAACATCTCGACTACGGGCGCTTTCTCGACGACTTCGCCGGCGTACATCACGTTGACGCGCTCAGCGACCTCCGCGATGACGCCCATGTCGTGGGTGATGAACATGATCCCCAGGTCGTGTTCCTCCTGCAGTTCGGACAGGAGGTCGAGTATCTGCGCCTGGATGGTGACGTCGAGCGCCGTCGTCGGTTCGTCGCAGATCAGCACGTTCGGGTCGCAGGCTAACGCCGTCGCGATGACTGCCCGCTGGCGCATCCCTCCCGAGAACTGGTGCGGGTACTCTTTGAGCCGTCGGTTGGCGTCCGGGATCCCGACTGCCTCCAGCAGGTTCGCGGCCTCTTCGGTCGCTTCACTGCCGCGTAGTCCCTGATGGAGTCGAAGCGACTCCTTGATCTGGTTTCCGACGGTGTAAACCGGATTCAGGCTGGTCAGCGGGTCCTGAAACACCATCGCGATGTCGCCGCCGCGGACGGAGTGAACCGCGTCGTCGGGCGCTTTCGCGAGATCAACGTACCCTTCTTCGACGGTCACGTTGTCGCCGCTTCCTTCGGACTCAGCGAGGGCGATGAAGGTCTCGCTGTCGGGTTCGCTGATCGTCTCGCCCGGCGCTACCTCGACCGTCTTGTCCGGGTACTCCCGAGCTAACCGTTCGACGGTACTGGGGTGACTGTACCGGATACTGCTTCCATCGAGAACGTGTCCGGGTTCCTCGACCAGACCCATGATAGAGCGCGCGGTGACGCTCTTTCCGGACCCGCTCTCTCCGACGATACCGAGCGTCTCGCCGCGTTCGATGTCGAAGGAGATGTCATCGACCGCGCGGATCGTCTCCTTGTCTGTGAAGAACGCCGTCTGGAGGTTCTCGATCGACAGGATCGGATAGCTGTTGTCCGGGCCGACCCCGTAGGCGACTTGGCTCATGCGCCACCTCCTGCCGCGGCGGCCTCACCGCCACTGCCGGTGTCGCTCTGTGGGTCGATCGCGTCGCGGATGCCGTCGCCCAGAGCGTTAAACGCAGTCACGACGATGACGATCAGTAACCCCGGCACGATGGAGATGTGCCAGGAGTCGGTCGCGATGTACGACTGTCCGAGGTCGATGGCGCGGCCCCACTCCGGAGTCGGCGGCGTGATGCCGAGACCGAGGAAGGACAGCCCGGAGACGGAGATGATGATGCCCCCGAGCGTCATCGATCCGTAGATGAGCATGTAACCGACCACGTACGGAGCCATGTGTTTTCGCATGATCCGTCGCGGAGTCTGGCCGTAGCTCTTTGCGGCGTCCACCCACTCCTCTTGAACGACCTGGAGCGAGGGACCACGGATGGCGCGCCACATTGCGGGCCACCCCCAACTCCCAAGCAGCAATGCCAGGAGTAAGCCGCCGTTGTATATGTCCGCTATCCACGTCCCCCTGAGTATCACCACCGCCCCTATCAGTACGAGCAGGCGCGGCATCGCCTGGATGGAGTCACTCAGTATCACTGCCCCGAGGTCGACTGCACCCTTGTAGTAGGCGGACACCATCGCCAGTGAGAACGCGATCACCGATGAAATGCCGAGCGCGAGCAGGCCGATGAACAGCGAGACCCGCGACCCGGCCGCGAGGAACGTAAAGAGGTCCTTCCCGTTCGGTAACGTCCCGAACGGATGGAACCGGTCGTAATCGTCGTAGGTTCCGATACCGTGGTTCCCATTGCTTCCGCCGCCACGGGAGCGGGAGCCGAGATTTGCGTTGCCGACCAGCGTCGACCGCACTTCGCCGCTTTCCTGGTCGAGATATTCGGTCTCGTAGCTGTACGGTTCCTGGATGTTCTCTTCGACTACCGTGGGTCCGAGCGCCGGAGCGAACATCGCCATCATGAAGAACATCGCAATGACGACGAAGCCGAACTGTCCCCAGCGGTGGGTACGCATCCGGTCGATCATGTCGTCGGCCGGCGTCCAGTCCGCGTAGCGGTAGTGATTGCGGAAGACGAGATACCCCTTCCAGAACCAGGCCAGACAGCCGAACGCGTACAGGTAGATGAGCGCGACCCGAATAGCCCATGCGATGGCGGCCGGCAGGCCGAGGAAAGTGCCTTCCCAGCGCCAGAACTCTACCGTGAACCCGGCTATATCGGCTGCGAACTGCTGTCCGCCCGGAACACGGTGTCCGCGGTTCGGAATCACGTCTCGGGACAGCAGCGTGGGTATCTCCGCGAGACGGTCACCGATGCTCGCGAGCACCGACCCGACTGGTTCGAACAGGGCGAGAAGCGGGAGACCGAACAGTCGGTCAGCGATCGTTTGCCACGGCGGGAGTTCCATCATCGCGCCGAATAGCGCACCGACCTGTAACGCAACGAGCACACCGAGGACTGCGAGCCATCGGAGAGCCGGTTCCGGATTATTCCGGATACGGTCGAGCAACGGTGCGTCGTCTTTGATGGATGTTCGTTCACTCATTATCACTCACCCTCGTATCCGACTCGCGGATCGATGATCGTGTACAGGAAGTCTTGCATTATGTTGATAAATACCAGTAATAAGATGAAGATGAACATTAGCGCCCCGGCTACGGGCATATCACCTTCGGTTAGTGCGTCGAAGAACAACTTCCCGATGCCGTTTATCGCCATCACCGTCTCGACGAGGACGGATCCGCCAAGCAATAGGCCTGCCTCGCCGGTGATGACCGGCACGAGAGGGATGAGTGCGTTCCGGAACATGTGTTTCCAGACCAGAGACCGGCCCGAAACGCCTTTCGCCTTCGCCATCTCGACGTAGTTCGAGTGTTTCGTCTCCAGCATCGCCGTTCGGCTGATCCGCATCTCGTTACCCATCGACGCGGAGCCGAGAACGACCGCGGCGGGGAGGATCTGCTTCGTCGCCCTCGCCCACTCTATCGGTTGTATTTGACCGGCCTGGAGGTTCGTCCAGGCAGTGTGGAAGTACTTGGTTCCGATAACCTGCGGAGTGTCAACGAGGAACGTCTTCCAACTGAAACCGAACAGTATGTCCTCGGACCTGGACAGACCGACCAGCAGGATCACCGCCAGCCAGAAGTTCGGCATGGCGCGCCAGACGATCCCGCCGAACGACGCGAAGTAGTCGCCGGCCGTGTTCGGGTTCAGCCCCGCGTAGAAACCGAGCGGAATCCCGATGAAAAGCGGGATCAGGATGGCCCAAAAGCCCATCCAGACCGTTCGCGGCGCGCGCGATTTGATAAGTTCGATAGTGTCCGTGTTGGTCTCGACGACCCATGACTGGCCCAGATCGAATGTGACCATGTCCCAGAGGAAATCGAAGTACTGTTGCCAGAGCGGCTGATTCAACCCGAGTTGGCGCCGCATCCGTTCCATGTCATCCGGATTCGCCTGTGTTCCGAACACGGCGGATACGGGGTCGATCGGCCCCATTCGGATAGCGATGAACGTCACCGTCGTTCCGAATAGGATGACGGGGATGGACAGGACCAATCGTTTTGCGAAGTAAGACCAGCGGCTCATAGTCTCTCACCGCCGTCTGCGTTGGATCTATTCATCATTAATTGCGTTTATCTTTCATGCATTATTTGCGTTCCGCTTCGAGTTGAGGACCAGCACTACCGTGTACTAAAAAACCCTCGGTGGGGCGGTACTAGTCGCGCTCTCCGACGTAGACGACGTTCTTTTTCTGTCTGGATCGGCCGGCGGCACCTGCCCGCGGCTTTTCGACCCAACTGTAATGCATGTTCTCCGCCACGTTGTGCAGGAGCGGGAGGAAGACGACGTCTTCCCAGTTGGCCTCCTCCATCGAGACGTAGCCCTCGTTCCGGGCGTCCTGTCCTTCCTCGGGGGCGGGGTTGCTCTGGATCTTTTCCCAGGCGTCGGTTGCCTTTTGAGCGGCCTCGCTCTCGTCGGGGTCCCAGTCGACGTAGCTGATCGGGGCGTCGAGCGACGTGTCCGTCTGCGGCGGATTCAGAAGCTGGAGGAAGTTGTCCGGCGCGGGGTAGTCCATGATCCATCCGAGGCTGTAGGCGTCCAGGTTGCCTTTCCGACCTCGTGACAGCATCGTACTGAACTGGGTCTGCTGGATCTGGACGTCGACGTGTGCGGATGCGAGCTGGTCACGAAGGATGTTCGCTATTTCCGCGAAGAGCTCGCTCTCGTAGATGGTGAGTTCGAGTTCGTAGGGGTCGTCGCTGCTGTAACCGGCGTCCTCCATGACCTCCGTTGCCTTGTTGATACGCGTCTCATCGAGGCCGTACGGGTAGTCTCCCTCGTGGTCGAGGTAGGCCTCCTTGCCCCCCGGGTAGATAGCCGGCGGAGTGATGTGGGAGGCGGTCGTGCCGGGACCGTTGAGCACCTCGTCGATCATCTGCTGCTGGTTCATCGCGTGCGCGAAGGCTTTCCGGACTGCCGGTTCCGTGTTCGCCTGGTTGAAGGCGAAGTAGTACACCCCGACCTCCTCGACCTGGTAGTACGGAACCGTCTTGTCGTTCTCAAGCGGGCCGTACGTCCCGTATTTCCGACCCATGCTGTCTTTCCCTTCGATGGACACCTTGTTGGCGTCGTACTGAGAGTTCGGAATGTACGGAACGTCGGCGTTCTCGTTGAGAACCGTGTACGTGTACAGGGCGTTGTCCTCCTCGGCGATCATCCAGTGAACGCCGGACACGTACGGGCCCTCTCCGTGATACTCGTCGATCGGACGAGCCGAAACCTCGCACTCGCTTCCGGAGTTCCAGGTTTCGAGGGAGAACGGACCTGCACCCACGGGAGTTTCCTGCGTGAACTGCTCGTAGCTCATGTCGCCGTCGTACCCCTCGATGTCTCCCACGATTCCTTCGGGGATGATCGAGAACGAGGTGTACGCGATCATTTCCGGAATCGCGTGGAACGGCGATTCGAGCGTCATCTCCACCGTCTTTTCGTCGGAAGCTTCGATAGCCAACGAACCGGGGACGTACGTGTCCTCTTCGCCTTCGGTTTCGTGTGCGACGCCGAGGAAGTCGAGGATGAAACTCGCTCGTCGGGAGTTGTCCGACTGAGCCAGTCGCTCGAATGAGTAGGCGACGTCGCCCGCGGTAACGTCACCGTAGTCGTCGTGGTTGTACGTGATGTCGTCTCGCAGGTTGATAGTCACTTCCGTGACGTCGTCGCTGACCTCCATGCTCTCGGCGAGGAGGTTCTCCGTCGTCGTCTCCCCGTTCGGGTAGTTCGTCAGCGCGTCGAACAGGTTTATGATGACGATGCCCGACGCCTCGTCGGTCGAGGCGATGGGGTCAAGCGTCGTCATCGTGGAGTTGTGACGCCTGTAGGTCTTGTCAGTCTGTTCCTGCTCCCGAGTGGTTCGCTCCGTCTCCTCTTCCGGAGTGAGCGTGTCAGTGTCGTCTTGACCTTCGTCGTCACCGCCACCGGAACAACCGGCTAGCGCGACTGCCGTCGCAGCTCCGCCGGTGGCCTGCAGGAACCGCCGGCGAGTAGTGTCATTATCTGTCATCCCAAACCCCCCTTCTGGATGGACCAGTTTAAATTTTCCGTTACGTTTCGCGATCTGAGAACCTTCCCAGCGGTTTGGCCGACGTTAATAACTACAATAATAGTGGTTTTATTTACTTTGATCGCCCAGTCAGCACTGTTTTTCCGACGAGTTTATAAGTGCCTGAAAGATTATTACCTATATGGCGAGGAAACCGTCAGGTCCCCGCAGTGGGAGCGCGAACGCCGGTGAAGTCATGAGTACCGTCGACGGCGACGGTAATCGACAGGAGTACGTCATCGCCGATATCAGCGAGGACGATGCCTGGCTCTCCATGTGTGTAGACGACGCCCCGACACTTCCGGCCTGGCGGTAGACGACGACCTTTTGCGCTGCGTTTCTTCGAACGGTCCGCAAGCGGTGGGCATGTTCGCCTGACTCGGCAAAAACTCGGCCAAAATCCAGCGCCACCGCCTCAGTCGCTTGCCCGCGGTTTCGCCGCTCGTTCTCCGCGGCGCGTAGCGCCGTGCTTCGCTCCCTTGACGGTTCTTCGGACCGCTCGCTCGGGCCAAGGCCCTCGCTCACAGATACATTGCTTGCAGACGCCCTGCCCTTCCCCGTACCGGACGGACTCGGCCCAACGGGGCCTCGCCGTCCGCTCGGCCGTTTCACCGCGATCTTGGCCCCTCTCGGATTACCGCCGACCTATCGCCCGGCGATACGCACCTTTTTAGTTCTGGCCACCGCTCCAACAGGGTATGCAATACCGCGAAGTCGAGACCACGGGAGAGTTTCTGGCTCGACTCGACAACGGCGCTGACTGGCGCGAGGAGATCGAGGGGCTCGCCCGCGATGTCGACGCCGACGCGGCCTGGTTCACCGCGATGGGCGCGGTGCAGGACGCCGAGATATGGTTCTACGACCAGGAGACGACCGAGTACGAGGCGGTCGAGTTCGACGAACACCTCGAAGTGGCTGCCTGCGTCGGTAACGTGTCGTGGCTGGACACCGGGGCCCAGAACTCCTCGAACAGTCGGACCTCGTCCGACGATGGAGAGCGGTTCGCCCACACACACGCCGTCCTCTCGCGGCCGGACGGCGACGCTATCGCGGGCCATCTGAACGCCGCGACTGTCTTCGCCGGCGAGGTGTACATGCGGACGTTCGACACGACGCTCGAACGCGAACACGACGAGACCACCGACCTGGACCTCTGGTTATAGATGCGGCGGGAAGACGAACGGTACTTCGAACGGCTCGAAAACGGCCTCGACGACGCCTTCGAGGTCGCCCGCTCGGCCCGCGAACAGGGTCACGATCCCGAAACCGAGGTCGAGATCCCGGTCGCCAAGGACATGGCCGACCGCGTCGAGAACATCCTCGGCATCGACGGGGTGGCGGAACGCGTCCGCGAACTCGAAGGCGAAATGAGCAGGGAGGAGGCCGCCCTCGCGCTCGCGGAGGATTTCGCCGAGGAGCGCGTCGGTGACTACGAGACGAAAGCCGGCAAGGTCGAGGGCGCGGTCCGCACGGCGGTCGCCCTCCTCACCGAGGGCGTCGTCGCGGCTCCCATCGAGGGGATCGACCGCGTCGAACTGTTAGAGAACGACGACGGCACGGAGTTCGTCAACGTCTACTACGCCGGCCCGATCCGCTCCGCCGGGGGGACCGCACAGGCGCTATCCGTCCTCGTCGCCGACTACACCCGCGCGCTCATCGGCGTCGACGAGTACAACGCCCGTGACGACGAGATAGAGCGCTACGCCGAGGAGGTGTCGCTGTACGACAGCGAGACCGGCCTCCAGTACACCCCGAAAGACAAGGAAACGAAGTTCATCGCGAAGCACGTCCCCATCATGCTGGACGGTGAGGCGACGGGCGACGAAGAGGTGTCGGGCTTTCGCGACCTCGACCGCGTCGACACCAACTCCGCCCGCGGCGGAATGTGTCTCGTCCTCGCCGAGGGGATCGCGCTCAAGGCCCCGAAAATCCAGCGCTACACCCGGAACTTGGAAGAAGTCGACTGGCCCTGGCTTCAGGACCTCATCGACGGCACCATCGGCAAGGACGGCGACGAGGGGGCCGACGAGGGTGACGAAGCGGACCCCGACCCGGACGACGGCGACGAGAGCGAGGACGCGGACGGAAACGACGCCGCCGAGCCAGACGGCCCGCCCCGCGTCGAGGAGTCCTGGAAGTTCCTGCGGGACCTGATCGCCGGCCGCCCCGTCTTCTCGCATCCGAGCGAAACGGGCGGGTTCCGCCTGCGCTACGGCCGCGCACGCAACCACGGGTTCGCAACGGCGGGCGTTCACCCGGCGACGATGCATCTGGTCGACGACTTCCTCGCGACCGGAACCCAGATCAAGACCGAGCGCCCCGGTAAGGCCGCGGGCGTCGTCCCCGTCGACTCCATCGAGGGGCCGACGGTCCGCCTCGCAAACGGCGACGTCCGTCGGATCGACGACCCCGAGGAGGCCCTCGAAATCAGAAACGGCGTCGAGAAGATACTCGACCTCGGCGAGTATCTCGTCAACTACGGCGAGTTCGTCGAGAACAACCACCCGCTCGCGCCCGCTTCCTACACCGTCGAGTGGTGGACACAGGAGTTCGAGGAGACCAACGCTGACGTGCAGGCGATGGCCGACTCCGTCCGCGTCGACCTCGACGACCCGGACCCAACGGAGGCGGTCGAGTGGGCGACCGAGTACGACGCCCCGATCCATCCGAAACACACCTACCTCTGGCACGACCTGTCCGTCGAGCAGTTCGAGGCGCTCGCGGACGCCGTCGCCGCCGGCGACGTGGTCGACGGCGACCTTCTGGTTGAGAACACCGCCGACGTCCGCGAGGCGCTCGAAGCGCTCATACTCGAACACCGCCAGGAGTCAGACGCTATCGCAGTGCCGGAATGGGGCCCGTTCGTCCGCTCGCTCGGTCTGACGACCGACCTCGACCGGACCTGGGACGACCTCTCGGCCGAATCGCGCGAGTGGGACAACGCGGTGAAAGCCGTCAACGAGGTCGCCCCGTTCGCGGTTCGCGAGCGCGCGCCCACGCGTATCGGAAACCGAATGGGTCGCCCGGAGAAATCCGAGTCGCGCGAACTCAGCCCGGCGGTCCACACGCTCTTTCCCATCGGCGAAGCCGGCGGCAACCAACGCGACGTCGCCGCCGCTGCGGGCCACGCCGAGACCATGGAAGACACCCCCGGCGAGGTCGAAGTGGAGGTCGGTCGCCGCGAGTGTCCCGGTTGTGGCGAAGCGACGTTCAAGCCGTGCTGTCCAGACTGCGGCGCGCACACGGAACCGCACTACCAGTGCCCTGACTGCGAACGGGACCTCCGTCCGGACGAGGCCGGCCGCGTTCACTGTTCGCGCTGCGAGATCGACGGAACGTCCGTCGAATCCCGCATCATAGACGTTCACGCCCAGTACCGCGATGCGCTCGAGTCCGTCGGCGAGCGCGAGAACGCCTTCGACATCCTGAAAGGCGTCAAGGGGCTCACCTCGACGAACAAGACGCCCGAGGCCATCGAGAAGGGGATCCTCCGCTCGAAACACGGCGTCTCAGCGTTCAAGGACGGCACCGTCCGCTACGACATGACGGACTTGCCCGTCACGTCCGTCCGTCCCGAAGAACTGGACGTTACCGTCGACCAGTTCCGCCAACTCGGCTACGAGGAGGACATCCACGGCGACCTCCTCCGGCACGAGGACCAACTGGTCGAACTGAAAGTACAGGACGTCGTCCTCTCGAACGGTGCCGCCGAACACCTCCTGCAGACGGCCGATTTCGTCGACGACCTCCTGTCGCAGTTCTACGACCTCGAACCGTACTACGAACTGGACGACCGCGACGAACTCGTCGGCGAACTCGTCTTCGGGATGGCCCCCCACACCAGCGCGGCCGTGGTGGGTCGGGTTATCGGCTTCACGAGCGCGGCGGTCGGATACGCGCATCCGTTCTTTCACGCCTCGAAACGGCGCAACTGCGACGGCGACGAGGACTGCGTGATGCTCCTCCTCGACGGCCTGCTCAACTTCAGCAAGTCCTACCTCCCGGACCAAAGAGGCGGTCAGATGGACGCACCCCTCGTCATGTCCTCGCGCATCGACCCGAACGAGATCGACGACGAGGCGCACAACATGGACGTCGTCTCGCAGTACCCGAAGGAGTTCTACGAGGCGACCCGCGAGATGGCGGACCCCGGCGAGGTCGACATCGAGATCGCGGAGGACACCCTGGGCACGGACCGGGAGTACGCCGGCTTCGGTCACACTCACGACACGACCGATCTGGCGCTGGGTCCGGACCTCTCTGCGTACAAGACGCTGGGGTCGATGATGGACAAGATGAACGCCCAGTTGGAACTCTCGCGGAAACTCCGCTCCGTCGACGAGACGGACGTCGCGGAGCGGGTCATCGAGTACCACTTCCTGCCGGACCTCATCGGCAACCTCCGGGCGTTCTCCCGGCAGGAGACCCGCTGTCTCGACTGCGGCGAGAAGTACCGCCGGATGCCGCTGTCGGGCGACTGCCGGGAGTGCGGCGGTGACGTGAACCTCACTGTTCACCAGGGGTCGGTGAACAAGTACATGGACACCGCCATCCAGGTCGCCGAGGAGTACGGGACCCGCGATTACACGAAACAGCGCCTCGAAGTGCTCGAAAAGTCGCTGGAGAGCATCTTCGTCAACGACAAGAACAAGCAGACAGGCATCGCGGACTTCATGTGAGCGGTGCGAGACACGGGCCCGTCAGTCGTTGAGATGTGCCCCCTCGAACGAGCGGGGCGGCAACCGGAGTTCTTCGAGGACCGGCAGGTGTTTGACGTTGTAGACGACCTTCATCTGGTCAGTGACCGGGACGCCGTTGCAGGATAGCTGGATCCCGCGTTCGACCATCTCCGTCGGGAGAATGTGGTCGACCGGCATCGACAGTTCACCCTCCGTGACCACGACAGCGCAGTTGGCGCACGCGCCGCCGCGACAGGAGTACGGCCAGGCGAACCCGCGGTTCTCGGCGGCTTCGAGGAGCGATTCGCCGGGTTCGGCCAGGAACCGACCGTAATCCGTCGAGTCGAGGTTCTCGGCGGACGCCTTCTCGAACAGGTCGTCGTCGTCGAGTTCCCACCCGTAGTCGCCGAGCACCTCGAAATTGAGGTACTCGATTCGGGAGCCCTCCTGCTCGCGCTGCTCTTCGACGCTTTCTCGACTGACCTCGATCTCCTCGTTCCCGTCGGCCGATTTGATCTCCTCGTACGCCGCCTTGACCAGCCGAAACTCCCTCGTGGATCCGCCCTGGTCAGGATGTGCTTCCTTCACCCGCCGTCTGAACGCTCGCTCTACCTCCGCTTCGTCCGCATCCGGACCGATCGATAGAACCTCGAACGGGGACTCCACGGATACCGCTAGCCGACAGGGACGAAAAAAATTTGCGCCCCAGTACGACGGGTTTTTCGGCCGCTTTCCCTCGGTTTCACAGCCGGCTGTTCGCTCCGAGTGACTGATCTCCCCCGCCATCCGGTTCACTGATGTTTATTACTGATCGTCCATGAGAGTAGGCGTATGCTTCACGCGGAAGGTTCGCTCCTGACGGTCGACGTCGGGGAGCGATCGACGGACACAGACGAGATCGACGACGTGCTCGAATCGTTCATCGGCGGGCGCGGCGTCGGCACGAAACTCGCGTACGACCGTATCCCGTTCGACGCGGACCCGTTCGGCCCGGAGAACAGCCTGTTCTTCGCGACCGGGCCGATGCAGACGTCGAACATGAGCTTTACGGGGCGCACGAACTGCACCGCCGTCTCCCCCCTGACAGACGGCCTGATCTCGTCGAACGCCGGCGGGTTCATGTCCCGCCATCTCGCGGATACGGGCTACGCCGCCGTCGAGATAACCGGCGAGAGCGAGGAACCCGTCATCGTCCACGTGCGCGACGATTCGGTCGAGTTCGAGGAAGTGCCCGACCTGGCCGGCGCAACAGTTCCGGAGGTGACCGAGCGCGTCACGGACCGTGACGAGGACCTCTCCGCCGAGAACATCGCCGCTATCGGGCCGGCCGGCGAGAACCTCGTCCGGTTCGCGTCGATCATGACCACCGAGACGCGGGCGTTCGGCCGCGGCGGGCTCGGCGCGGTGTTCGGCTCGAAAAACGTGAAAGCCGTCACGTTCGCGGGCGATTCGCCGCCGGAGATCGACATCGACCCCGTCCAGATGGACGTCCACCGCGAGGCGGCGACGAGCGACCACATCATGAAGCGACAGGGGACGACGAGCGTCACCGACTACGCGAACGAGGTGGAGGCGCTGCCGACGCGGTACTTCTCGGAGCTGTCGTTCGAGGGGGTCGACGGTATCAGCGGCGACCGAGTCGAGGAGAAGAAGTTCGAGAAGGGGACCTGTTCGGCCTGCGCGTTCGCGTGCAAACTTCCCACGAAAGACGAGGCGCGGGGCGTCGAGACCGAGGGGCCGGAGTACGAGACTGTGATGTCGTTCGGAAGCAACGCGGGCGTCGACGACATCGTCGATGTGATGCAGTCGAACGAACTGTGCGACACGCTCGGTCTCGATACGATCAGCGCGGGCGACGTAGTGTCGGCCTACCTCGCCGCCGAGGACGAGTTCGGCAACGTCGACCTGATACACGACCTCGTCGAGAAGATCGCCCACCGCGAGGAGGAGGGCGACCTGCTCGCGGAGGGTGTCGACCGCGTCCACGAGGAACTCGGCGTCGAGAACTGGTCGGTCAAGGGGATGGAGTTCCCCGCACACGACGGCCGGACGCTGAACGGACAGGGCCTCGCTTACGCCACGTCGAACCGCGGCGCTGACCACATGTACGCGACGTTTTACGCGTACGAGTACCCGCTCGTCGACCCCGACTCGGCGTTCGAGCCGACGGGTCTGGACGACAAGCCGCCGGAACTCGTCCGTCAGGAGAACAAGCGAGCGCTGGAGGACTGCGGCGTCGTCTGTCGGTTCTCGCGCGACATGCTCAACGCGGAGCGCTTCGAGGCGCTGTTCGACGCTGACTTCGATGACTTGCTCGACATCGGCGCGCGCGTGATCGACCTTGAACGGGCGTTCAACAACGAACGCGGGTTCGACCGGGCGGACGACCGACTCCCCTACGACGTCGACGGGTTCGATGCGGCTCTGGACGAGTACTACGGGATCCGCGGGTGGACGGAGGACGGGACCGTTCCCGCCGCCTCCGGGTCACACGCGCCCGCCGACGACTGACGGCGGTCGACATCTCGCTCTCCCGGGGGTCCGTCGAACACCGCCCTACGTTTATGCCCGTTCCCGTGGTGCGTTCAGATATGGCTGGACAGGGAGAAACACCGGCGAAGGAGGGGGAAGAGGAAGCGGAAAAAGCGGTCAACCGGCTCGACCTCGGACAGGCCGTCTACGACGAGGACGGCGAAGAACTCGGTACGATTCGCGGGTTCGAGAAGGGCGGATTCTTCGTGACGACCCGCGAGGGCGTCGAGAGCCTGAGCGTCGAACACGCCCGTTCGGGGCACGATTTCGGCGAGGCAGAACTCATGTGGCGCTGCACGGAATGCGGCGAGATGGGGGCGATAGACGAGGGGCTCCCTGACGAGTGTCCCGGATGCGGCGAACCGAAGGAAGCGCTCATGTACTGGACGGAGGACTAGGCTCTTTGTCGTCGACCGCGAGAGGGGAGTATGGACGTCGTCGTCTTCGGAGCGGGTAGTCTCGGCAGTCTCGTCGGCGGACTGCTCGCGCAGGAACACGATGTGACGCTCGTCGGCCGCGATCCGCACGTCGCCGCCGTCGCCGAGTCCGGGCTTGTCGTCGAGGGTGACCTTTCGGCGACGGTCGCACCGACGGCCGCAACCGATGGGACCGGACTGACGGCGGATCTCGCGGTTCTGGCGGTCAAGGCGTTCGACACCGAGGCCGCCGCCCGCGATCTGGCGACCGGCGAGTACGAGGCGGCGCTGTCCCTCCAGAACGGCATGGGAAACGAGGAGCGCCTCGCTCGCCACCTCGACTGTCCCGTCCTCGCCGGAACGGCGACCTACGGCGCGGTCCTCCGCGAACCGGGCCGCGTGGAGTGTACTGGCGTCGGCGAAATCACGCTCGGACACCGCGAGGGCGGTGACTCCGCGTCGGCGGTCAGAGTCGCCCGCGCGTTCCGTCGGGCCGACCTCGATGTGACCGTCTCCGACGACATGCCGCGACGGCTCTGGGAGAAACTCGCCGTCAACGCCGGTATCAACGCCGTTACCGCGCTGTCCCGCGTCGAGAACGGAGCTCTCATGTCGGGGCCCGCGAACGACCTCGCACGCTCCGCTGCATGCGAGGCGGCCCGGGTCGCCCGTCGCCGGAACGTGTTTCTCCCCGACCGCGCGGCGCTGGACGCCGTCGCGGACGTGGCGACGGCGACGGCCGACAACGAGTCGTCGATGTATCAGGACGTGCAGGACGGCCGCCGGACGGAGGTCGACGCCGTCAACGGCTACGTCGTCGATCGGGCCTCCGAACACGACGTTGACGTCCCCGTCAACCGGACGCTCGCGGCGCTTTTGCGGGCGTGGGAGCGAGGTCAGGGCGTTCGCGAGTGAGTCCGGTGTGAGGGTGCGTCGAGTCGGTTGGCGGCGAGGCCGAACTGTCCGCGAACGGGCACAGACCGACCGCCGATCCGAGTACGACCCCGATCAGGTGCGGTACAGCACCCACAGCGCCGCAGCGCCGCCGACGACGATAGCGAACCAGTAACTCGCCAGCCGGTAGATCGTCGCGACCGCCAGCGCGTCTGCGGCCGACAGTGCGCTCAGCGCGACGACGAGTCCGGTTAGCGCTCCCTCGACGGCCGCGAGGCCGCCCGGCGTGGGTACCATCCCCGCGAGCGTGCTCGCCGGCACGACGAAGAAGACGAGTAACAGCGGAACGGCGAGGTCGAGGGTCAACCCCGCGAAGTACAGCGGCAGCGCGAAAAACACCCAGCCGACGTACGCGAACGCCGTCGCGGACAGCAACGCTCTCGGGGAGCCGGTGATGCGAGCGATCGACTCGTAGAAGCGTTCGATCCGCTCTCGGATGCTGTCGACGGTGACCCGATCCGTCCGGCGGGCGAGCGGTTCGACGACGCACAGTATCGCCCGTTCGACGACGCTCCGGAACTGCCACCCGGCCACGACGATAGCGGGGATGCCGACCGCGAGTACCCCGAGACCGACCGCGAGATCCTCCGCGGTTTCGGTGAGTTGCGACCGGAGCAGCAGGTAGCCCAGCCCGACCGCCGCGAAGTTGAAGAACGGGAGCAGGTTCAGCAGGTCGGCGGTGACGACGCTTGCCAGGCTCTGCTCGTAGTTCGCATCCGTGTCCTGCGAGAGGACGTACGCGATGAAGGGCTCGCCCCCCGCTTGCCCGAGCGGCGTCACGTAGTTGGCGAAGGTGGCGGCGAAGTACGTCACGACGAGCTTCCGGTACGGGACGTCGATCCCGCCGACGCGGAGAACGATCTGCCAGGCTTTCCCCCACGCGGCGAGACACAGCAGCGTCGAGAGGCAGGCCGCGCCGAGCCACCGCAACTCCGCGTTCCGGAGTCTGGCTATCGTCTGGTCCCACCCGACCGCCGCGCCGAGTAGGTAGACGAGAACGGCGGCGACGACGAACCCGCCGGCTATCTTCGCCGTCGTCTGGCGGTCGAACAGGTCTCCGAGGTCCGCGGTGCCGTCTGCGCCAGTCACGTCAGTCGATATACCCCAGGTCCTGCAGACGGTCCTTTGCGTCCTCGCTCATGTCGTCCAACACGTCCTCGCCCGTGCCGGCGGCGTCACCCTCCCAGGGGCCGCCGACCTGGTCCTCGAACCGCGATAACGCCGCCTCCACCTCTGTGATGGAGTCGTCGATCTCACCGCTCGTCCCCGCGCGGTTCTCCGTCTCGCCCGGGTCCTTGTCGAGGCGATACGCCTCGTCCGGGATCCGCTCGTTGCGAATGTACTTCGCGTCCGGGCGGCGGCCGGCCCGCATCCGCGAGTAGAACCGCGAATCCTCATCGAGCGTGATCCCCGCGGCACTGGCCTTCTGTTCGAGCTGTTTCAGCTCGACGACCGGCCGCGAATACTCGACGAAGGCGAACTCCCCGTCGTCGAACTCGCGGTAGTCGTCGCCCAGCAACGACCGCCGCTCGTCCAGCGAGACGGCGGTTTCGCCCGCGGGGTCGACGCCCGCGTGGTCTAACACGGTGTGATACAGGTCGATCAGTTCGACCTGCTGGTCGTAGCGGCCGGCGTCTAGGTCCGGGTGTTTTACCAGCAGCGGGACGTTCACCAGCGGGTCGTAGATGCTGAACTCGTGGCCGTAGAGGTCGTGCTCGCCGTGGAGTTCGCCGTGGTCCGCACAGACGACGACCAGCGTGTCCTCCCAGCGGCCCTCGGCCTGCAGCCAGTCGAACAGGCGACGGAGTTCGGCGTCGATGTGGCGGATCTCCGCGTCGTAGAGGCCGCGGATGTCGTCGAACTCCGCGTCGTCGATGTCGCGCGCCCCGGAGTTGTACTCCTTGGAGTTCTGGCAGACGGCGGTCGAATCGACGTCCGGCGCGAACTCCTCCCTGTACTCCTCGGGCGGGTGGTAGGGGAGGTGAGCGTCCATCAGGTTGACGAACGCGAAGAAGTTCTCGTCGTCGTCGACGCCGTCGACGAACTCCCGCGTCCGGTCGATGACCTGTGGCGTCTTCGAGTCCGACCCCCCGCCGCTGGCGAAGTATTCGTGGAACGTGTTACCGACGCTGACCAGCCAGTCGGCGACTTTTCGCAACTGCTCGTTGTCGTTCATCGTCTTCCAGGCTTTCGCCAGCGGGCCGCTCATGAACTCGCCCGGCATCACCTGGAAGAAGTTGTCCTGGTCGCCGAACCCGTCGGTCAGATGGGTGTACGGCGTGATCCACGCGTTCGAAGAGTAACAGGCGCTCTCGTGGGTCCCCGAGAGGCTCTCTGCGAGCGTCGTCGCACCTTCGAGATAGGGGTTTTCCTGGTTCGCGTTGTGTTCACTGGGGTAGAGACCGGTAAACAGCGACGCGTGGACGGGAAGCGTCCACGGTGCCGGCGCGACGGCCTGCTCGAACACCGCGGCGTCCTCGGCGAACGCCTCTAATCCCGGCGTTGTCGGGCGGTCGTAATCGTATACGGACAGATGGTCCTTGCGAACGGTGTCCATCACGACGAAGAGAACGTCCCGTTCCGACGCGTCCGCGCTCGTCATACCTACGGTGGACCGCCGGAGCGTTAAAAAGACTGCTTATCGCGGTTCCGCGGGAACGACCGTCGGAGTTAGAAGGGGGCCTGCGGGCCTTCGTCAGAAGCGCCGTCGTCCTCGTCGTCGACCGTCTCGCCGGGGAACGACGGTTCCATGCCGCCGTCGCCGCCCATGCCACCACCGCCGGTGTCGGCGTGGACCTTCTCGATCTCGGGGATCTCCTTGACCATGCGGCTCTTGATGGCCTGGATGGTCATCGGCGAGATACCGCATCCGCTACAGGCTCCGCCGAGCTGGATGGACACCTCTCCGGTTTCGCGGTTGAGGTCCTGAATGGCTGCGTTACCGCCGTGCATCTGGATCTGCGGGAAGTTCCTGCGCAGGAAGTTCGAGACTCGATCTTCCAGATCGTCGCCGTCCTCTTGGGCGTCAGTGCTCATGTCCACTGGTTGGTGGTCAGCACCCTTGAACCTTTCCCGCTACGTGTGCGTTCCGCCCGCTCCTCGGCGAGTGACTCCATCGGCTACTCGAACCCGAACACGTCGCGGATCTCGGTTTCCAGTTGGTCGACGTAGATGTCGAGCACCTGGTCCAGTTTCTCCTGGTCGACGACGACGCCGCGGGTCCGTTCTCCGGGGTTGTCGGGCAGTTCGATGCGGAACTCGCCGTCTCCCTCGTAGAACGGTTCGCTCTCGTTCAGTATCTGCTGGTCGATGGCGTGGATCAGTTCCGAGTCGTACGTCTCGTTCATCTGCTCGAAGGCGTTTTTGTACGCCCGCTGGAGTTCGGTGAAGTAGTGGACGTACTTGTCCTCGAACCGTTCCGGGTCGAAGTCGGTCATGTGAGTGCGAACGGGTGCGTTCGACAAAAGTCGGGCGATCCCCGCTGTCGTGGCTCAAACGCCGATTTTACCCTACCGTAGCCTGATATGCTTCGTCCGCTTTGGTTTCTCTATGGAAGAGCCTTGTTCGCGTAGACGGTATCTCAGGCTGGCCGCCGCGGCCGGAACGCTCGGAATCGCCGGGTGTTCGCAACAACTGTCCACCGGAAACTCCGGTCCCGCCGGTGCCGGGGACACGACGACAACGACCGAGACGTACGAGCGGATCGACGACTGGCAGTACGACCCCGACGAACAACAGGATAATCTCTCCAGCGGATCGGCGGCTAACGTGACGTACACCGCCAGCGCACAGGGGGACGCCGTCGAGATGTCCGCCGAGTCCTCCAACAACGTCGGCCTCACGGCCGGCGGCGCGATGGACGTCAACAACTTCCGTGACAACATCGACGAGGGGTATCTGCCGATCCCGTCGGACCTGTCCTACGAGGGGTTGTTCAACGAGTACTACTTCGACACCGGGAGCGACCGCCCCTGCACGTCGCTGTTCTGTCCCTCCTACAGCACAGCCGTCTCGTCCGACCCGCTGGCCGACGAACCGGAACGGTTCATGACGGTCGGGCTGAACTCCGGCATCGAGGACTTCGAGCGCAAGACGCTGAATCTCGTCGTCGTCCTCGACATCTCCGGGTCGATGAGTTCGCCGTTCGACCGCTACTACTACGACCGGTTCGGCAACCGCCACGAGGTCGAAAACTACACGGAGCGACCCAAGATAGACGTCGCGACCGATGTCGTCGCGTCGATGACGGATCACCTCGATGACGAGGACCGCTTCGGAATGGTGCTTTTCAACAACGGGTCGTACGTGGCCAAGCCGATGCGGGAAGTCAAACGCACCGACATGAGTGCGATCCGGGACCACATCCGCGAACTGCAGGCGAACGGCGGAACGAACCTCTCCGCGGGCGCTGAAACCGGAACCGAACTCCTCTCGGAGTACGCCGACGCCGACCAGACCGAGTACGAGACGCGGATGGTGTATCTCACGGACGCGATGCCCAATCTCGGGACGACCACCGAGGATGGGCTGGTCGGTATTGCCGAGGAAAACGCTGCACAGAACGTCTACACCACGTTCGTCGGTATGGGGGTCGACTTCAACACCGAACTGGTCGACACGCTGACGGCGGTCCGCGGGGCGAACTACTACTCCGTCCACTCAGCGGACCAGTTCGAGACACGTCTCGACGAGGAGTTCGAGTTCATGGTCACGCCGCTCGTGTTCGACCTCTCGCTGGAACTCGACGCCGACGGATACGCCGTCGAGGAGGTGTACGGCACCTCCGCGGCAGAGGACGCGACCGACTCGCTCGTACGGGCGAACACCCTGTTCCCCTCGCCGACGGAGGGCGGCCGGACTCGCGGCGGCGTCATCCTCGTAAAAGTCCGCCAGACCGGTAGTAACCCGAAAATCAACCTCTCGGCCGAGTACGAAACCCGGACCGGTGAGCGTCGCCGCCAGGAGCGGACGGTCCAGTTCTCCGCCGACGGGCCGGAGCATTTCGACAACTCCGGCATCCGCAAGGCCGTCCTGCTCGCGCGCTACGCCGACCTCATGAAGTCGTGGATGGTCGACGAACGCACCGAGGAGTACGGCGAGGACGACGTTGAACCGCCCGAGGAGTACGAACTCGGACAGTGGGAACGCCAGTCGGACCCACTGTCCGTCTCGGACACCTATCGGCGGCGCTTCGATACCTTCGCCGATCACTTCGAGCACGAAATGAACGCGCTCGGTGACGAGGAACTGGAACAGGACCTGAGCCTGCTCCGGGAACTGTCCGCCGACGGTGCAGTCGACGGCTCCGCGTTCGGACTCATCGCGCCGGACTTGTAGCGCCGAATCCCTTTTCTGCGGCCACGCTTCCCTGTTCTGTCGTTAGTCGCTCATCGTCCAACCGGAATTAGTTCTGGCATGTTTCATATCGCGACTATTAGTTTATCACTCCCGGTGTTCGGACCGATCATCCCGTTTCGGGGTCGCCGAGCAGCTGTCTCCTCGGTGTTTCATCTCCTGATTCCAGGTTTCTATCAGCCGTCGACGGCGTGTACCAGTGATCACGAAGTAGTGCGACACGAACTGTATCTCGGACTCGTGTGATGTTGTTGGTAGCTCCGTTCGATACGCTCGTTCGGAACGCGTTCGGTCGACCGAACTTCTCTGCAATTTCGTCTCACCGCCACGGTGAACGCTGTGAAACGCCGACTCTCGATCCGGAATCGATCAATCGCTGAGCGGTGTATCATCACCCCGCCGAACTCCCGATGCACGCCTTGCCGTTGCAGCCATCTCGGTTGTGCCGTTGTTGTGCGAGTTTCCTAGTATCGCAACCTGATACACTGATTACGTTCGCAAGTCCTCACAGACAAGGTCGCCCGACAGCGTGCGATCAGCGTGTACATCGTTTCAGTGACGACTATCGCTCGCTCGGGCACAGAGTTGGCAGTGGGCGTTCGACTGTGCCTGCGGTCTCTTCCGTAGACCTGGTAGGATCTCACCGAACCTACAAGGCAGTCGGTGAACGCACGTGTGCGCGACAGAGCGTATCGCAACCCGATACACTGATCTTCGCATTATCGACCGGCGCGATCTCCCCGCTACTACCCTGAAGAGGATGACGTACTCTGCTCATAAACCATATTCCACCATACGAAACTGGCAAACCGAATGAACGCCGCTTTGCCTTTTCCGAGTTTTTCTCGGACAAAGCGAGAATCGCATTCGGAAGTTCGAGGCAGTAACGATGCCCTTAGCCGCGGAGCGCGCCGCCAATCGCCCCGGCTAGCGCGCTGTCCAACGCGAACAGCAACGAGAGAAAGACGACAACGAGCGAGAGGCCCGCACCGCCGACGATGGCGTTTACAGGTTCCGTGACGGTCACGCCCAGCAGCGACGTTCCGACGAGAACGAACACGGCGATTATGAGGCCGCCGACCGCGCCGGCGAGTAGCCCGTGCCACGCGCCGCTTCCGAGGCCGCCGCCCCCGAGGTAGCCCGCGAGAAAGCCGCCGACCAGACCGCCGGCTATCTGCCCGATCACCGGTAGCGCGAGGCCGACAGTAGCGATGACGAGACCGACGATGAAGCCGATCCCCACCGCTCGCCAACTCGTCATCGGTCGATCACCTCACCGGAAAATCTAGTTGCTGTCACGTCGGTTTCCAAGGGACCGAGCTATTTTGTTATAGAGGGAATAGCGCCCCTAAGCGGCGGTTACGACAGTTGTGTTCCGACTAGCTCGTCCACGCGGTCGATGAAGTCAACCTGCGTTCCCTCCGGAATCGTCGCCCCGGCGGCGACGTTGTGACCGCCGCCGTCGCCGCCGACAGCCTGCGAGGCCGTCGTCATCACCGACGAGAGGTCGAGTCCCTTGCTGGTCATTCGTGCCGTCCCGCGAGCCGAGACCTTTATCTCGTCCGCTCCTTTCTCGGCGAAGGCGACGATTGGTCGGTCACGGTCGACGCCCGAGGTGCCGACGGCCATCCCGGCGACGATACCGACGATCGTCTCTCGGATGCGGTCGCCGGCGTCGAACCACTGGACGTGTTCCTCACGGGTGACACCTTCCTCCTTGACCCACTCCAGTCCCTCCGAGAGGTTCCGCCGGTGGTTCGACAACAGCGTCTGCGCGCGGTCCAGTGCGCCGTCGCGGTTCCCAAGACAGACCGCGAGACCGACATCCGCCCGCTCGTATCTTGCAGTCGCGTTCAGTAGCGTGGAGAACTCGCTCGCGTCGCGGAGTTCGGTGCCCGACTCCTCCGCGGGCAGGGTGTACGTCGTTCCGACGAGGTCGTCTATCTTCCCCGGCGGAACGCCGGATTCGACTGCGCGCTGGACCAGCGCGCTCGCGAGCGTCTGCCTCTCGTCGTCGGTGAGGTCGACCCACCGACGCCAGTCGCTCCCCGATTTCAACTCCAGATCGAGGCCGTCGAGGAAGCGAAGCGCGCCGTTCTGGTCGTTCGAGATTCCGGGGATCCGCACGTCGGTCGCGTACTCCAACAGTTTCGGAAGTGGCCGGGTCTGTTTCCCGTACAGCGCCAGATCAGTTCCCGTGTCGAGGACGCCGGCGGCCTCGCCCTCGGCGACGATTTCGGCGTTCGCGCCCACGAGTTCGCCGTCCATCGCCTGCATATCTCCGACTGCGCCGACGACGGTGAGGCCGGCCAGGTCGCGGTTGTCCCGGGTCGCGGGTTCGAGCGCTCGTGCGAGGACGTAACTCGCGCCCGCGCCGGAGAGTTCCGAGGAGCCGTCAATACCGAACAGCAGAGGGTTGAGGTGGAACTCCGTCTCCGCGTCGGCCGGCCGATGGTGGTCGGCGATCACCGGCGTGAAATCGCCGGCGGCCTCGTGTTCCGCGATGATATCTAACTGCCCGCTGCCGAAGTCAGTGAAGAGGACGGTGTCGTACTCGGTGGCGGCGATGCTCGCGATCTCCTCCTCGTCCAGTTGCTTGCTGAACAGCGTCTCGAACGGAATCCCCGCCCGTTCCAGCGCCGTCGACGCGATGGCGGCGCTCGTCAGGCCGTCTGCGTCGATATGCGAGGCGAGCAACACCTCGTCGGCCGCGCGCAGGCGGTCTGCGCAGGCGGCCGCGCGGTCGACCATCTCCGGAACGGGGGCGTCCATCGAAATCGGGTTGGCGCTCCCTCGGTCTTAAACCTCCGGATCACTCGTGATAGGTCGGCGCGGCGGCCTCGACGACCGCCGTCGCCAGCGCCTCGAACGTCGCCGTCTCCGGGACCACATCCACCGCTATCCCGCGTTCCTCGGTGGTTTCCCTGGTCGGCTCGCCGATCGTCCCGACCGCGGCGTCGTTCAGCCCCGCTATCGCCTCGTCTCGGACGCCCTGCTCCGCGGCGGCGTCGAGGAAGTGATCGACGGTGAGCGAGGAGGTAAAGAGCGCGGCGTCGAGGTCGCCGCCCGCGGCGAGTTCTGCGGAGTCGCCGCTGCCTTCGGGCCTGACGAGGCGGTAGAGCACGGTTTCGTTGACTTTCGCGCCCGCGTCAGCGAGGCCGTCCGTGAGCACGTCGCTCCCATGGTCGCTTCTGGCGACCTCGACGCGAGCGCCGCCGACGTCGTCCGCGAGCGCTTCGACCAGACCGGTCGAAGAATACTCCTCGGGAATGATATCGACGTCCCAGCCGACCTCGCGCATCGCCCGGGCAGTTCGCTCGCCGATGGCGACCAGCGTCGCGGCTCCGGGGTCCCACCCGTCGGCGGCGACGAGTTCGACGCCGGTCTTGCTCGTCATGACGACGTAGTCGGCCGCGTCGGGCGTCGCGTCCGTCGGTTCGACCGCGAGCATCGGGTCCGGAACGGGGTCGGCACCGAGCGACTCCAGCAGTTCGACGGCCTCGTCGATGCGCTCGTCGTCGGGACGGAACACGGCGGCGCGCACGTCGCGGGTCACGCGTCGTCACCTCCGCTACGTCCGTCTCCGCCGTTCCGTCCGCTCCCCCGACCGCGAAGGAACTCGACGACGCGGTCGCGCACCGCCGCAACGTCGCCGATCACCGTGATCGCGGGCGGTTCGATCCCGCGCTCGTCGCGGGCGGCGACGACGGTGTCGAGCGTCCCGGTCGCGACGCGCATCTCCGGCCAGGTGCCTCTCTCGACGAGTGCGACCGGCGTCTCGGGGTCCATCCCGGCCTCCCGGAGCGCCCGGGTGTAGTCGGGCAGTTTGCCGACGCCCATCAGCACGACGATGGTGCCGCCGGTGTCGGCCAGGGCCTGCCAGTCGACGGCCGACTCCGCTTTGGTCGGGTCCTCGTGCCCCGTGACGAACGAGACGCTGGAGGCGTGGTCGCGGTGGGTAACGGGGATCCCCCCGACGCCCGCCGCGCCGACCGCCGAGGTGATGCCGGGAACGACTTCGACGGAAACCCCGTGGTCGGCGAGGTACTCCATCTCCTCGCCGCCGCGGCCGAAGACGAAGGGGTCGCCGCCTTTCAGCCGGACCACGTCGTTTCCCTCCTCGGCCAGGTCGACGAGGCGCTGGTTGATCTCGGACTGAGGCGTTCGCTCGCCCCCCGCGCGCTTCCCGACGTCTTCGCGCTTTCCTTCGGGGATATCCTCGATGATCTCCGGGCCGGGAAGCTTGTCGTGGAGAACGACATCGGCCTCGTCTATCAGGCGGGCGGCCCTGACCGTCAGCAGTTCCGGGTCACCGGGTCCGCTGCCGACGAGGTAGACAGTGCCCGTCATTCCTCCTGTATCTCCCGCTTGGCTTCCATCTCGTCGTCGTTCTCGCGGCGCGCCTCGGCGATCAGGTCGTCCGCACCCTTCTCGGCCAGGTCGCGGGCGAACTCTCGGGCGGCGCGGGCGTGGTCCTCGACGGGGAGGTCCCGCGTCGCGGTCACGCTCTCTTCGCCGTCGCGGTCGAACACCTGCACTGCGGTGTGAACGTACTCGCCCTGGATGACGGCGTGGACGCCGATAGGTGCGACGCAACCGCCGCCGAGTTCCGCGAGGACGGTGCGCTCGGCGGTCGTCTCGACGCGCGTTCTGGGGTGGTCGAGGATGCCGTGGAGCGTCTCGGCCGTCTCGCCCTCGACTGCGGCGACTGCGAGCGCGCCCTGTCCGGGCGCTGGGACGAACTCGTCGGTCGGTAGCTGCTGGTACTCGACGTTGTGGTCGAGGCCGCTCCGTTCGAGGCCCGCCTCGGCGAGCACTATCGCGTCGTATTCGACGTCGACCTCGCGTTCGAGGGCGCGGCGCTCGACCTCGGCGAGGTCGTTGAACCACTCCTCGACGTCGCGCTCGTAGGGGAACTGGTAGTCGTCGTCGTCCGTCCGGCCCTTGCGCTCTTTTTCCTCCTCCGTCCGCTCCTCGTGTTCGCGCTGGAGGCTCGGTGCAAGTAGCTTCTCGATGCGGGTGTCGACGTTGCCCCGCAGCGGTTCGACGGTCAGGTCGGGGCGGGCGTTCCGGATCTGGGCCTGCCGGCGGAGGCTAGAGGTGCCGACGGTCGCGCCCTCGGGCAGTTCCTCCAGTCGGCGGCCGTTCGGCGTGACGAGGGCGTCGCCCGGTGCGGCGCGGGCCGGGATGCCGGCGATGATCAGTCCGTCCGGCTGCTCGGTCGGCATGTCCTTCATCGAGTGGACGGCGGCGTCCAACTCGCCGTCTATCACCTTCTCGTCCAGGCTCCGAACGAACGCGCCGGTTTTTCCGAGGCGGTGGATGAGTTCGTCGCTCACCCGGTCGCCCTCCGTCTCCACCTCCACGAGTTCCGCGTCGATGCGGCGGTCCGAGAGCGCCGCTTTCACCGTCGCCGCCTGGCGCATGGCGAGGTCGGAACCGCGCGTCGCCAGACGTATCGTCTCGTTCGTACTCATATCCTCTTCTCGGCGTTCCCCATTGAAACCTCCATCGTCACGGTTGTACTCGTTTCCTGCGTGTGCCCTGCCGGTGTGTGCCCTCTCAGGGCGTCCCGACGTGCCGGTGGCGCTGGTAGAGGTAGTAAAGTGACAGGGGTATCCCGAGAGCGAACGCCGTCGACACGATGCCGACGACGGCCACCAGCGCGTACAGGACGGGGTCGGGGTCCCATCCGATGTCGGCCGCTCGCACCGCCTTCGCGTCGAGGTACAGCGAGATGGGAAACACGGCAGTGAGTACCGTTCCGACCGTTCCGAAGAGAAATACCGGGATCAGCAGTGTGAAGATCCCGGCCGGTATCCCGCCGTGTCCCATCATCGGCATCAATCCGCCCCCGAACCCGAGGAGGACGGCGGCGACCATCCAGCCGGTAACGAGGAATAGGAGCAGTGAAAAAAGCGGCGTCACGGCGACGACGTACCACCAGTTCGAGTCGACGCGCGGGCGGTCGGCGAGGCGGGTGGTGGAGTCAGGGGCGGCCATACTCGAACTGATGGAGCGACGGAGGATAAAGGATCCCGACCATTCGGCCGGCACGAGAGCGCGGCGCGTTCGAGCGCCGCGCGCGAGCGTACACCGGAAGAGCTCCGCTCTTCCGAGCCCTCGCTCGCTCCGCTCGCGAGGACGGGGAAGGGCAGGCGGTCACCAGCAGTAGCTCCGCGAGCGAACGAGCAAAGCGAGTGCGCGACCGGAGTTTTTGCCTCTCTACGAGTGGAGCGAGGTTCGGGAGAGTGGTGCCCTCCCGGTGGAGCTTTTTGTCGCGAGCGATGCGCTTCGCGCACCCGAGTGGGAGAAAGGTCGTCTCAGAAGGAAACGTCCGTCTCCATCCCTTCCGTGGCGTCGTCCAGTCCGTCCTCCTGGATGTCTTCAGTCATGTTGGTCGCCAGCCCGCCGTCGGCGAGTATCGTATCGAACTCGTCGCGGTAGCGGTCGTTTGCCTGCCGGGACCGGTTTTCCGTGCGCACGACGCGGCGGTACCGGCGGACGGTCGACTCGCTGACGTCGAAGGCGTCGGCGAGGTCGGCGGTAGAGGCGTCCTCGGTCAGACGTTCGCGGAACTCGGCCAGGTCGAACGGCGCGTCCCTATCGCGGTCGCGGACGAGATGGAGGTTCATACGGGCCCGAAAGACGGCCTTGCGGGAGATATCTAACTGGCGCGCGATCTCGGCGTCGCTCTCCTCGTCGTAGAACAGTTCGACGAGGTCGACGAGCGCCTCGTCGGACAGGTCCACGTCGAACTCGTAGCGGTCACGCATGCTCGCGATGACGCTCTCTAAACGGTCCCGTTTTCCCTCGTCCTGACCGGTGAGCGACCCGGGCGTCTCCTCCTGGGACTCCGTCACCGTGTCCTCGTCCGTGACGTCGATGAAGATATCACGGAGCTCCTCGGTTTTTTCGTCCATAACTGGTATGGAACGACGTTCACCAGTGCCATACATAAAAGCTTGTTGACGGTCGGGGCTTCGCCGGAGACGGACGACCGATCTCGTCAACCGGAGTTCGAACGACGGTAAACCAGTGCGTTCATTGCCGGGACGGCGAGAGTAGCGGGTATGAGTACGGACACGGATTCAGTCGAACTGGTCGGCGACCGCACGGTCGAGGATATCGCGACGGCGGCGCTGCTGGCCGCGCTGACGGCGGCGCTCGCGCAACTCTCGTTTCCGTATCCGCTCTCGCCCGCGCCGGTGACGATGCAGGTGTTCGGCGTGTTCCTTGCGGGCATCGTGCTGGGGCCGCTGTGGGGCCCCGCGTCGGTCGTGCTGTATCTCACCGTCGGGGCGATCGGCCTCCCAGTGTTCGCGAACGGCGGCGCAGGACCGGGAACGCTGGTCGGACCGACGGGCGGATTTCTCCTCTCGTACCCGTTCGCCGCGGCGCTTATCGGCGCGGTCGTTCACCGGGGCTTCTCCCTTCGCGACCCGGCCACCGTCTCGAAACCGGTTCTGGCCGGAGCGATGGTCGCAGGAACGTTGCTCATCTACGCCGGCGGTGCCGCGGGGCTGATGATCGTCGCGGGATACAGCCTGTCCGACGCGGTCATCGCCGGCGCGGTCGTCTTCTTCCCGGCGGAGGCGGTGAAGATCGCCGCCACAGTGGCCGTCGCCCGAAGCGGTCGCCTGCCGTCACGATGATCGAAACTCGCGATCTCGTCCATCGCTACGGCGACGAACCCGTTGTCGACGGCGTCTCCCTCACGGTAGACGACGGGGAGTTCGTCGTTCTGGCAGGGGCGAACGGTAGCGGCAAGACGACGCTCGTTCGGCATTTCAACGGACTGCTGACGCCCGACGAGGGCCAGGTCGTCATCGACGGGACACCGGTCGCCGAGGACTTGGTGGCCGCGCGGACCAGCGTCGGGATGGTGTTCCAGAACCCGCGGGACTGCTTCGTCGCGGCGACCGTGGGTGCTGACATCGCCTTCGGCCCGGAGAACCTCGGGCTGGACCGGGCGGAGATCGACCGCCGGGTGACTGCAGCGCTTTCGGCCGTCGACATGGCGGGCCGCGGAGACGAACGCATCGACGAACTCTCCGGCGGGGAACAAGAGCGCGTCGCAGTTGCGGGCGCGCTCGCGATGGACCCCGACCACCTCGTGCTCGACGAACCGTTTACGGGGCTCGACGAACCCGCTCGAACCGGACTGGTCGACCACCTCGACGCACTCAGCGGGTCGGGAACGAGCGTCGTCGTGGTGACACACGACCTGCGCGACGTGCGCTCGCTCGCCGACCGCATCGTCGCGCTGGCGGATGGCCGCGTCGCCGTGAACGCCCCGCCGGGCGAGGCGGACGACGAACTGTCGTCGCTGGGCGTGCGTGTCCCATGGTGACCTACGAGCCGGGGTCGTCGCTCGCGCACGGGTTCGACCCGCGGGCGAAACTCGCGTTTCAGGGGGGGTTCGCCGCGGCGGCGTTCACACACGTCTCCGTCCGGGGGCTCGCCGCAGCGACGCTGCTGGCGCTTGCGGTGCTCGCGACGGCGCGGCTCTCCCTGCGCCGTGTCCTCGCGGCGTTTCGGTTCCCGCTCGTATTGCTTGCGCTTGCGCCCGTCTTCGCGGCGATACAGGTCGGCCCGCCGTGGATCGACCTCGACGCGGCCGTCGAATCGGCACGGCTGAGCTACCGGGTCGTTCCGGTGTTGCTCGTCAGCGCGGCGTACGTCCGGTCGACGCCGGTTCGGGAGTCCCGCGCCGCACTCCAGCGACTCGTCCCGGGGAAGCCGGGCCGAGTGCTCGGCGCGGGTGTTGCCATCGTGATCCGGTTTTTCCCGGTTCTGGTCGCCGACCTTCGCCGGATCCGTGCAGCTATGACCGCGCGCCTCGGCGGGGAACGCCCGCTTTCCGACCGAATGCGGATCGTCGCGCTCGGCGGCGTCGAACGGGCGTTCGACCGCGCCGACCGACTCGCACTGGCGCTTCGCGCCCGGTGTTTCGCCTGGAACCCGACCCTACCGGCGCTCGCGTTCCGTCGGCGGGACGGCGCACTCTGTCTGGCCTCGGCGGCACTGGCCCTATCCTCACTGATATAAACTAACTGCGTGTTCTATATTTGACGGGGACACAACCGGGGTAGACCGGGAAGTGCGGTAACAAGATTTAAGCGGCCAGTCTCCGCGTGATCGTACATGACATTCGTGGCCCAGGCGGAGGGCGCGGTCACGCGCGAGACGTTCTGGACGATCAGCGAGGTCGGAGAGGTCCTGTTTTACTACCTCGCGGCGGTCGCGATTCTGGTGTTCCTGTACGGGGTGTACGAGCGGTTCG